>NZ_CATKPP010000007.1:0-120107 GCF_949767635.1 Pseudomonas sp. IT-93MI4
GGTGTGTGTGGAGAACCGGGATTGCTCCTGTAGTTTTGATGGTGTCTGGCAGGCCGCTTTCGCGAGCAGGCTCGCTCCCACAGTTGGAATGTGTGCATTCAGGTGGGAGGTTGTCGGCTTGTAGGCCGTCCTCGCTGGCAGCCAGCTCCCACCATTTGACCGGGTGCATTCAGTTGGGGATTGGTCGGCTGTGAGGCCGCTTTCGCGAGCAGGCTCGCTCCCACAGTTGGATTGCGTGCATTCAGGTGGGAGGTTGGTCGGCGGGTAGGCCGCCATCGCTGGCAAGCCAGCTCCCACAATTTGACGAGTGCATTCAGTTGGGGATTGGTCGGCTGTGAGGCCGCTTTCGCGAGCAAGCCCGCTCCCACAGTTGGATTGCGTGCATTCAGGTGGGAGGTGGTCGGCTGGTAGGCCGCCATCGCTGGCAAGCCAGCTCCCACAATTTGATCGAGTGCACTCAGTCAGGGACTAGTCGACTGTGAGGCCGCTTTCGCGAGCAGGCTCGCTCCCACAGTTGGAATGCGTGCATTCAGGTGGGAGGTTGGTCGGCGGGTAGGCCGTCATCGCTGGCAAGCCAGCTCCCACAGTTGGAAAGCGAAAAACAGGGACGGGTTCATGACCCGTCCCTTTCGATTTGTGCACTTCAGTGCACGAGCCCGGCCAATCAGCTTCGGCAATCAGTCCCGCGCCAGCGCCTCGATCGGGTCCAGGCGCGATGCATTACGCGCGGGGACGAAGCCGAAGACGATGCCAATCAACGTCGAGCAGATCACCGCCGTCAGCACCGAGGCCATGGAGAACACCATCTCCCATTCCTTGATGAACAGCGAAAACAGATGGCCGATGGCATACGACAGGGAAATGCCGATGGCCCCGCCGAGCAGGCAGACCATCACCGCCTCCACCAGAAACTGCTGACGAATGTCCGACTGGCGTGCGCCGACCGCCATGCGAATGCCGATCTCGCGGGTACGCTCGGTGACCGACACCAGCATGATGTTCATCACCCCGATGCCGCCGACCACCAGCGAAATCACCGCGATCAGCGACAGCAGCAAGGCCAGCGAGCGGCTGGTTTTCTGCACGGTCTGCATCACGCTGTCGAGGTTGTTGGTGTAGAAGTCCTTGATGCCGTGGCGTTGCAGCATCAATTGGGTGACGTGATTTTCCACGACTTTGCTCGACTGGCCGTCCTTGATCCGTACGCTGATGCTGTCGAGAAAACGTTGGCCCAGGATACGCCCGGCGGCGGTTTCGTAGGGCACCCAGACGTTGAGGGTTTTGCCCGAGGCAAACAGGTTCTTGTTCTCGGCGGCCACGCCGATCACGGTGCATGGCAGGTTACCGATCAGGATCACCTGCCCCAGCGGATCGACGCCCTCGCCGAATAACCGATGCCGGGTGTTGAAGTCGATCACCACCACCTGCGCCTGACGCCGCGCGTCGCTCTCGCTGAAGGTGATGCCCGCCTCCAGTTTGATTCCGCGAACCTGGAAATACTGATCACTGACGCCATTGATCTGCGCGTCGAGGTCGATGTTGCGATAACGCAGAAGCATGCTGCGACCGACCACCGGGGTGGCGCTGTCGACGTAATACAGTTGATTCAGCGCGGTGACATCCGCTGGCACCAGTGTCTCGATCGAGGCGGCGCGCTTGTCGCCGAAACTGCTGCCGGAATAGATGTCGATGGTGTTGCTGCCGATCGCCGAAATGTCCTTGAGCACGTAGTTTTTCGCGCCCTCACCGATCGCCGAAATCGACACCACCGAGGTGATGCCGATGACAATCCCGAGCATGGTCAGCAAGGTGCGCATGCGGTGCGAAATCAGCGCCACCCAGGCCATGTTGAAGGCCTCCTTGAACAGCCCGAGGCTGGCGACCAAACGGCGTGTCGCCGGTGGTTTGGGCGGCACCTCCTCTTCGTCCGACAGTTGCCCGGTGTCGCGCTGGTTGCGCCGGTCGCTGAGGATTTCACCGTCGCTGACTTCGATGATGCGTTCGGCGTTGGCCGCGACTTTCGGGTCGTGGGTCACCAGAATCACCGTGTGCCCGGCCGCGTGCAGCTCCAGCAGGATACGCATCACTTCCTTGCCGCTGGCGGTGTCGAGAGCGCCGGTGGGTTCGTCGGCGAGGATCACTTCCCCGCCATTCATCAAGGCCCGGGCGATACTCACCCGTTGCTGCTGACCACCGGAGAGCTGGCTCGGCCGGTGGGTCAGGTGCCCGTCGAGACCCAGTCGCGCCAACAACTCGCGGGCGCGGGCGTGGCGTTGCGGCGCGGGGATGCCGGCGTAGATCGCTGGCATCTCGACGTTGTGCATCGCGCTCAGGTGCGGCAGCAAGTGATAGCGCTGGAAGATGAAACCGAAATAATCGCGGCGCAGCTCGGCCAGCGCCTGATCATCGAGGTCGCGGGTTTCCTGGCCATTGATCTTGTAGCTGCCGGCGGTGGCGTAATCGAGACAGCCGAGGATGTTCATCAGGGTTGACTTGCCGGAACCGGAGGCGCCGATGATCGCCACCATTTCTCCGGCGTTGATCGTCAGGTTGATGTTCTTCAGTGCGAGAAATTCACGGTCGCCGGCGGTAAAACTGCGGGTGATGCCGGTCAGTTGCAGCAACGCTTGCGTCATGCTCAAGCTCCCGCCACGGCGGGCAACGGATCACCGATCACCACCCGCTCGCCTTCGCTGAGGCCCTGATTGATCTGCACTTTGACGTTGTTGTTGATCCCGGTCTGCACGTTGCGCGACTGCGCCTGGCCCTTGGCATCGAGCACCCGCACCGGAAAGCTGCCATCGGCGTTGCGTGGCCCAAGCGCGGCCACCGGCACGGTCAGCACCGATTGCGCGGTATCGAGGACGATGCGCACTTGCGCGGTCATCGAGATGCGCAAGCGATGGTCGGGATTGGGCACCTCGAACAGCGCGTTATAGAACACTGCGGTGTTTTGCTTCGGGGTGCCGGCCGGCGGCGTTTCGAGGAAGTTCTGCGGCGCCGGCTCAGTGCCGCGCAGCTTGCCGTAATAGCGTTTGTCTTCGCCGAGAATGGTGAAATACACCTGCTGCCCCGGCGCGATATGAATCACGTCGGCTTCCGACACTTGGGCCTTGATGGTCATGGTGTCCAGATCCGCCAGTTTCAGCAGGATCGGCGCCAACTGGTTGGCGATCACGGTCTGGCCTTCCTGGGTGACGATGCCGACCACGTCGCCATCGATCGGCGCGACGATCCGCGTGTACGCGAGGTTGACCTTCGCGGTGTCGATCTGGATGTGCGCACTCTTGATCTGCGCGTCCAGCGACAGCAGATTGGCCTGTTGCACCTCGTAATCCGATTGCGCGGTTTCGAAATCCTGACGCGAGATCGACGCATCTTCCTGCAGGTTCTGATAGCGCTCGTAGATCGCTTTGGTCTGTTTGAGCTGGGCTTGCGTGGCGCGCTTTTGCGCCTGCAGGTTTTCCTCATCGACCTGAGCCTGACGCAGGGTGTTCTGCAGCACCAGAGGATCGATTTCCGCCAGCCACTGGCCCTTCTTCACCTTGTCGCCGACCTTGACCTTGAGCGACTTCAACTGCCCCGACACCTGAGCACCGACGTCCACCTGCTTGACGCCTTCCAGCAAACCGGTGGCGAGCACGGTGTTTTCGATATCCGAGCGTTCGACCGGCGCGGTCTGGTATTTCGGCGCTTCGGCCGGAGCCTGCACCGTGTACAGCACCAACCCGGCCACCGCCGCCAACGCCAACCCCATACCGACTTTGCGCAACTTCGACTTTTCCATAAATAACCACAAGTCCGTTCAGGGATGAACCCGGCCAGCGGCCGGGTCTTGATAGAACAACCACACTCAGGACAGCACTTGGCCGACTGCCAGTGCCAGACCGTCATGCCACCACGCGGCGAAACTGAAGACGTTGGGCGCCTTGAGAATCGTGAAGTGGTTGCCCGGCCCGTACCACACCGCCAGATCGCTGACCTGCCGCTGCCAGCCTTCGAGCACTGCCGCCTGTTCGCGCTGATTGCCCCACTCGTCCAGCGTCGGGTCATCGACCAGCACCAGCCGCACCGGCCCGGTATAGGCCAGTCGCGGTTGATAGACCGTGCGCAAGGCGCTGGCGAAGGTGCGTACCGGGCCATGCATCGCGTCCGGCGCCGCGCGCTCCGACAACACCCCGGCGCGCACCATGCCGTCGTGCAGCATGCGCAATTGCGTGGTGTCGTCGGCGTCGGCGAACAGCACAGGATCGATGCCCAGCGACTTGCCACAGGACAGTTGCAGGGTGTCGATCAGCCGTTGCAGCGCGGCAGTGGCGGTGTATGGTTTGCCCGCCGTGCCGTCACCGCCCGGTGCCTCGCTGTCGATCAACGTCAGCGAAGCCACCACGCGCCCGGCCGCCTGCAACTGCGCGGCCATGGCATGCGCGACCCAGCCGCCGAACGAATGACCGATCAGGTGCAGCGGCCCCTGCGGGTGGATCTGCTCGATGGCTTGCAGGTAGAACGCGGCAGCGGCTTCGACCGCGCTGTGCGGCACACTGACGCCGTCCAGCCCGCGCGGTTGCAAGCCGATGATCGGCCACTCCGGGCCGATCGCCTCGGTCAGGTGAATGAACCCGGTGACGCTGTCACCCGCCCCCGGCACACAGAAAATCGGCGCATGCCCCGACTGCCCGGTCTGAATCGTCAGCAGCGGTTGATACAGCGCCGGTTCCGGCGTCACCAGGGTTTCCAGCGCCTGGGTAATGGCCTGGCCAAGCGCTTGGATGTGCGGGTGCTTCATCATGGTCCGGTGATCGCCGGGGATGTCGATGCAACGCAGCAAGCCAATGTTGAAGCGCTCTTCCCAGCCGCGCGTCGGGCTCGGCAATGACTGGCCTTCCATCAGTTCCTGTGCACGGAACAGGTGGATCGGCTGGCTCGCCGGGCTGACCCGGTAATGCGCCAGCGCCAGACGATGCGCCGCTTCGCGATCAAAGTAATGCCAGGCGTCCGCCGCGCTGACCGTGGCCAGTTCCGGATCGGTCAGTTGCTGCGCCTGACAGCGCTTGAACAGCTCGGGGAAATCCAGCTGTTCGACTTGCGCTTCCAGCACTTGCACCGCCGCCAGCGCCGCCTCGGTTTCGGCACCCAGCATCAGCGAACGCCCTCGGCAATGGCCAAGTAACTGGCGCTTGTCGAGGCCCTCGCCGCTCCACATTGCCTTGTCCTGGGCGAGCGGGTTTGGCGCGTAGCTGTCGAGCATGCCGATGAAATCCACCGGCTCATCGAGGCCGAGCAATTGCTGCGCGACCTCATGCGCCAGCACCCCGCCGAACGACCAGCCCGCCAGCCGATACGGCCCGTGAGGCTGTACCGCGCGGATGATTCCGACCATGCGCTGCGCCATGCACTCAAGCGTGCGCAATTGCGCTTGCCCCAGCGGCACACCGGGCAAACCGTAAATCGGGAACTCGCCACCGATGTGCTGGGCCAGCGTCGGGAAATACACGTCCCTGCCGCTGAATTCATGCAGCAGAAACAGCGGCGTACCGTGCGCCCCGGCACGCACCACGACCAGCCCGTCAGGCTGACTGAGCGCCTCATCCTGACTGAGCAGCGCGGCGGCAGACTCGATGCTCGGATGCTGGAACAGTTCGGCCAGCGACAGTTGCAGCCCGGCCCGTTGCAGCAGATTGACCAGCTTCACCGCCAGCAACGAATGCCCACCGAGTTCAAAGAAGTTGTCGTGCCGTCCGACCTGTTCGACGCCAAGCACCTCGCCCCAGATCCGCGCCAGCGTGGTTTCGACTTCACCCTCGGGCGCCACGTATGGGCGGTTGATCACCGCATCTGCCCCCGGTTCCGGCAGGGCTTTGCGATCGATCTTGTCGTTTGGCGTCAGCGGCAACGCGTCGAGCAGCACAAACGCGCCCGGCACCATGTACTCCGGCAAACGCTCCAGCACATGGCTGCGCAAGGTATCCAACGATGGCGCGTCGATGCCGGCGCGCAAGCTGTACCAGGCCACCAGACGCTCATCGCGCACCATCACCACCGCTTGGCGAACCGCCGGATGTTCGATCAGCCGCGCCTCGATTTCCCCCGGCTCCAGACGCAAGCCACGCAGCTTGATCTGGAAGTCATTGCGGCCGAGGAATTCCAGTTCCCCATGATTGTTGTAGCGCGCCAGATCGCCAGTGCGGTACAGGCGATCCCCCGGCACAAACGGGCTGTCGATGAAGCGCTCGGCCTGCATCTCCGGCAAGCCGTGATAACCACGTGCCACGCCGACGCCGCCGATGTGCAACTCACCGCTGACGCCTTGCGGCACCGGTTGTCCGTACGCGTCGAGCACGTACAGGCGTGTATTGCTCAAGGCTGTACCGATTGGCACCACGTTGTCCGGCACCGGCATGTCCGGCTCCAGCGTCCAGCCCGTGCTGTCCACCGTGGTTTCAGTCGGGCCATAAACGTTGTGCAACCGCACCCAAGGCAAGCGATCACGCACCTGCCGCGCCAGCGCTGCACTGAGTTCGCCGCCACCGTTGAGCACATCGGTCAGGCTGGTGCATTGCTCGACACCGTCCTGCTCAATGAACTGCTGCAGCAGCGCCGGGACGAACTTGACTACCGTCACCTGCTGCTCGCGAATGGTCTGCACCACATACGCCGAATCGCGGTTGCCGTCCGGTCGCGCCAGTACCAGACGCATCCCGGAACACAGCGGCCAGAAAATCTCCCACACCGAACTGTCGAAGCTGAACGGCGCTTTTTGCAGCAGCGCACCGTGCTCGGTCGGCGGGCTGAGCTGCGAACCCCAATGCACCATGTTGCAGGCGCTGCGATGCTCGATCATCACGCCTTTCGGCAACCCGGTAGAGCCCGAGGTGTAGATCATGTAGGCGAGGTTCGAGGCGCTGAGGCCCGGCACTGGCGAATCGTGATCCGGCAAATGTTGCCAACTGCCGTAATCCAGGTCGATCAACGCCGCGGCACCTTCATCGAACAACCCGCGAGTAGCGGTCTGCACCAGCACCGCGGTCGGCGCGCTGTCCTTGAGCATGTAGGCCAGACGCTCCGCCGGATACCCCGGATCCAGCGGCACATAGGCACCACCAGCCTTGAGGATGCCGAGCAGACCAACGATCAGATCCAGCCCACGCTCGACGCAAATCGCCACCCGCGCATCCGGCTGCACACCGAGTTCGCGCAGGTACTGGGCCAAGCGGTTGGCGCGCTGATTGAGCTCGCGGTAGGTCAGGTTTCCTTGCGCGGATTGCAGCGCGACAGCGTCCGGTTTGCGCCGCACCTGCGCTTCGAACAAGCCATGCAACGGTTGCTCCAACGGACAATCAACAGCGCTGGCATTGAAATCGACCAGCAAACGCTGCTGCTCCTGCGGTGCGAGCAACGGCACTCGCGCAAGCACGGCCCGATCATCATTGATCAGCGCCGCCAGCAGTCGCTGGAAGTAGCCGACAAACCGCTGCACCGTCGCCTCATCGAACAACGCCGTGGCGTAGCGCAACGAACCGCGAATGCCGTCGGGCGAATCGCCGAGGCTCAGTGACAGGTCGAATTTCACAAAGTGGCTGTCGCCGGCCACCCCTTCCAGGGTCAGGTCGCCGAGGGTCAGGCTCGGGCCGTCGTTGTTGTCCCAACTGAGCATGGTCTGGAACAACGCGCTGTGCGACAGGCTGCGGACAGGCTTGCTGATGTCCACCACTTGCTCGAACGGCAGATCCTGATGCGCCTGAGCGTTCAGGGTTTGCGCCTTGACCCGCGCCAGCAACGCCTCGCCGCTCGGTTCGCCCGAGGTATCGATGCGCAGCGCCAGGGTGTTGACGAACATGCCGATCAGGCCTTCGATCTCGGCGCGGGTGCGGTTGGCCACTGGCGAGCCAATCACCACGTCGTTCTGCCCGGACAAACGACTGAGCAACATCGCCCAGGCGCTCATGATCACCATGTACGGCGTCACCGCGCGACGCTGACACAAGGCTTTCAAACCGGCGCTCAAGTGTTGATCAAGCAGCATGTCGACGCGGCTGCCGGAATAGTCCTGCTGTGGCGAACGCGGACGGTCGGTGGGCAGGGTCAGCAAGGCCGGCGCGCCGGTCAGGGTCTGCTGCCAGTAATCGCTCTGGCGCTGCAGCACCTCGCCGCTGAGCCAGCGCCGTTGCCACACTGCGTAGTCGGTGTATTGCAGCGCCAGCGGCGGCAGCGGATCGTCTTCGCCACGGCTGAACGCTTGATACAACGCGGCCAGCTCACGGGTCAGCACGCCCATCGACCAGCCATCGGCGATGATGTGGTGCAGCGTCAGCAACAGCACATGATGGTCGTCGGCCAGACGCACCAGACGTCCGCGCAGCAGCGCATCGTGCTGCAGATTGAAGGAGGCGCAGGCCTGTTCCTCGATCAGGCCACGCAAGGCGTTGTCAGCCTGTGGGTGCTGACGCAAGTCTTCTACCGCCAGCAACAGACCGATCTCGGCCGGCAGGATCAACACCTGCGGCTGATCGTCGATCTGGCTGAAGCGGCTGCGCAGGGTTTCGTGACGCGCGACGATGCGTGCCAGTGCCCGTTGCAGCGCGTCTTCATCCAGCCGACCGCGCAGGCGCAGACCGACCGGGATGTTGTAGGCGCTGTTGCCGCCGTCCATCTGCGCCAAGAACCACAGGCGTTGCTGAGCGAAAGACAGCGGTAATAGCTGATCGCGGGGCGCCGGCAAAATCTCCGGCAAGGTGCTGCGCCCCGCCCGGCTCAGCACCTCGGCGACAGCGGCCAGCTCGGGGTTGGCGAACAGCTCGGCCAGCGTCAGCTCGACGCCCAACTGCTGGCGCACTTGCGACAGCATGCGCATCGCCAGCAACGAATGCCCGCCCAGTTCGAAGAAGTTGTCGTGACGACCGACCTGTTCGAGCTGCAGCAAGCCAGCCCAGATCCGTGCCAAATGGTGTTCCAGCGCCGAGATCGGCGCCACATACACCCGACTTAGCATCGCTGCCTGGGTCGGCGCCGGCAGCGCCTTGCGGTCAACCTTGCCGTTGTTGTTCAACGGCAGTACATCCAGTTGTACCCAGGCGGTCGGCACCATGTATTCCGGCAGTCGCGCTAGCAACTGCGCGTGCAGGTCGGCGCTGTCCAGGCGCCCGGCGTGGGCGGTGTAGTACGCCACCAGACGCGTGATGTCCTGACCACCGCGGCGCGCCAGCACCACCGCTTCCTTGATCCCCTGGCAGTTGAGCAGGCGGTTTTCGATTTCGCCCAATTCGATACGGAAACCGCGAATCTTCACCTGATCGTCATTGCGCCCGATGCAATCGAGCTGCCCCGGGGCCAGCCAGCGTGCGAGGTCACCCGTGCGATACAGCAACGCACCCGGCTGCTCGCTGAACGGATCACACAGAAACTTCTCGGCGGTCAGATCCGGGCGATTCAGATAACCCAGCGCCACGCCCTGCCCGCCGATGTACAACTCGCCGGTCACGCCCATCGGTACCGGTTGCTGATGCGCGTCGAGCACATACACCTGGGTGTTGGAGATCGGCGCGCCAATCGGCACGCTTTCGGCGTTTTCCGCCACTTCACGCACTTCGAAGGTGGTGGCGTAAGTGGTGGTTTCGGTCGGACCGTAGCAATGCACGATGCGCAGCGCCGGCGCCTCGGCCAGCAGTCGACGGAACGCCGCCGGATCGCCCCGTTCACCGCCACACAGCAGAATGCGCAGGCCTTTCAGCGCCTGCGGAATCAACTGCACGTACTGGTTGAACAGCGCAGTGGTGACGAACAGCACAGTCGCCCCGGAGGCGCTCAATTCATGGCCGAACGCGTTCGGATCAAGCAGGGTCTGGTGATCGATCACCACCACACGCCCGCCGTTGAGCAGCGGTCCCCAGATGTCCATGGTGCTGGCGTCAAACGCCGGATTGGAGGCGAACACCACGCGGTCCTGCGCATTGAAATCGGCGTAACCGTTGTTCAGCACCAGGCGGCCGATGGCGCGGTGCGGCACCATCACGCCTTTCGGGGTGCCGGTGGAGCCGGAGGTGTACATGATGTACGCCAGCGACTCCGAGGACTGCGCCAGATTCGGGTTGTGCGTCGGCTGACCGCTGAGGGTCAAGCGGTCGAGGTCGATGCGTGGTGCAGCGTAGTCGATGACTTCACTGCTGAGGGTCAGCAACGCCGCGGCCTGACAGTCCTCGACCATGAACGCCTGCCGCTCGCTCGGCGCATTGATATCCAGCGGCACATAGGCCGCCGCGCACTTGGCAATCGCCAGTTGCGCCACCAGCAATTCCAGCGAACGCGGCAACAGGATCGCCACGTGGTCGCCCGGCTGCACGCCTTGGCTGAGCAAGTGATGCGCCAGACGGTTGGCCTGGGCGTTCAGCTCAAAGTAGCTCAGCGAATGCTCGCCATGCACCGCCGCCACCGCCTTCGGATGTGCCGCTGCCTGCTGCTGGAAAATCCCGTGCACGGTCAGCGTTTGCGGGTACTCGCGCGCCGTGGCGTTGAAGTCGTAGAGCAAGCGCTGACGCTCAGACTCGGCGAGTAACGTCACCCGCTCCAACGCCGTCTGCTCATCGTTGACCATCGCCGCCAGCAGGCGCTGCAAGTAGCCGACATAACGCTCGACGGTCGCTTGATCGAACAACGCCGTGGCGTATTCCAGCGAACCGCGAATCATCCCGTTGACCTCACCCAGGGTCAGGGTCAGGTCGAACTTGGCCACCCGGCCCGGCGCGGCCACGCCTTCGAGGCGCAGATCGCCCAGCGTCAGGTTTGGCCCGACGCTGCTGTCCCAGCTCAGCATGGTCTGGAACAGCGGACTGTGCGCCAGACTGCGCGCCGGCCGGGCGATTTCCACCACTTGCTCGAACGGCAGATCCTGATGCGCCTGCGCTTCCAGCGTGCGCGCCTTGACCCGCGCCAGCAGTGTGGCCACGCTCGGCTCGCCCGAGGTGTCGATGCGCAGCGCCAGGGTGTTGACGAACATGCCGATCAGGCCTTCGATCTCGGCCCGGGTGCGGTTGGCCACCGGCGAGCCGATCACCACGTCGGACTGCCCGGACAGACGACTCAGCAACAGCGACCAGGCACTCATCAGGGTCATGAACAGGGTCACGCCGTGCCGCTGACTCAGGGCTTTTAGCCCGGCGCTCAGGCGCTCGTCCAGCCGTACTTCGACGCTGCTGCCGGCAAAATCCTGCTGCGCCGGACGCGGACGATCGGTGGGCAAGGTCAGCAAGGCCGGTGCGCCGTCGAGGGTCTGCTGCCAGTAATCGCTCTGCCGCTGCAGCACTTCACCGCTGAGCCAGCGCCGCTGCCACACGGCGTAGTCGCCGTATTGCAGCGCCAGTGGTGGCAATGGATCCGGCTGACCGTGACTGAAGGCCTGATACAGCGCCATCAGCTCACGGGTCAGCACACCCATCGACCAGCCATCGGCGACGATGTGATGCACGGTCAGCAACAGCACATGGTGCTCGTCAGCCAGACGCAGCAGGCGTCCGCGAATCAGCGGATCGTGCTGCAGATCGAAGGCAGTCGCGGCTTCCAGCGCGAGCAGTGCCTGCACCGTGGCTTCGGCCTGTGAATCCTGGCGCAGGTCTTCCACCTGCAACAGCAGGCCGCTATCGACCGGTGCAATCGTCACCTGTGCCTGATCGTCGACGCTGACGAAACGGCTGCGCAGGGTTTCGTGCCGCGCAACGATCTGCGTCAGCGCGCGCTGCAAGGCTTCGACATCGAGTTGCCCGCGCAGACGCAAGCCAAGCGGAATGTTGTACGCCGAATTGCCGCCGTCCATTTGCGCGAGGAACCACAGGCGTTGCTGGGCGAAGGACAGCGTGCCGTCACGCGGCACCGCTACGATCTGCGGTTGGCTACTGACCTGCGCTACGCAAAGGCATTCGGCGACCGCCGCCAGTTCAGGGTTGGCGAACAGATCAGCCAGCACCAGCTCCAGTCCCAGTTGCTGACGCACCTGCGCGACCATGCGCATAGCCAGCAGTGAATGCCCGCCGAGTTCGAAGAAGTGATCATGGCGGCCAACCCGCTCGACCTGCAGCACCTCGGCCCAGATCTGCGCCAGCGCGGTTTCCAGCTCACCTTGCGGCTCGATGTATTCGCGGGTGAATAGCGCAGTCAGGTCAGGTTTCGGCAATGCCTTGCGATCAACCTTGCCATTGGCGGTCAGGGGTAACGCGTCGAGCCGGACAAACGCCGCCGGCACCATGTACTCAGGCAATTGCGTGAGCAGGTGCGCGCGCAGATCAGCGACGCTCAACGATGCGCCCTGCTCGGTGTAATACGCCACCAACCGTGGCTGACCGGGTTCGTCCTCACGGGCCAGCAACACCGCATCCTGAACACCGGGGAGCTGATTGAGCCGGGTTTCGATCTCGCCCAACTCGATACGCACGCCGCGGATTTTCACCTGATCGTCGTTGCGCCCGAGGTACTCGAGCGTGCCGTCCTCACGCCAGCGCGCAAGGTCGCCGGTGCGGTACATACGTGCATTTGGCAGGCTGCTGAACGGATCGCGCAGAAAGCGTTCGGTGGTCATCTGCGGACGGTTCAGGTAACCACGGGCCACGCCGGCACCTCCGACATACAACTCGCCGATCACCCCTAGCGGTACCGGGCGTTGCCGTGCGTCGAGCAGATACACCATGGCATTGCTCACCGGTTTACCGATATGCAGCACCTCGCCCGCCGCAATCAGGCCGGAGGTAGCAACCACCGTAGCCTCGGTCGGGCCATAGTTGTTGATCACCCGGAACGGCTGGTTACGGTTGAACTGACGCAGTCGATCGCCGCCGATCAACAGGGTTTTCAGGGTTGGATGCGCCGGCTCCTGACTGAAGGCGTATTCGGCCACCGGGGTCGGCAGGAAGCTCACGTCCAGCGGCTGCGCACGCCACCAGGCAAGCAGTGCGTCGATGTCTTCGTTGCCGTCATGGGTTGGCGCCAGATGCACGGTCGCACCCACGCACAGCGCCGGCCAGACCTCCCAGGCCATGGCGTCGAAACCGAACCCGGCCAGGCTTGAGGTATGGCTGCCGGCGTGCAGATCGAAGGCCGCGCAGTGCCAGTCCACGAGGTTGCTCAGCGTCTGGTGCTCGACCATCACGCCTTTCGGCAAACCGGTGGAGCCGGAGGTGTAGATCACGTAAGCCAGATGCTGCGGGCTCAGGGCCGGCAGCGATGGGTTGTCGATGCGCTCGTTTGACCATTGGCGCAGATCAAGGTCGATCAGCGGCACCGTCAATGCCGGCAGGCGTTCACGCAGATCGCTTTGGCTCAGCACCACGACGGGCGCACTGTCTTGCAGCAGATAGCTCAGGCGCTCCGCCGGGTGCGCCGGATCCACCGGCACATAACCGGCGCCGGCCTTGAGAATCGCCACCAGCCCGACCAGCGTATCGAGACCGCGCCGGGCGACGATGGCCACGCGGTCGTCAGGCTGTACACCCGATGCAATCAGATGATGCGCCAGACTGTTGGCCTGGCGGTTCAACTCGGCATAGCTCAGCGAAGCACCGGCAAACACCGCCGCCAGCGCCTGCGGTCGTTCAAGCGTTTGTTGCTCGAAACGCTGGGCAATCGTCAGTCTCTGTGGGTAATTGGCGCGGGTCGCGTTGAAGCTGTGCAACAACTGCTCGCGCTCCCCATCCGGCAGGATCGACAGGTGCTCGAAACCTTGGTGCGGCGCGCGTTCCAGCGCATCCACCAGCCTGTGCAAGGCGCATTGCAGATAGTCGCAGGTACGCCGCGCATCGATGCCGGCACCGGCCAGCGCCGTCAGGCTGAAGCCTTCACCGAGATCGTCGACACTGAGGGTCAGGCGATAGTTGCTGTGTTCTTCGGCCTCAAGCAATTGCATGCCTTGCCAGGCCGTTTGGGCCTCGGCAGAACCGCCCTGCGCCGAGGCACCATGACGATAATTGAACAACGAACTGAACAGCGGCGTGCTTGGCGCCATGGCGCTGCAATGCTGGATGCGCGCCAGTTGCGCGTGTTCGTGTTGCAGCAACTGGCTCAGCCGTTGATGCGTCGCCAGGGCCGCGCCCTTGACGCTGTGCGCACGCAGATCGATGCGCAGCGGCAAGGTGTTGATGAACACCCCGAGCGCGCGTTCGGCGCCCTCGCCGCCCTGCAAGCGACCGAGCAATACCGTACCGAAAACCACGTCATCTCGACCGGACAACTGCCCCAGCACCTGCGCCCACGCCAGGTGCATCAGGCACGCCGCGCTGACACCCAGACGCCGCGCCTGACTGCGCAGGTCGCGGCTCAACGCGGTGTCGAGGCTCAACTGTGCCTGCGTGGCCAGCCCTTCCTGCGCCGGATTCTGCCCATAAGGCAAGGTTGGTTCGTCGACGTCACCGAGCATCTCGCGGAAGAACTCTTCGTGCTGCTGGTCACTCAAGCCGGACAGGGTGTGCGCCACATAATTGCGATACGGCACCGGCTCGGCCAGACGTTGCGGCTGGCCGCTGAGGAACGCCTGCATTTCGTGTTGCAGCACCTCCAGCGCCACGTGGTCCATCACCAGATGATGGAACAGCAACAACGCCACCACCCGCTGATTGGCGGCGTCCCACGCGTGCACCACGCGCATCAGCGGCGCCTGATTGACGGCCATGCGGTACTGCGCAGCGTCGAAACGCCGGCGCAATTGCTCCAGTACATCGCCGTCCGCGTCATGCAGTTCCAGGCATTCGCACGCCAGCGGCGCCTCACGCCAGACCACTTGCACCGGGTCTTGCAGTCCGTCCCAGAACAGCGAAGTGCGCAGGATGTCGTGGCGCTGGATTACGTTCTGCAAGGCTTGGGTGAAGCTGTTCAGGCGTTGCTCATCGGCAAACGCGAACTGCGCCTGCAACACATACGGATCGCCCTGTGCGGCGGACAGGTGATGAAAGAGGATGCCGGTCTGCAACGGCGCCAGCGGGTAAATATCCTGCACGTTGGCCACGCCGCCGGGGATGCTGGCGACGATACGGTCGATGCTTGGCTGGTCGAGCGCCACCAGTGGCAGCAGCTCGGGGGTGATGTGCGTGCAGTTCGCCGGGATGAGGTTGGCCGCGACTTCGGCCTCCGGTTCACCGCCCACGGCAGCGGCCAGTGCGGCGAGGGTCGGCTGGTTGAACAGCACGCGAATGTCGGCGCTCAGGCCGGCACGGCGCATCCGCGCCACCAGATTCACCGCTAGCAGCGAGTGACCACCGAGTTCGAAGAAATGGTCGTGGCGCCCTACCCGCTCAACCTTGAGCAATTCAGCCCAGAGCTGCGCGAGCGCGGTTTCCACTTCGCCGACCGGGGCTTCGTATTCACGGGCGGTCTGCGCCGCCAGATCGGGGGCCGGCAGCGCCTTGCGGTCAAGTTTGCCGTTGGGGCTCAGCGGCAATGCTTCGAGATGCACGAACACGGCGGGCACCATGTAGTCCGGCAGGTTTTCCAGCAAGTGGCCGCGCAGTGTTTCAATTTCCAGCTGTGCGCCGGTGTAGTACGCGACCAAACGCTTGTCGCCCGGCACGTCTTCGCGGGCCAATACGGCGGCTTCCTGCACGCCATCGATCTGGGTCAGGCGTGCCTGGATTTCACCGAGTTCGATGCGCAGGCCACGGATCTTCACCTGATCATCGTTACGGCCCAGGTATTCGATATTGCCGTCCGGCAGATAGCGGGCGACGTCGCCGGTGCGGTACATCCGCCCATTGGCCTGGAACGGATCATTGAGGAAACGTTCGGCGTTCAGCTGCGGACGATTCAGATAACCGCGTGCGACCTGCACGCCACCGATGTACAGCTCGCCGACCACGCCGTGCGGCACCGGTTGTTGCTGGGCATCGAGAATGTACATGCGGGTGTTGGCGATCGGTTTGCCGATCGGCGTGTTGTCCGGGGTGCTTTCCAGCGGCCCGGCGCAATTCCACGCGGTTACGTCCACCGCGGCTTCGGTCGGGCCGTAGAGGTTGTGCAGTTCGCTGTCCGGCAGTTGCTGCTTGAAGCGCCGCACCACGCTGCCCAGCAACGCTTCGCCGCTGCACATGACTTGCCGCAGACTGCTGCAACGTGCGGTGTCGGCGTGAGCAAGGAAAACATCGAGCATCGACGGGACAAAGTGCAGCGTGGTGATGTGTTCGCGCTCGATGATTTCGCTGAGATACAACGGATCCTTGTGCCCCTCGGGCCGGGCCATGACCAGACGTGCACCAGTCATCAGCGGCCAGAAGAACTCCCACACCGAGACGTCGAAGCTGAACGGGGTTTTCTGCAACACCGTGTCGCTGGCGGTCAGTTGATAGGCGTCCTGCATCCACAGCAGGCGGTTGACCACCCCGCGATGTTCGTTGATCACGCCTTTTGGTTGGCCGGTGGAGCCGGAGGTGTAGATCACGTACGCGGTGTGATTCGGGGTCAGCTCATTGACATGCAGGTTTTCCGTTGGCAGCGACTGCCAGTGCGGCTGATCCAGGTCGATCACCGGCACCGAAACGTCACCGAGCAACGAGCGCGTCGTTCCCTGCACCAGCACCGCCAGCGGCGCGCTGTCTTCCAGCATGTAAGCCAGACGCTCCAGCGGATACGCCGGATCCAGCGGCACATAACCGCCGCCGGCCTTGAGGATCGCCAGCAGCCCGACCACCATGTCCAGACCGCGCTCGACGCAGAGCGCAACCCGCGCATCCGGCCCTACGCCCAATTCACGCAGGTGCCGTGCCAGTTGATTGGCCCGGGCATTGAGCTCGGCATAAGTCAGTTGCTGTTCATCAGCAACCACCGCGGGAGCCCAAGGCGTACGCGCTACTTGCGCTTCGAACAGACCATGAATGGTCTGCTTAAGGTCGTAATCGACGTCCGTGGCATTGAACTCGACCAGCAAACGCTGCTGTTCTTCCGGCGCCAGCAGCGGCGCCTGTTGCAGCAGCGCCTGATCGTTGGCGACCATCGCCTGCAACAGGCGCAGGAAGTAACCGACGAAGCGCTCGACCGTGCTCTGATCGAACAACGCTGTGGCGTATTCCAGCGATCCGCGAATGATGCCGTTGGACTCACTGAGGCTCAGCGAGAGATCGAACTTGGCGAAGTGGCTCGGCTCGGCCACGCCCTCCAGCGTCAGTTCGCCGAGGGCCAGCGCCGTGCTTTCGAGGCCATCCCAACTGAGCAAGGTCTGGAACAACGGGCTGTGGGCCAGGCTGCGCACGGGCCGGGTGATTTCCACCACTTGCTCGAACGGCAGATCCTGATGTGCCTGCGCTTGCAGGGTTTGCGCCTTGACCCGCGCCAGCAGCGCTTCGACGCTCAGCTCGCCCGAGGTGTCGATGCGCAGCGCCAGGGTGTTGACGAACATGCCGATCAGGCCTTCGATTTCGGCGCGGGTGCGGTTGGCCACTGGCGAACCGATCACCACTTCCGCCTGTCCGGACAAGCGGCTGAGCAGCATCGCCCAGGCACTCATCAGCGTCATGTACAGGGTCACGCCGTGGCGCTGGCCCAAGGCTTTGAGCCCGGCGCTCAAGCGTTCGTCGAGCACGACGGCAACGCTGCTGCCGGCATAGTCCTGCTGCGCCGGACGCGGCCGATCGGTCGGCAGCATCAACAGCGCCGGGGCGCCAGCGAGGGTCCGTTGCCAATATTCGCTCTGGCGTTGCAGCACCTCGCCGCTGAGCCAGCGCCGCTGCCACACCGCGTAGTCGGTGTATTGCAGCGCCAGCGGCGGCAGTGGATCCGGCTGGCCGTGACTGAACGCCTGATACAGCGCCATCAGTTCACGGGTCAAAACACCCATCGACCAGCCGTCAGAGATGATGTGGTGCAGGGTCAGCAACAGCACATGGTGATCTTCGGCCAACCGCACCAGTCGCCCGCGAATCAACGGATCGTCCTGCAAGTCGAACGGCCCGGAGGCTTCGCCCTGAATCAGCGCCTGCAGGGTTTCCTCGGGTTGCGGGTGCTGACGCAGGTCTTCGACCCGCAGCAGAAGACCGGTATCCACCGGGGCGATCAGCACTTGCGCTTCGTCGTTGAATTGGGCGAAGCGGCTGCGCAGGGTTTCGTGGCGGGCCACAATGCGCGCCAGCGCGCGTTGCAGCGCCGCGTCGTCGAGACGGCCACGCAGCCGCAGGGCCACGGGAATGTTGTAGGCGGTGTTGGCGCCTTCCATTTGCGCGAGGAACCACAGGCGTTGTTGGGCGAACGACAGCGGCAACGCGCCGTCACGCGGGACCGGCACGATCTGCGGTTGCGCACAGCGTCCGGCCTCGTTCAGCACTGCCGCGACCGCCGCCAGTTCGGCGTTGGCAAACAGATCGCTCAGCGCCAGCTCGACACCCAGACGTTGGCGCACTTGCGAGACCATGCGCATCGCCAGCAACGAATGCCCGCCGAGTTCGAAAAAGTGATCCTGGCGCCCAACCCGCTCGACCTGCAGCACGTCGGCCCAGATCTGTGCCAGCGCGGTTTCTACCTCGCCTTCGGGCGCTGCGTACTCGCGGGTGAACAGCGCTGCCAGATCCGGCGCCGGCAAGGCCTTGCGGTCAACTTTGCCGTTAGCGGTCAGCGGCAGCGCGGCGAGTTTGACGAACGCGGTCGGCACCATGTATTCCGGCAAACGGCTGAGCAATTGCGCGCGCAACTCGCCCACCGGCAGCGCTTCGACCTGCGCCTGCTCGGTGAAGTACGCCACCAGTCGTGGCTGGCCGGGTTGATCTTCGCGAGCCAGCAGCACCGCTTCCTGAATCCCCGGCAACTGGTTGAGGCAGGTTTCGATCTCGCCCAGCTCGATGCGCACGCCACGGATCTTCACCTGATCATCGTTGCGCCCCAGATACTCGATGTTGCCGTCTTCACGCCAGCGTGCAAGGTCACCGGTGCGGTACATCCGCGCATTCGGCAAGGGGCTGAACGGGTCACGCAGAAAGCGCTCGGCAGTCATGTCCGGGCGATTCAGGTAGCCACGGGCGACCCCGGCACCGCCAACGTACAACTCGCCCGCCACGCCAAGCGGCACCGGGCGCTGCTGTTCGTCGAGCAGGTACACCGTGGCATTGCTCAGCGGTTTGCCGATGTGCAGCGCATCGCCGCTTTGCACCAGACCAGAAGTGGCGACCACCGTGGCCTCGGTCGGGCCGTAGTTGTTGATCACGTCGAAATGCTGGTTGCGATTGAACTGCCGCAAACGGTCGCCGCCGATCAACAACGTGCGCAGGGTCGGGTGTTCGAGGTTCTGGCTGAAGGCGTATTCGGCCACCGGGGTCGGCAGGAAGCTCACGTCCAGCGGCTGCGCGCACCACCACGCGAGCAAGGCATCGATGTCTTCGCCGCCCTCGTGAGTCGGCGCCAGATGCAGGGTCGCGCCCGCACACAACGCCGGCCAGACCTCCCAGGCCATCGCATCGAAGCCGAACCCGGCCAGGCTTGAGGTGTGACGCCCGGCACACAGGTCGAACGCGGTGCAGTGCCAGTCGACCAGATTGCTCAAGGTGTGATGCTCGACCATCACGCCTTTGGGCAAACCAGTGGAGCCGGAGGTGTAGATCACATAGGCCAGGTGCGCGGTACTCAGGCCCGGTACCTGCGGGTTTTGTGTGGCAGTCAGTGGCCAGTTGCAGTGATCGAGGTCGAGCACCGGGACGTTTAGCGCCGGCAGTCGCTCGCGCAGATGACTTTGGGTCAGTACGGCGACTGGCGCGCTGTCGTCGAGCAGGTAGTTCAAACGCTCGGCCGGATGCGCCGGATCAATCGGCACATAACCGGCGCCGGCCTTGAGGATCGCCACCAGTCCGACCAGGGTGTCCAGCCCACGGCGGGCGACGATCGCCACGCGGTCATCCGGTTTCACGCCCAGGCCGATCAGGTGATGCGCCAAAGCGTTGGCCTGACGGTTGAGTTCGGCGTAGGTCAAATGCGCATTGGCAAACACTGCCGCCAGCGCCTCAGGCCGCTCGGCCACCTGCGCCTCGAAACGTTGCTGGAGGGTCTGTGCCGTCGGGAAATCCACATGGGTGGCATTGAAGTCGAGCAGCACCTGCGCAAGCTCCGCCGCCGGCAGGATCGGCAGTTGATTGACCGGTGTCTGCGGCGCCTGCTCCAGCGCAAGCACGAGGTTTTCCAGCGCGCAGTGCAGGTAGTCGCAGATACGCTGCGGATCGGTCTGGGTGCTGGCCAGCAGGGTCAGGCTGAATGCATCACCGAGGTCATCGACACTCATCGTCAACGGATAGTTGCTGCGCTCTTCGGAATGCAACGTGGAGATACCGTCCCACGCCGCGAGGGTTTCGGCACTGGCGGTGGCGACGTTGTGGCTGTGGCGATAATTGAGCAGCGTGCTGAACAGCGGCGTCGGCGCCAGAACGTGACTGCAGCGCTGAGCCAGAGCCAGCGGTGCGTGTTCGTGACGCATCAGCGTGGTCAGCCGGGCGTGGGTGGCGTTGACTGCCGCGCGCACATCCTGGCCGTCGATGTTCACCCGCAACGGCAAGGTGTTGATGAAAATTCCCAGCGCCCGGTCAATCGCTTCGGCGCCTTGCATGCGACCCATCAGCACCGTGCCGAAGACCACCTGCTGCTTGCCGGTCAGCGCGGCCAGTATCTGCGCCCAGCCGAGGTGGAACAGGCTGGCGACACTGACGCCGAGCGTCCGTGCCTGCGCCCGCAGACGCTGGCCCAACAGCGCCGCGACCGGCACACTGAGTTCGACGATTTCGCTGCCGTCGCCTTGCACATCCTGCAGGCCGTAAGGCAGCGTCGGTTCATCGATGTCGCTGAGCATCTCGCGGAAAAACGCCTCGTGCTCGGCCTCGCTGACACCCAGAAGCGCCTGCGCCACGTAGTTGCGAAACGGCACCGGGCGCCCGAGCAGTTCACGCTGCCCGGTGAGGCAGGCGCGCATTTCGTGGCGCACCACGTCGAGGGCCGAGTGGTCGAGGGCCATGTGATGGAACAGCAGCGTGGCGATCACCCGTTGCCCGGCTTCATCCCAGGCGTGGGCCAGACGCATCAGTGGCGCCAGGGTAACGTCGAGGCGGAAGTGCCGGGCGTCGAAACGCTCATGCAGATACGCCAGCACGTCGCCATTTG
Organism: Pseudomonas sp. IT-93MI4; assembly: GCF_949767635.1. NCBI lineage: Bacteria > Pseudomonadati > Pseudomonadota > Gammaproteobacteria > Pseudomonadales > Pseudomonadaceae > Pseudomonas > Pseudomonas sp. IT-93MI4. Next base: position 21,085 of record NZ_CATKPP010000007.1, read on the forward strand.
CATCAGGCAACGTCACCTCTTCCACTGGCAGTTCGGCCCGACGCCAGACCACCTGCACCGGCGCGTCCAGCCCTGCCCAATGCACAGCGGTGCGCAGAATGTCATGGCGATCGATCACCGCTTGCAGCGCTTGAGCGAACGCTTGAAAACGCTCGCGGCTGGCAAAGGCGAAATGCGATTGCATGACATACGGATCGCCGTCACCGCCACTGACGTGGTGATACAGGATGCCTTCCTGCAACGGCGCCAGCGGGTAGATGTCCTGCACATTGGCTGCGCCGCCGGGGACTTGTGCGACGAGGTGGTCGATGGTCGCCTGGTCGAGTTCGACCAGCGTCAGCATCGCCGGGGTGATGCGCGTGGTGCCCGAGACGATGCCATTGGCCGGCACCTCGACCTGGCCGTGCTTGCTGGCCGAGTACTGCCCGGCCTTGATCAGTTCGATCAGCGCCGGTTTGTGCTCGCGCAACAGCGCCAGCAACGCCGGGTCGTTCAACGCCTGCTTGTTGCCATTGACCCGCAATTGGTCGTCCGCGACAGCCAGCTGGATATCTTTAGCCTTCAATGTGGCCAACAGTTCGATCACGTTCACAGGACGATCTCCATTCGTTCGGTAATTGCGGCGTAGCCGGCCAGGGTCGGATGTTCGAACAGCGACCCGACATCGGCTTCCATGCCTTCCTGACGCAAGCGGCCGATCAGACTGACCGCCAGCAGCGAGTGACCACCCAGTTCAAAGAAATGATCGTGGCGCCCTACCCGCTCGACGTTGAGCAACTCGGCCCAGAGCCGTGCGAGGGTGATTTCGACGTCGCCCACCGGGGCTTCGTATTCGCGCACCGGCAATGCCGCCTGATCCGGAACCGGCAGCGCCTTGCGGTCGAGTTTGCCGTTGGGGCTCAGCGGTAATGCATCGAGATGCACGAACACGGCGGGCACCATGTAGTCCGGCAGGTTTTCCAGCAGATGGCTGCGCAGCGTTTCGATTTCCAGGCGTGCGCCGGTGTAGTACGCCACCAGACGTTTGTCGCCCGGAACGTCTTCGCGGGCCAGTACGGCGGCTTCCTGCACGCCATCGATCTGGGTCAGGCGTGCCTGGATTTCACCGAGTTCGATGCGCAGGCCACGGATCTTCACCTGATCGTCGTTGCGACCCAGGTATTCAATGTTGCCGTCCGGCAGATAACGGGCGACGTCGCCGGTGCGGTACATCCGCCCATTGTTCTGGAACGGATCATTGAGGAAGCGCTCGGCGTTCAGTTCCGGGCGATTCAGATAACCGCGCGCCACCTGCACGCCACCGATGTACAGCTCGCCGACCACGCCGTGCGGCACCGGTTGTTGCTGGGCATCGAGGATGTACATCCGGGTGTTGGCGATCGGTTTGCCGATCGGCGTGTTGTCCGGGGTGTATTCCAACGGCCCGGCGCAGTTCCACGCGGTCACGTCCACCGCGGCTTCGGTCGGGCCATAGAGGTTGTGCAATTGGCTGGCCGGCAGTTGCTGTTTGAAACGCCGCACCACGCTGCCCGGCAACGCTTCGCCGCTGCACATGACTTGCCGCAGACTGCCGCAACGTGCGGTTTCGGCGTGGGCGAGAAAGACGTCGAGCATCGACGGAACAAAGTGCAGTGTGGTGATGTGTTCGCGTTCGATGATTTCGCTGAGATACAGCGGATCCTTGTGTCCCTCGGGCCGGGCCATGACTAATCGGGCGCCAGTCATCAACGGCCAGAAGAACTCCCAGACCGAGACGTCGAAGCTGAACGGGGTTTTCTGCAACACCGTGTCGGCAGAACTCAGTTGGTAAGCGTCCTGCATCCACAACAAGCGGTTGACTACCCCGCTATGTTCGTTGATCACGCCTTTCGGTTGGCCAGTGGAACCGGAGGTGTAGATCACGTAAGCGGTGTGCTGCGGGGCCAGTTCGGTTATCGCAAGATTGTCTGTCGGCAGCGCTTGCCAATGCGGCTGATCCAGGTCGATCACCGGCACGCCAACGTCACCGAGCAACGAGCGCGTCGTTCCCTGCACCAGCACCGCCAGCGGCGCGCTGTCCTCCAGCATGTAGGCCAGTCGTTCCAGCGGATACGCCGGATCCAGCGGCACATAACCGCCACCGGCCTTCAGGATCGCCAGCAGCCCGACCACCATGTCCAGACCGCGCTCGACGCAGATCGCCACCCGTGAGTCCGGCCCTACGCCCAATTCGCGCAGGTGCCGCGCCAGTTGATTGGCCCGGGCGTTGAGTTCGGCATAAGTCAGTGGCTGTTCATCAGCGGCCACCGCTGGTGCCCAAGGCGTGCGCGCCACTTGCGTCTCGAACAAGCCGTGAATGGTTTGCTCAAGGTTGTAATCGACCTCCGTGGCGTTCAGGCCGAACAGCAGATGCTGACGCTCGGCATCCGCCAGCACCGGCAGGCGATTCAACGCCTGCTGCGGAGTCTGCTCCAGCGCCTCGACCAGCCCCGCCAACGCCTGCTGCATGTAGCCACACACCCGCGCCGCGCCAATCTGCGAAGGGGTCATGGCCGTGAGGTCAAAGCCCTGCCCCAGGTCATCGACGTTGAAGCTCAGCGGATAGTTGGTGCGCTCCTCGCTGGAGAGGTTTTCGATGCCTTGCCAGGCCAGACGATTGGCCTGCAACTGTTCCTCGCTGACGCTGTGGCGGTAGTTGAGCATGGCGCTGAACAGCGGCGACGGCGCCGCCACCCCGCTGCAACGCTGGGCCAATGCCAGTGACGCATGTTCATGGCCGAGCAATGCGGTCAGTTGCGCATGGGTGGCGCGCACCCCGGCACGCACCGAAACATCACCCAAATCTACCCGCAGCGGCAGCGTGTTGATGAACATCCCCAGACCGCGATCAGCGCCGGTACCGCCCTGCATCCGCCCCAACAGCACGGTGCCGAACACCACGCGCGCATGTCCGGAGGTCGCCGCCAATACCTGGGCAAATGCCAGATGGAACAGGCTCGCGACGCTCACGCCCAGCTGCCGCGCCTGGCTGCGCAAGCGCTGCGCCACGGCGTCCGGCAGGCGCTGACGGAATTCTTCGATGTCATGGCCGTCACCGTGCACGTCCAGCAGACCGAACGGCAGCGTTGGTTCGTCAATTTCGCCGAGCATCGCGCGGAAAAACGCTTCGTGCTCCTGCTCGCTGACACCCAGCCGGGTCTGCGCCACGTAATTGCGATACGGCACGGCGGGGATCAGGGCTTCGCCGTGACCGAAGAGCAGCGCCTGCAGTTCCTGCTGCACCACTTCCAGCGCCGTGTGATCCATGGCGATGTGATGGAACAGCAGCATGGCGACCACTCGATCATTGGCCGGGTCTTGTGCATAGACCAGGCGAATCAACGGCGCCTGACTGAGGTCGATGCGGTAATGCCGCGCGTCGAAACGCTCATACAACTGCGCCAGAACATCACCGCCCGCCGGATCGAATGCAACCTCCTGCAGCGGCAGCTCGGCTTCACGCCAGACCACTTGCACCGGCGTCGACAACCCTTCCCAGACCACTCCGCTGCGCAGAATGTCGTGACGTGTCATGACCTGGCGCAGTGCGGCGGCAAAGGCGTGCAAGCGTTCAAGGCTGTCGAATGCCAGGCGCGATTGCAGCAGGTACGGATCACCCTGCCCGGCGCTCAAGTGGTGATAAAGAATGCCTTCCTGCAACGGCGCCAGCGGATAAATGTCCTGCACATTGGCGGCCCCGCCTGGCACCGTGGCGACGATGCGCTCGATGCTGGCCTGATCCAGTTGCAGCAGGGTCAGCATGTCTGGAGTGATATGCGTGCAACCGAGTGGAATCAGGTTATCCGGCACCGCGACTTCGCGACCGCTGCCGACGGCGGCGGCCAGTGCGGCGAGGGTTGGCTGGCTGAACAGCACGCGCACGTCAGTGCTCAGGCCGAGCTGACGCATGCGCTCGATCAGGGTCACCGCCAGCAGCGAATGTCCGCCCAGTTCAAAGAAGTTGTCGTGCCGCCCGACCTGTTCAACTTGCAGCACCTCGGCCCAGACCTGCGCCAGCGCGGTTTCCACCGGCCCTTGCGGGGCTGCGTATTCGCGGCTGAGCCAAGCGTCCTGATCGGGTTCGGGCAAGGCCTTGCGGTCGAGTTTGCCGTTGGCGGTCAGTGGCAGCGCCTCAAGCCGCACGTAAGCTGCCGGCACCAGTGCTTGTGGCAGACGCGCTTGCAAATGCGCGCGAAGATCCTCGTTATCGACTGTTGTGCGAGCAGTAAACCAGGCGATCAACCGCGCCTCGCGCACCAGCACCACCGCGTCCTGCACCGCCGGATGGCTGGACAGCGCGGCTTCGATTTCACCCAGTTCCACCCGCACGCCGCGCAGTTTGACCTGATCGTCGTTACGCCCCAGGTACTCGATATTGCCGTCGGCCAGCCAGCGCGCGAGGTCACCGGTGCGGTACATGCGCGCCTGCGGCTCGTCACTGAACGGGTCTTCGAGGAAACGTTCGGCGGTCAGCTCGGGACGGTTCAGATAACCACGGGCCACACCCGCGCCACCGACGTACAGCTCGCCCGCCACGCCAACCGGCACCGGACGTTGCTGTTCATCGAGCAGATAGACCCTGGCGTTGCTCATCGGTCGGCCGATGTGCAGCGATTGCCCGGCATGGATCTGCCCGGATGTCGCGACCACCGTGGCTTCGGTCGGGCCGTAGTTGTTGATGACGTCGAACGTCTGCCCACGCGAGAACTGGCGCAACTTGTCGCCACCGATCAACAGCGTGCGCAAGGTCGGGTGACCCAACTCACGACTGAAGGCGTATTCGGCAATCGGCGTCGGCAGGAAACTCACCTGCAACGGTTGCGCGCGCCACCAGTCGAGCAGTTCATCGAGGTGTTCGTTGCTGATCGACGGCGGCGGCAGGTGCAGGGTCGCGCCGACACACAGCGCCGGCCAGACCTCCCAGGCCATCGCGTCGAAACCGCAACCGGCGACGCTGGCGGTGTGGCTGCCGGCGCGCAGGTCGAACGCCTCGCAGTGCCAGTGCACAAGGTTTTCCAGGGTCGCGTGTTCGACCATCACGCCTTTCGGCTGACCGGTCGAACCCGAGGTGTAGATCACGTAGGCCAGATGCGCCGGGGTCAGCGTCGGCAGTTGCGGATTGCAATCGGACAGGTGTTGCCAGAGGGCGTTGTCCAGATCGATCACCGGCACCCGGCCCAGCAGCTCGCGGGTCGAGCCCTGCGCCAGCACCGCCACCGGATCGCTGTCCTGCAACAGGTAAGCGATGCGTTCGGCCGGGTACGCCGGATCGACCGGCACATAACCGGCGCCGGCCTTGAGAATCGCCAGCAGCGCCACCAGCATCTGCGGGCTGCGTTGCAGGCACACGGCAATCCGGTCGTCCGGTTGCACGCCGAGGCCGAGCAAGTGCTGGGCCAGGCGATTGGCCTGCTGATTGAGTTGCGCATAGGTCAGTTGCTGCGTGCCCTGCACCACCGCCAATGCCTGCGGCTGCTGCTCGGCCTGCGCTTGCACCAGCGCCTGAATCGTTGCGCCGCGCGGGTATGCCGCCGCCGTCGGGTTGAAACCGACCAGCAGGCGCTCGTATTCCTCGACCGCAAGAATCGGCAAACGGTTGAGCGCACGCTGTGGCGTCTGCTCCAGTGCGTGCACCAGATGTTCCAGCGCGGTGTGCATGTAGCCGCAGATCCGTTGCGCGCCGATCTGCGCCAACGCCAGCACGGACAGGGAAAAGTCTTCGCCGAGATCGTCGACGCTGAGGGTCAGCGGATAGTTGCTGCGCTCTTCGCCGCCAAGCAATTGCACGCCTTCCCAGATGCCCTGACCGTCACGCGGCTGCGCTTCGGCAGCGGTATGCCGGTAGTTGAGCAGTGCGCTGAACAGCGGCGCCCCGGACACCGCGCTGCAACGCTGGGCCAGCGCCAATGGCGCGTGTTCATGGGCCAGCAACGCGGTCAGCCGTGCGTGGGTAGTCTTGACCGCAGCGCGCACGCCTTCGCTGACATCCACCCGCAGCGGCAAGGTATTGATGAACACGCCGAGGGTGCGATCCGCGCCTTGACCGCCCCGCAAACGACCCAACAGCACCGTGCCGAACACTACGTCGCGGCGGTTGGCAAGCACGCCCAGCACCTGCGCCCAGGCCAGGTGCATCAAACTCGCCGGGCTGACACCCAACTGCCGCGCCTGTTCACGCAGGCGCAGGGTCAACCCGGCATCCACGGCTTGCTGCGCCTCCTCGATGTCGCCGCCATCGCCTTGCACATCGTGCAGGCCGAACGGCAAGGTCGGTTCGTCGATATCGCCGAGCATGTCGCGGAAGAACGCTTCATGTTCCTGCTCGCTGGTGCCCAGACGCGCCTGCGCCACGTAGTTGCGGTACGGCATCGGCGTGCCGAGGCTGTCGGCCTGATTGAACATGAAAGCACGCATTTCCTGGCCCACCACCTCCATGGCGGTGTGGTCGAGAATCAAGTGCTGGAACAGGATGATCGCCACCACCCGTTGCTGCGCCGGGTCTTCGGCATAGACGATGCGCATCAGCGGCGCCTGGCTCAGGTCGAGGCGGTTGTGCCGGGCATCGAACCGCGCGTGCAACTGTTCGAGAACGTCGCCCTGCGCCGGATCCAGCGCCACCGCCTGCACCACCAGCGGCGCCTGACGCCAGACCACTTGCTGCGGACTCGCCAGCCCTTCCCAGACCACACTGGTGCGCAGAATGTCGTGACGCGCGATGACCTGCTGCAAGGCTTGGCTGAAGGTGCGCAGGCGCTCGACGCTGTCGAAGATCAGCCGCGATTGCAGCAGGTATGGATCGCCCTGTTCGGCGCTCAAGTGGTGGTAAAGAATGCCTTCCTGCAGCGGTGCCAGCGGATAGATGTCCTGCACGTTGGCAGCCCCGCCCGGCACGGTGGCGACGATGCGCTCGATGCTCGCTTGATCGAGTTCAGTCAGGCTGAGCATGTCCGGAGTGATGTGCGTGCAGCCCGGCGGAATGCGGTTGGCCGGCACCTCGATTTCGCGACCGCTGCCCACAGCGGCGGCCAATGCGGCCAGGGTCGGCTGATTGAACAGCACGCGCACGTCGGCCGCGAGGTCGATCTGGCGCATGCGCTCGATCAGGCTCACCGCCAGCAGCGAATGCCCGCCCAATTCGAAGAAGTTGTCGTGACGCCCGACCCGCTCGACTTTCAGCACGTCGATCCAGATCTGCGCCAGTGCGGTTTCCACCGCACCCTGTGGCGCTTCATATTCGCGGCTGAGCCACGCGCCCTGCTCCGGTTTCGGCAAGGCCTTGCGGTCGATCTTGCCGTTGGCGGTCAGCGGCAATGCGTCCAGACGCACGTAAGCCGCCGGTAGCAGCGCATCTGGCAAGCGAGCCTGTAAATGCGAGTGCAACTGTTGAATATCGACCGCCGTGCGCTCGGTGAACCACGCAATCAGCCGCCCATCGCGAACCAGCACCACCACTTCCTGCAGTGCAACGTGACTGCCGAGCGCGGCTTCGATTTCACCGAGTTCGATACGCACGCCACGCAGTTTGACCTGATCATCGTTGCGCCCCAGGTACTCGATGTTGCCGTCGGCCAGCCAACGCGCCTGATCGCCGGTGCGGTACATGCGTGCCTGCGGCTCGTCGCTGAACGGATCGAAGAGGAACTGCGCCGCGCTCAGCTCGGGACGATTCAAATAGCCGCGCGCCACGCCTGCCCCGCCGACATACAACTCGCCCGCCACACCCACCGGCACCGGGCGCTGCTCGGCGTCCAGCACATAGACTTTGGCATTGGCGATCGGCCGACCGATATGCAGCGGCTGATTCAGTTCGACCGGCCCCGAGGTGGCGACCACCGTCGCTTCGGTCGGGCCATAGTTGTTGATCACCTCGAAGGTTTGCGCGCGACTGAACTGACGCAGTCGGTCACCGCCGATCAGCAGCGTACACAAGGTCGGGTGCTGCAATTGCCGGCTGAACGCGTATTCGGCCACCGGCGTCGGCAAGAAGCTGACCTGCAACGGCTGCGCGCACCACCAGTCGAGCAGCTCGTCGAGGTGCTCGTTGCGGATCGACGGCGGCGGCAGGTGCAAGGTTGCGCCGACACACAGTGCCGGCCAGACTTCCCAGGCCATCGCATCGAAACCGAAGCCGGCGACGCTCGCGGTCTGGCTGCCGGCCTGCAAGTCAAAGGCTTCAGCGTGCCAGTGCACGAGGTTTTCCAGGGTGGCATGCTCGACCATCACCCCTTTCGGTTGGCCAGTGGAGCCGGAGGTGTAGATCACGTACGCCAGATGCTTCGGCGTCAATGCCGGCACCTGCGGGTTGGCCTCCGACAGGTGCTGCCAGAGGTCGTTGTCCAGATCGATGACCGGCACGCCACCGAGCAGATCGCGGGTCGATGCTTGCGCCACGATTGCCACCGGGGCGCAGTCCTGCAACAGGTAGGCGATGCGTTCTGGTGGATACGCCGGATCAACCGGCACATAACCGGCGCCGGCCTTGAGGATTGCCAGCAGCGCGACCAGCATGTCCGGGCTGCGCCGGGCACACAGGGCGACCCGGTCATCGGGTTGCACGCCAAGGCCGATCAGGTGATGCGCCAGACGATTGGCCCGTTGATTGAGTTCGCCATAGCGCAACTGCTGCGCGCCTTGCACCGCCGCCAATGCCTCGGGGTGCGCGGCCGCCTGGGCCTCGAACAAACGCTGCACGGTTTGCGCCGGCGGGTAATCGCGACCGGTGATGTTAAAGCCGACCAGGACCCGTTGGCGTTCGCTCGGCGACAGCACCGAGATCTGCCGCAGCGACTTTGCTGGCGAGTGCTCCAGAGCGGTCAGCAAGTTGTGCAGCGCGGTTTGCAGGTAATCGCAGACCCGCGCGCCATCCACTTGCGGCACCGCTTGCACGCTCAGGCGGAAACCGGTGCCGAGGTCGTCGACGCTGACCACCAGCGGATAGTTGCTGCGCTCGCGCGAGCTGAGAATCTCGATCCCGTCCCAAGTCACGCCTGCCGGTTCGGCCGCGCTGTGGCGATAGTTGAGCAAGCTGCTGAACAGCGGCAGCGATGCGGCAACACCGCTGCAACGCTGGGCCAGCGACAGCGAGGCCTGCTCATGCGCCAGCAGTTGCGCCAGACGCTCATGAGTAGCGCGCACGCCTTGCTCCACCGCAGTCGCGCCAACACTGACCCGCAACGGCAAGGTGTTGATGAACATGCCGAGTGCGCGATCGGCGCCCTCGCCACCCTGCATGCGCCCGAGCAGCACGGTGCCGAACACCACCTCTTCACGCCCCGAAACCTGCGCCAGCACCTGGCCCCAGGCCTGGTGCACCAGGCTGGCCGCGCTGATGCCGAGGCGGCGCGCCTGCTCGCGCAACCGCTCGGCCACGCCGGCGTCCAGCGCCTGCTCGCTGTCGACGATGCTGCTGCCATCGCCATGCACATCCTGCACACCGAAGGCCACGGTCGGCTCGTCGATGTCGCCGAGCATGTCGCGGAAGAACGCTTCATGCGCCTGAGTATCGGCCTGCTGTTGCGCCTGCGCCACGTAGTTGCGGTACTGCACCGGCATCGGCAAATCGGCGCCGCTCGGGTACAGGCTGTCGTTCATTTCCGCCAGCAACACTTCCAGTGCGGTGTGGTCGAGCACGATGTGGTGCAGCAACAGGATGCCGACCCAGCGCTGCTGTTCACGGTCTTCTGTGTAGGCCAGACGCATCAGCGGCGCCCGGCGCAGGTCGAGGCGGTAGTGCCGTGGATCGAACCGCGCCTGCATCTGCTCCAGCACATCGCCCTCAAGCAGGTCGGCATCGACCCGTTCCAGCGCCAGCGGCGCCTCGCGCCAGACCACTTGCACTGGCTCCTCAAGCCCTTCCCAGACCACGCTGGTGCGCAGAATGTCGTGACGCGCAATCACCGCATTCAACGCACGGACGAAGGCCTTGATCTGTGCCAGACCGGCGAAGGCGAATTGCGCCTGCAATACGTAGGGATCACCGGCGCTGGTCGCCAGATGGTGGTAGAGAATCCCCGCCTGCAACGGTGCCAGGCCGTAAATGTCCTGCACATTGGCGACGCCGCCGGGCACGCTGGCGACCACGCGGTCGATGGCGGCCTGATCCAGCGTGGCCAACGGCAGCATGTCCGGGGTGATCCGCGTGCAATCGAAAGGAATCAGATTGTCCGGCACCCGCAGGGTATGACTGTGACTCAGCGTCGCCGCCAGCGCCGCGACGCTCGGCTGGCCGAACAGCACGCGCACGTCGCACTGCAAGTCGTGCTGGCGCATGCGTTCGATCAATTTCACCGCCAACAGCGAATGGCCGCCGAGTTCGAAGAAATTGTCATGCCGCCCGACTTGCTCGACACCGAGCAGGGTCTGCCAAATCCCGGCAATCAGGGTTTCGACTTCCCCCACTGGGGCATCGAAACCGCGACGGGCGAACGCATCGCTGTCCGGTTGCGGCAAGGCTTTGCGATCAAGCTTGCCGTTGGTGGTCAGCGGTATGGCGTCGAGGCGCACAAAGGCGCTCGGCACCATGTACTCGGCCAGCGATTGCAGCAACGCGTCGCGCAATTGCGCGGCGCTCGGTTCAGTGCCTTCGGCGGCCAGCCAGTAGGCGACCAGACGTTTGTCACCGGGACTGTCTTCGCGGGCGATCACCAGCGCTTCGCGCACACCGGCGCAGGCTGCCAGGCGAGCTTCGATTTCACCGAGTTCGATGCGGAAACCACGGATCTTCACTTGATCGTCGTTGCGCCCGAGGTATTCGAGGCTGCCACCCGCTGACCAGCGCGCCAGGTCACCGGTCTTGTACAGACGCGCCTCGGCACGGCCGCTGAACGGGTCGGCGATAAAGCGTTCAGCAGTCAGCGCTTCACGATTGAGATAACCCCGGGCAACCCCGGCGCCGCCGACGTACAACTCGCCGATCACGCCGGCCGGCACCGGCTCGCGCTGCGCGTCGAGCACGTACAGTTGCAGGTCGGGAATGCCCACACCGATCGGGCTGCGCCCGACCAGTAGCGCGTCCGCTGCCTGCAGTGGGCGATAGGTCACGTGCACCGTGGTTTCAGTGATGCCGTACATGTTCACCAGCCGCGTACCGGCATTGCCGACCCGCGCGTACCACGGTTTGAGCAGGCCCGGTTCCAGCGCTTCGCCGCCGAAGATCACTTCGCGCAACGAGTGCTGCAACGGGCTGCGGCCCTGCGCGGCGATCAACTGGCGGAAGGCGCTCGGGGTCTGATTGAGCACAGTGACGCCAGTGCGGCACAGCAGCGCGTAGCAGTCGTCCGGCGAGCGGCTGACCGCCTGCGGCACCAGCAACAGTTGTCCGCCGAACGCCAGCGCGCCCCAGATTTCCCACACCGAGAAATCGAAGGCGAAGGAATGGAACAGCGCCCACACGTCCTGCGGGTTGAAGTTGAACCAGTCGTGGGTCGCCGAAAACAGACGCGTGACGTTGCGGTGTTCGACCATCACACCCTTGGGCTGCCCGGTGGAGCCCGAGGTGTAGATCACGTAGGCAAGATGACTCGGGCTCAGCTCGGGAATCTGCGGATTGCTGCTGAGTTCAGCCTGCAACTGCAGGCTGTCCAGATCGATGATCGGCACGTCAAGCGCGCCAACCCGATCCAGCGTATCGGCCTGGGTCAGCACCGCCACCGGGGCGCTGTCCTCCAGGGTGTAAGCGATGCGCTCCAGTGGATACGCCGGGTCGATCGGCACGTAACCGGCGCCGGCCTTGAGGATACCGAGCAGGCCGATGATCATCTGCGGGCCGCGCTCGACGCAGATCGCCACGCGCTGATCCGGACGAATCCCCCGCGCCAGCAGGTGGTGGGCAAGCTGGTTGGCGCGGCGATTGAGTTCGCCGTAGCTCAACGTCTGCTCCTCGAACAGCAGCGCTGTGGCCTCGGGGCGTGCCGCCGCGTGGGCCTCGAACTGCTGGTGAATCAGCGGGGTTTCCGGGAACTGCGGCAACGGCGAATTGACCCCGTGCACCAAGTATTCGCGCTCGGCCGCCGGCAGAATATTCAGGCGTTGCAGCGGCGCATCCGGGGTCGATTGCAAGGCCTGCAGCAGGCTGTGCAACGCGGTGTGCAGGTAAGCGGCGATGCGTTCGGCACCCAGCGCCGCATCCGCCAGCGCAGTGATGCGCAAGTCTTCGCCGAGGTCGTCGATGTTGATCGTCAGCGGGTAGTTGGTGCGTTCGCGGGCGCCCAGCACTTGCACGCCGGGGGCCAGTTCGCTGACCTCGGCGATCTCTTCACTGCTGCTGTGGCGATAGTTGAGGATCGCGCTGAACAACGGCGTCGGCACCGCCACTGCGCTGCAACGCTGGGCCAGGGCCAGTGAGGTCTGTTCATGGCCGAGCAACGCGGTCAGGCGTCGATGGGTGGCCAGCACCCCGGCGCGCACGCCGTCCTGCCCGACATCCACGCGCAGCGGCAAGGTGTTGATGAACATTCCCAGCGCCTGTTCGCCGCCCTCGCCCGCCTCCATCCGCCCCAGCAACACGGTGCCGAACACCACGGCGGTGCGGCCCGACAACTGGCCGAGCACCCGCGCCAGCGCCAGGTGCATCAGGCTCGCCACGCTGACGCCGAGCTGACGCGCCTGGCCACGCAGTTGCCGGCTGAAGTCGGTGTCGAGCATCAGCACAGCTTCTTCGATGCCTTGGCCATCGCCCTGCACATCCTGCAAACCACAGGGCAAGGTCGGCTCGTCGATGTCGGCGAGCATCTCGCGGAAAAACTGCTCGTGAGTCTGTTCGTCCAGACGCAGACGGGCCTTGGCCAGGTGATCGCGGTATGGCACCGGCGGCCCGACCTGCGCGGTCTGGCCCAGCAGATGCGCGCGGGTTTCACGGCGCACCACGTCGAGCGCGACGTGGTCCATGATCAGGTGATGGAACAGCAACAGCGCGACCACGCGCCCGTTGGCCGGATCCATGGCGTACACCAGACGCAGCAGCGGCGCCTGCTGGATGTCGAGGCGGAAGAACCGTGGGTCGTGGCGCTCCAGCAGTTGCGTCAGGACATCCGCGCCCGGCGCGAGGGCGATTTCTTCGCAGTGCAGACGAGCCTGCCGCTGCACCACTTGCAGCGGTTCGTCCAGGCGTTCCCAGACGAACGAGGTGCGCAGGATGTCGTGGCGTTCGATCATCCATTGCAGCGCCTCGGCGAAAGCCTCCAGACGTTCGCGGCTGTCGAAGGCGAATCGCGCTTGCGACACGTAGGGGTCACCGGCGGGCGCCGACAGGTGCAGATAGAGCATGCCTTCCTGCAGCGGCGCCAGCGGGTAAATGTCCTGCAGGTTGGCGGCGCCACCCGCCACATTGGCGACCAGCCGATCGATGGTCGGCTGATCCAGCGTCACCAGCGGCAGCATGTCCGGGGTGATGCGAAACGCCGGGCTCAGCCAGTCGCCACCGTTTTGCGCAACCAGTTCCAGCAGTTGCGCCTTGTGTTCGCTGAGGCTGTCCCACAACGCATCGTCCAGCGCGTCGTCGCTGCCCAGAATGACCAGGTCTTCATCTTCCTGTTGAAGGCGGATCGCATGGGTGGAAAGAACAGCCATCAGTTCGCTGAAATGCATGGGATAACCTGCTGTAAATACGAGAAAAAGGAGCGCGCAGCCGCGAGTCCGTGCCTGCTGTGCGCAGCCTGGAAAAACTAAAACATCGGGGCTTGCGGGGCTGACATGGGAAGCGGGGACAAGCCGCCGGCTCGGCCGCCGCAATCCCCCTGTGGGAGCGGGCTTGCTCGCGAATGCGGTGGGTCAGTCGATGTTGATGGTGACTGTTACACCGCATTCGCGAGCAAGCCCGCTCCCACAGGGTTTGGTTTACACAATCAATTCCGGGCTAGAGCCGGCGTTTGCGGGTGAGGCTCGGGATGGTGGTTTGCGGGATGGCCACTTGCTGCGCCTCGGGTGTGGTGCTGAGCGCCAGTGCCGCCAGCGTCGGCTGGCTGAACAGTGCCCGGGCGTCGGTGTGCAAACCGCTCTGACGCATACGCGCCACCAGACTCACCGCCAGCAACGAATGCCCGCCGAGTTCGAAGAAGTTGTCGTGACGACCGACCTGTTCGACGCCGAGTACTTCACCCCAGATCTGCGCCAGTGCGGTTTCGACTTCACCCTGTGGCGCCACGTACGGTCGGTTGATCACCGCATCTGCCCCAGGTTCCGGCAGGGCTTTGCGGTCGATCTTGTCGTTTGGCGTCAGCGGCAACGCGTCGAGCAGCACAAACGCGCCCGGCACCATGTACTCCGGCAAACGCTCCAGCACATGGCTGCGCAAGGTTTCCAACGATGGCGCGTCGATGCCGGCGCGCAAGCTGTACCAGGCCACCAGACGCTCATCGCGCACCATCACCACCGCTTGGCGAACCGCCGGATGTTCGATCAGCCGCGCCTCGATTTCCCCCGGCTCCAGACGCAAGCCACGCAGCTTGATCTGGAAGTCATTACGGCCGAGGAATTCCAGTTCCCCATGATTGTTGTAGCGCGCCAGATCGCCCGTGCGGTACAGGCGATCCCCCGGCACAAACGGGCTGTCGATGAAGCGCTCGGCCTGCATCTCCGGCAAGCCGTGATAACCACGTGCCACGCCGACGCCGCCGATGTGCAACTCACCGCTGACGCCTTGCGGCACCGGTTGTCCGTACGCGTCGAGCACGTACAGGCGTGTATTGCTCAAGGCTGTACCGATTGGCACCACGTTGTCCGGCACCGGCATGTCCGGCTCCAGCGTCCAGCCCGTGCTGTCCACCGTGGTTTCAGTCGGGCCATAAACGTTGTGCAAACGCACCCACGGCAGGCGAGTACGCACTTGGCGGGCCAGCGCCGCGCTGAGTTCGCCACCGCCGTTGAGCACATCGGTCAGGCTGGTGCACTGCTCGACACCGTCCTGTTCGATGAACTGCTGCAACAGCGCCGGAACGAACTTGACCACCGTCACCTGCTGCTCGCGAATGGTCTGCACCACATACGCCGAATCGCGGTTGCCGTCCGGTCGCGCCAGTACCAGACGCATCCCGGAACACAGCGGCCAAAAGATCTCCCACACCGAGCTGTCGAAGCTGAACGGCGCCTTTTGCAGCAGCGCACCGTGCTCGGTCGGCGGGCTGAGCTGCGAACCCCAATGCACCATGTTGCAGGCGCTGCGATGCTCGATCATCACGCCTTTCGGCAACCCGGTAGAACCCGAGGTGTAGATCATGTAGGCGAGGTTCGACGCACGCAGGCCCGGCACTTGAAGATTGTCTGACGACAGCTGCTCCCAACTGCCGTGCTCCAGATTGATCGTCGTCACACCCGGCTCGCCCAGCAATTGCCGCGTAGCGTCATGCACCAGCAGTGCGACCGGCGCACTGTCCTGCAACATGTAGTTCAGGCGCTCCAGCGGATAGTCCGGGTCCAGCGGCACATAGGCACCACCAGCCTTGAGGATGCCGAGCAGACCAACGATCAGATCCAGCCCGCGCTCGACGCAGATTGCTACGCGCGAGTCCGGTTGCACGCCGAGTTCACGCAGGTGATGGGCCAGACGATTGGCGCGCTGATTGAGCTCAAGGTAAGTCAGGGTTCCCTGCGCGGATTGCAGCGCGATGGCGTCCGGCTTACGCCGCACCTGCGCTTCGAACAACGCGTGCAGTGGCTGCTCCAGCGGACAATCGACCTCAGTGGCGTTGAAGGTGATAAGCAAGCGTTGCAACTCTTCGGGCTGCAGGATCGGCAAACGGTTCAACGGCTGTTGCGGCGTCTGCTCCAGGGCCTGCACCAGGCCACTCAACGCCGCTTGCATGTAACCGCAAATCCGTTGCGCGCCAATCTGCGCCACAGCCCTGCCGGTCAGGCGCAAGCCGTTGCCAAAATCATCCACGCTCATGGTCAGCGGGTAATTGGTGCGCTCCTCGTTGGCCAGGGTTTCGATGCCTTGCCAAGCCTGACTGGATGGCTCCAGCAGTTCGGACTCGTCACTGTGCCGATAATTGAGCAAAGCGCTGAACAACGGTGACGGCGAGGCGACGCCGCTGCAGCGCTGAGCCAGTGCCAGCGACGCGTGCTCATGCCCGAGCAGCGCGGTCAGCCGCGCATGGGTGGCGCGCACAGCGTCCAGCACTCCGGCATCGACATCGATGCGCAACGGCAAGCTGTTGATGAACACGCCCAAGGCCCGGTCAGCGCCCTCGCCGCCTTGCATGCGCCCCATCAGCACCGTGCCGAACACCACACGCTGCTGGCCGGATGTCGCCGCCAGCACCCGCGCCCAAGCCAGATGAATCAGGCTCGCCACACTGACCCCGGCCTGTCGTGCTTGGGTGCGCAGACGCTGATAGACGTCAGCCGGCAACGCCTGCTGCGCTTCGTCGATGCCGCGTCCGTCGCCCTGCACTTCCTGCAGGCCGAATGGCAGGGTCGGCTCGTCGATGTCCGCCAGTTGCTCACGGAAAAACGCCTCGTGTTCCTGCTCGCTGACGCCCAGCCGCGTCTGCGCCACGTAATTGCGATACGGCACCGGCGGCGCCAGCGCCACGACCTGCCCCGACAGACTGGCCTGCATCTCGCCGCGCATCACCTCCAAAGCGATGTGATCCATGGCCAGGTGATGGAACAGCAGAATCCCCACCACCCGATCCAGCGCCGGATCACGGGCATACACCAGGCGCATCAGAGGCGCCTGGCTGACGTCGAGGCGATAACGCCGGGCGTTGAAGCGCGCGTGCAACTGCTCGATGACCGGGCCGTCGGCCGGGTCCAGCTCGACCTCCTGCAACGGCAGAATTGCCGCGCGCCACACCACCTGCACCGGGGTGTTCAGGCCTTCCCAGAGCACCGAAGTGCGCAGAATGTCGTGGCGCGCCATGACTTCTCGCAACGCTGCGGCGAAAGCCTCGACGCGTTCAAGACTGTCGAACGCCAGTTGCGATTGCAGCAGGTACGGATCGCCCTGCTCAGCGGTGATGTGGTGGTAGAGAATGCCTTCCTGCAGCGGTGCCAACGGATAGATGTCCTGCACGTTGGCCGCGCCGCCCGGTACCGTGGCGACGATCCGCTCGATGTCCGCCTGCTGCAGTTGCACCAGCGGCAGCATTGCCGGAGTGATATGGGTGCAATCGGCAGTGATGCGGTTGGCCGGCACTTCGATCTCCCGACCGCTGCCGACCGAAGCCGCCAGCGCCGACAGGGTCGGCTGACTGAACAGCACGCGCACGTCGCTGCTCAGATCGAGCTGACGCATGCGCTCGATCAAGATCACCGCCAGCAACGAATGCCCGCCGAGTTCGAAGAAATGGTCATGACGCCCGACCCGTTCGACTTGCAGGACTTCGGCCCAGATCTGCGCCAGGGCGATTTCGACCTCACCCTGCGGCGCTTCGTATTCGCGGCGGATCAGATCGTCCGGCCCGGGCGCCGGCAGTGCCTTGCGATCGACCTTGCCGTTGGCGGTCAGCGGCAGCGCCGACAGACGCACATAGGCGCTCGGCAGCATGGCGTTGCTCAGGCGGGTTTTCAGCTGCGCGTGCAGCTCATTGATGTCTAGCGGCGCCTGCTCGGTGAACCACGCCAGCAATTGCCCGTCGCGCACCAGCACCACCGCTTCGCGCACCGCCGAATGGCTGGCGAGTGCGCTCTCGATCTCCCCCGGCTCGATCCGGATGCCACGGATTTTCACCTGATCATCGTTGCGCCCCAGGTACTCGAGATTGCCGTCGGCGCGCCATCGCGCGAGGTCGCCGGTGCGGTACAGGCGCGCGCCCGGTTCAGCACTGAACGGATCACGCAGGAAGCGTTCGGCGCTCAGCTCTGCGCGGTTCAGGTAACCGCGCGCCACCCCGGCCCCACCGACGTACAACTCGCCCGTCACGCCCAGCGGCACCGGTTGCTGCTGCTCGTCGAGCAGATACACCGTGGCGTTGCTCACCGGTTTGCCGATGTGCAGCGCCTGCCCGGCGTCGATACGTCCCGAGGTCGCCACCACCGTGGCTTCGGTCGGGCCGTAGTTGTTGATCACTTCGAACGATGGCTGACGCGGGAACTGGCGCAGGCGATCGCCACCGATCAGCAGCGTGCGCAATGTTGGGTGATCGAGCTGGCGGCTGAACGCGTATTCGGCGATCGGCGTCGGCAAAAAACTCACGTCCAGCGGCTGCGCACGCCACCAGTCGAGCAGCGCATCGATGTCTTCGCTGCCCTCGCTGGCCGGCGCCAGGTGCAGGGTCGCGCCCACGCACAGCGCCGGCCAGACTTCCCAGGCCATCGCATCGAAACCGAAACCGGCCAGGCTTGAGGTATGGCTGCCGGCATGCAGGTCGAAGACATCAGCGTGCCAATCGACCAGATTGCACAGGGTGCGGTGCTCGACCATCACCCCCTTGGGCAGGCCGGTCGAGCCGGAGGTGTAAATCACATAAGCGAGGTTGGCCGGGGTCAGCCCCGGCACCTTCGGCGCGCCGACATGTTCGGCGGACCAGCTCGGCTGATCCAGCTCGATCACCGGCACCGACAACGCCGGCAAATGCCCGCGCAGCGCACGCTGGGTCAGAACCGCGATTGGCGCGCTGTCCTCCAGCAGATAGCTCAGGCGCTCGGCCGGATGCGCCGGATCCAGCGGCACATAAGCGGCGCCAGCTTTGAGGATCGCCAACAGCCCGACCAGTGTGTCGAGGCCGCGCCGGGCAACGATCGCCACCCGGTCATCCGGGCGCACCCCGAGATCGCGCAGATGATGAGCGAGCGCGTTGGCGCGTTGATTGAACTCGGCATAGGTCAGGCTTTGCCCCTGATCAACCGCCGCCAGCGCCTGCGGCCGAAGCGTCGCCTGCGCTTCGATACGCTGCTGAATGGTGGTCGGAGCCGGGTAGTCCACCCGCGTGGCATTCCACTGTTGCAGCAACGCGGTTTCTTCCGGCGCGCTCAGATCGAAATCCGTCACCGCCAGGTTCACCGCTTCCAGCCCCTGCTCCAGAATCAGCAACCAGCGTTCGGCCAGTGCCTTGACTTCATCGGCGTTGAAATACGCCTCGCTGTAGATCAGGTACAGCCGCGCGTCGTCATTGGCCAGATTGCTCAGCAAGTGCACCGCCAGCGGTGTGGCCTCTTCGACGTTCGAGGCCTTGATAATCCGTCCCGACGCCTCGCCGTAGCGATAATCGTGAGTGCCCTGCTCGTAGGAAACAGTGACTTCGAACAGCTGCGAGCGCTCCTCCCGCAGCAGGCCGAGGGCGCGGTTCATCTCACTCACGGGGAAGCGCTGATGGCGGAAATCCTTGCGCAGTTCCTCACGGATCGCCGTGATCAGTTCAGCGAACGTGCAGTGGCGACCGAAGCCCATGCGCACCGCACTGACCTGGGCGAACAACCCAAGCGTGGATTTGAAGCGCGCGCCGGAGCGGTTGAGAATCGGCAATCCAACCACCCATTCGTCACGTTGTGCGGTGCGGCTGAAGTAGACATGCAGCGCCGCCAGCAACACATGGAACGCCGACGCGCCGAACGCTCGGGCCACCTGCTGCATGCGCTCGTGCAGCAACGCCGGCAAGGGCTGCGCGTAGACCTGCGTCTGCGCGGTCTGGCCGGCCAGACTCTGCTGATGCCGTGGCAGCAACAGCGGCTCGGGCAATTGTCGGTACTTGTCCAGCCAATAGGCGCGATCCTGCGCATAACGCGGCGACGCGTGATAGCGCGCATTGTCCTCGATGAAGTCGATGTACGACGGCGCCGCGACCGGTGTCGGTTGGCCGTGCGCCAGCGCGTTGTAGATCTCGTCCAGCGACTTGAACATTTCGCCGAAGCCCCAGCCATCGACGATCAAGTGATGAGCCTGCACGGACAGCCAGTGTCGCTGCTCATCGAGGCGGATCAACAGAAAGCGCAACAGGCAGCCGCCGTCCAGTACAAAGGGCTGATCGATTCGCGCCTGCACCAATGCCCGCGCCGCCGATTCCGGGTCGCTGTGCGCCGACACATCGTCGATCGGCATCGGCACCGCTACTGACCGGGCGAACTGCTGCAAAGGCAGGCCATCGGCGCCAGCGCCCGGCAGCAGAATCGTGCGCAGCGCGTCATGCCGGGCCACCAGCAACTCCAGCGCAGCCTGCATCCGCGCCGGATCCAGCGGCCCGCTGAGGTCCAGGTAGCCGCCGATGTTGTACAGCGGCGAATCCCCGCGACTCAGCTGATCCAGCCAGATATCCAGCTGCGCAGCGGTCAGCGGATACGTCTGGAGCGATGCGGACGGCGTGGCCACCGCGGGGGCAGAAATAGGCGGCATAAGATCCTTCTCATGTGATTTTGCGCCTATTCAAGCATCGGCCCTGATGCCGACATGACACGTAAAACCCGGACAACCCCGCCCCGGGGGCTGGCCTGTCAGCGCTTGTAACCGCTGATTGGGTGGGAACCCACTAAAAGTTCGGAGAGGAAACACTGAAAATCCTGTAGGAAAAATGCCACACACCAGCGCTGCCATCGACCTGCGTTGTGACCTCAAAAAAACGCAACTGCCCCGGTTTTCAAGGTCTTGCCGTGACCAAACAGTCACGCGATGCGCAACACCTATCGCAAATGGCGTCAGAAGCCCGGCGCCAACTTTCAGAAATGATGGCACTTTGTGTCCCTGTTTTCCCCTACAGACGTAGGACAAATCCATAGGCTTAAATCCCGCCCCAGATCAGTTTCAAGGAGAGACGATTGCGTGGGCGGCTTTTGCATAAACAGCGGACGACTCGGTGATGACTCGGAACCAGGGATGACAAGGATATGAATCTGACCGGCAGCATTCGCAACATGGAAAACCCGCATTTCTACTGGCAACTGGGGGAACTGATTGCCAGCACCGGCGACGATCATTTCGCCAGCAACCTGTTCCAGTTGGTCGACACCCTGGTGCCGGTCAATCGCGTCGATCTCAGTGAGTGGACGCTGGACGAACGTCAGGCCAGCGTGGTCGAGATCAAGGCGCTGGGCAGCGCCGGACTGCCGCAGACCTTCCCGCCACCGGACCCGTTGAAAAGTCCGGACGATCATCCGTTGTTGCAGAAGATGATCGAGATGAATGATTCCCTGCTGATTCAACTCAAAGCGTCGCTCCAGCCGCAACATCCGCAGCACAGCGTGCACCAGTGCAATCTGGTGTCCCGCACCTCTAATCGCCGCTGTGTCATCTCGTTCTACCGACCGCATACGCAACGGGTGTTTTCCCTGCCGGAACTGTCGTTTCTCAAAAGCCTGTCCGACACGCTGTTGCCGCTGATCGAACGGCACGCGCAGCTCAGTCGGCAGATCATCGCCAAACAGCCACGCCTGCCGTTGGCCGACCTGGAACAGGCGCCGTTGCAGCAGGTGTTCGACGAACGTCTGGCGCTGGGTGGCATCGTGCTGTCGGCGCGGGAAAAGGAAGTCTGCCTGGGTCTGCTGACCGGCGGTACCGTGCCGCAACTGGCCGAGAAGCTGCGGGTCAAGAGCAGTTCGGTCGAGACCTACCTCAAACGGGCGACCGCCAAACTGGGGGTCAGCGGACGGCACGGTCTGGCGCGCTGGATGGCCGGGGCGTAACCGCGCGGCATGGTTCAACGGTGTTTGATGATGGTGTGGGGACGCAGTGCCCGGCACGTGTTTTTTCTGCATGAGAGCGTTCGATGCTGCGCATTTCCCTGCTGTCCCTCGCCGCCCTGCTGGCCGGTTGTTCGTTGATTCCCGAGTACCAGCGCCCTGCTTCACCGAGCGCTGCGCAGTACCCGCAAGGCGCGGTTTACCCGGCACCGACACCCGCCGCAGCGCGCACTGAAGACTGGCGCACGCTGTTCAACGACCCGGCGCTGCAACAGTTGATCGAAAGCGCGCTGGTGAACAATCGCGATCTGCGGGTGGCGGCGCTGAACGTCGAGGCGTTCCAGGCGCAGTACCGGATCCAGCGCGCCGATCTGCTGCCGGCGGTATCGGCCAATGCCAGCGAGTCGCGCCAGCGCATGCCGCCCAGCGTGACCCGCAGCAAAGCCATGATCAATTCGACCTATGCGGTGAACCTGGGCGTCAGTGCCTATGAGTTAGATTTTTTCGGCCGGGTGCGCAGCCTCAGCGAACAGGCGCTGCAAACCTGGCTGGCGACCGAACAGGCGCGGCGCAGTGCCGAGCTGAGTCTGGTGGCCAACGTCGCCAATGCCTACCTGACCTGGCGCGCCGATCAGGAGTTGCTCGAACTGACGCGCCAGACCCTGGCCGCCGATCAGCAAAGCCTGCGCCTGACCACGCGCAACCGCGACGCCGGCAAGTCTTCGGCGCTGGAACAGGCGCAGGCGCAAACCAGCGTCGACAGTTCGCGAGCCAATCTGGCGCGATACAAACGTCAGGTGGCGCAAGATCTCAACAGCCTGACGCTACTGGTTGGCGCTCAGATCCCCGAGCAACTGCCGGCGCAACCACTGGCCAGCGATCTGGTTCAGCAATTGCCGGCCGGGTTGCCGTCGGATCTGCTGCAACGGCGCCCGGACATTCTCCAGGCCGAGTACAAACTGAAAGCGGCCAACGCCAATATCGGTGCAGCGCGCGCGGCGTTTTTCCCCAGTGTCAGCCTGACCGCCAGCGCCGGCACCTCCAGCCGCGATCTGTCCGGCCTGTTCAGCGCCGGCTCCGGGGCGTGGACGTTCCAGCCGCAAATCAACCTGCCGATTTTCAACGCCGGCGGCCTGCGCGCGAGTCTGGATTATTCGAAATTGCAGAAAGACGTCGCGGTCGCCGAATACGAGAAATCGATTCAAACCGCGTTTCAGGAAGTTGCCGACGGCCTGGCAGCGCGCAGCACTTATCAGCAGCAATTGCAGGCACAGCGCGATCTGGTGCAGGCGACACAGGACTACTACAACCTGGCGCAGCACCGCTATCAAAACGGTGTCGACAGCAGCCTGACGTTTCTTGATGCGCAACGTTCACTGTTCAGTTCACAGCAGGGGCTGATCACTGATCGGCTGGCGCAGCTGGTTGCCGAGGTCAACCTGTACACCGCGCTGGGCGGCGGCTGGCAGGCCGATGAGGCCCGGGTTCAGTAGCCCCTCGTCACTTTTTCTTACACCTTTTGTCGCCCGATACGACGCCGCGCGGCGATCCGTGGCCGGCGTCTGCCGTCAGTTTGGTATCATGCGCCGCTTTTACGGTTAACCCCCCGCCAGTCCTGCCGACTGACGGGCTGCAAAAGGCGGTATTAGATGACGGCTTTGTTGACTCGCCGCAAGGTGCTTGCGGGAATGGGCGTGCTGGGCCTGGGCCTGCTCGCCGGCTGCGACACCCGTGGCCAACTGTCGTACAAGTACGGCAAGGACCTGAGTGACAAGATCCTCGGACGCACCTTCAAGCTGAAGAACACCGACGGTGAAACCATGACGCTGTCGAGCTTTCGCGGGATGATGCCGATGATCTTCTTCGGCTTCACCCAATGCCCGGCGGTGTGCCCGACCACTCTCGCCCGCGCCGCGCAAATCAAGAAGCTGATGGGCAAGGACGGCGACCGTCTGCAGGTGATCTTCATCACCCTCGACCCGGAACGCGACACGCCGCAGATCCTCGACGCCTACGTCAAAGCCTTCGACCCGAGCTTCGTCGCACTGTACGGCACGCTGGAAGAAACCCAGGCCACCGCCAAGGAATTCGACGTGTTCTTCGAGAAGGTGCCGGCCGGCGAAACCTACACCATCTCCCACACGTCCACCAGTTACGTCTACGACTCGCGCGGCCAGTTGCGCATGGGTCTGTCTGTATCGCTTTCGGCACAAGAGTGCACGGAAGATTTGCTCACCGTTATGGAGGTCTGCTGATGCACCCCGTTTTGAACAACATCAAACGCGCCGTTTTCGCCCTGTCCCTGCTGGGCCTGGCGTTTCAAGCCTCGGCTCAGACCAAGGTCGATGATGCCTGGGTGCGTGCGACCGTGCCGACCCAATCGGCCAGCGGCGCGTTCATGACCGTCACCGCGGACAGCGACAGCAAACTGCTGAGCGTGGCCTCGCCAGTGGCCAAGGATGTGCAGATCCACGAAATGTCGATGAAGAACGACGTGATGAGCATGGGCCCGGTCAAATCGGTTGACCTGCCAGCCGGCAAAGCCGTCACCTTCGACCCGAACGGCTACCACGTGATGCTGATGGGCCTGACCGGCCAGCTCAAGGAAGGCGAAAGCGTACCGCTGACCCTGACCGTGGAAAACGCCAAGGGCGAGAAAGAAACCGTCGAAGTCAAAGCCGAAGTGCGTGCGCTGACGCACATGGAAGGCCACGATCACAGCAAGATGCATTGATCTGACTTGGCGGTAATAAAAAGGGGCGGCCTGATTGATGATCAGGTCGCCCCTTTTTTATCGCGCATGTCAGCCGCGCTTGCGGGCCAGTGCATTGCGCACGCTTTCTCTCGACATCCCCGAGCGCGATGCCGCTGCAGTTTTCTCCACGGGCGCCACAGCCAACTGCTGCTTGCGCTTCAACACCTGACTCCAGCGATAACCGAGATAACCGGCCGCCGCAAAAAATCCCAGCCAACCGGTGATCAGGTTGACCACTGTCCACAGCCCAAGGGTGATCAGTACGGTTTTCCAGGTGAACAGCTTCAGGTTGTTGTCGACGGGCACCGTTTCAACCGGTGCCTGCTGCGCCACTGGAGTCTGCTGCACTCCATCCAGATCAAAGCGCAATGAGAAGTCCGCCCCCGGTACCTGGACATTTATCTGATTGCCTTCAGCGGTATGCACCCGCACTTCGCCATTGACGACCGACACCGAGCTGAAACTGATCTGGGTTTCGTGATGAATCTCGCCGTTGACCAAGGTCACGACCGTTCGTTGTTCGCCATTGGGGGTGTCGCGCATGTCGATTCCTTGAGAACTCCACGTCGGACGACGTGCGAAGGGAAAATCCGTTGGGCTCGAATGCTACTGAGTGGCCATCAGGCTGTCCAGAAACAGCCACAGGTTTCAACGCTTTGGCGAGCCGTTATCAGCTCCCCGCGCCGCCATGCGCCTCTTCAAAGAAGTAATCCTTCCAACTGTCGGCCTTGTTCTTCAGCACGCCCAGTTCCTGCAGTTTCTCGGCATAGATGAACGTGCGCTGCGGCACCACTGTGAAGTCGATTTCCGGATCGGTGACGATCTGCTCGACCAGCGCCAGCGGCAGCTTCGACTGTTCGACGCGGATGTACGCCTGGGCGGCGGCGGGTTTGTCGGCCTTGATGATTTTTTCCGCTTCGGCCAACGCGTCGTAGAACGCCTTGTAGGTCCTGGGATTTTCGTCGTGGAATTTTTCCGTGGTGTAGAGCACGTTGAACGTGGCCTGACCGCCGAGCACGTCGTAGGAACTCAGCACTTTGTGCACGTTGGGGTTTTGCAACGCCTGATACTGGAACGGCGGGCTGGAGAAGTGCGAGTTGATTTCCGAACCACCGGCAATCAGCGCCGCCGTGGCGTCCGGATGCGGCAGGCTGACCGAGATGTCGTCAAATTTTTTGTACTGGTCATTGCCGAATTCCCTGGCCGTTTCGATCTGCAGGGTCCGCGACTGGAACCCCACGCCCGCCGCCGGCACGGCGATGCGATCCTTGTCGCTGAAATCCTTCAGGGTCTTGATGTTCGGGTTGTTGGTCAGCAGGTAATTGGGCATCGAGCCGAGCGAGGCAATCGCCTTGACGTTCTGTTTGCCACGGGTGCGATCCCACACGGTGAGCATCGGCGGCACCCCGGCGGAGACCACGTCCAGCGCGCCGGTCAGCAGCGCTTCGTTCATGGCGGTGGCGCCGGAGATGCTGTTCCAGTCGACCTTGATCTCCAGCCCCTGCGCCTTGCCGTGTTTTTCGATCAACTGCTGATCACGGACCACATCGAGAATCAGATAACCGATGCCGAATTGCTGGGCGATGCTGATCTTGCCTTCGGCCTGGGCACCGCCGCTGAGCAGAAGACTGCCTGCCAGGGATGCGGCCAACAGAATCAGCGCAGAACGTTTGAACGGTATGGCCATGACAACCTCGCAGCTGGGTGAATTGGCTGAAAGGCCGAACTCTATCGCTATAAAAAACAGAAATTAAATACCGTTATCGAATATCCATAGCACGCTCACGTTTGCCATCGTGCGCTGATTTAAACAGCCTGAAACAATAAATCTGCCATCGATTACACGCTGTGCGTCAGCCGTCAGCGCGCTGACACCAACGCCAGTCACGGCCTCAAGCCCTGCGCCGTGCCTGCGAGAGCGGATCAGCCGGTAGTTTAAAAGGGCGATCAGACAGCCCACCCTTGGTATCATCGCGCACACTTTTATGACGGTTTGATGGCTGGAAGGTCTTTGTTTGTGAGCGTTCTTTTGCGTTGGTTGCGGCAGCCGCATGCCCGCCTGTTTTCCCTGATTCTGCTGGTGCTGATCGTACCGGTGTGCCTGCGCGCGGCGTTGGGCTGGTCGTCGTCGCCGGGCTATTTGTCTGACTTGGCCATTGGCAGTTTGCTGGTGCTGTTGCTTCATCGCCGTGCGTGGTGGCAGGCGTTGCCGTTGCTGCTGTTCTGGGGGGTGCTGGCGGTGGCGACGGCGGAGCTGGTCAGCGCTGTCGGCCGGTTGCCGAACCCATCCGACCTGCATTACCTGATTGACCCGCAGTTCGTGGAGAACTCCACCGGTGGCGGCTTTGCCCATCCGGCGCTGGGCGTGGCCCTGTTGCTGGCGCTGCTGCTCTGGTTGCTGACGCGTTTCGCCAATCGCGCGCAACCCGCTGCTGCTCTGCCCCGTGCCGTGTGGGCCGCACCGGCGCTGCTGTTCGCCGCGCACTGGGGCGTGCAAAACCAGTGGCCGAGCGAGGAGGATCCGTGGCGCATGTACAACCTGCCGCATCAATTGCTCGCCTCGCAAGTCGCCGAGCTGCAGTTGCAGGCCGAGGAATGGCTGGACGGTGACGTCGAACCCGCCGCGCCACAGATGGCCGGGCTGACCGATCTGGATCTCAATGGCCACAAGCTGCTGGCCGCACCGGGGCAGGCGCGCAATGTGCTGATCATCGCCCTGGAGGGCATCCCCGGCGCGTACATCCGCGCCAATCGCGAGGCCATCGGCAGTCATTATCAGGAAGACCTGATGCCTCATCTCAGTCGCTGGGCCGAGCGCGGCATGAACACCCCGGATTACGTGCTGCATACGCACCAGACCATTCGTGGCCTGTACGCCATGCTCTGTGGCGATTACGACAAGCTCAACAACGGCACGCCCAAAGGCGTGGAAATGCTCACCCAGCAGGAGCGCAATCAGGCCTGCCTGCCGGCGCAACTGCGGCAGAACGGCTTCAGCACTCACTACCTGCAAGGCGCCGGTCTGCGTTTCATGGCCAAAGACAAGATCATGCCGCACATCGGTTTCGATGCGACCCATGGTCTGGAGTGGTTCAGCAACGCCAACTATCTGGAGTTTCCGTGGGGCAAGGATGACAAGGCGTTCTTCGAAGGCGCGCTGGATTACGTCGGCCAACTGAAGAAGCAGAAGCAACCGTGGATGCTCACTCTGTTGACCGTCGGCACGCACCAGCCCTACTCCGCACCGGAAGACTATCTGGCGCGCTACGAGACGCCGAAACAGGCTGCCGTCGGTTATCTCGATGATGCGCTGGAGCAGTTTCTCAGCGGTCTCGAACGCCAGGGCGTACTGAAAGACACGCTGGTGGTGATCACCTCGGACGAATCCCACGGCATCGATGGCGTGCGTCTGGCGTCGTCCTGGGGTTTCAACCTGACCTTGGCCCCGGAACACGAGCAACTGCCGCGACTGAATGCCGGGGTCTACGGTCATGTCGATCTGAGCGCGTCGATCCTCGACTATTTCGATCTGCCGGTGCCGTCGGCGCTGAGCGGCCGTTCGCTGTTCCGCGACTACGACAGCGGACGCGAAATCATGTCCTACACCAACGGCAAGCTGCGCTACCACAACGGCCAGGGGATCTTTTCCGAGTGCGACATGCCGCGCCGCTGCCGCTACTACGAAAGCGCCGGGTTCATTGCCGAGCGGGCCACCTTCAAGGGCAATGAAAGCAGCCAGCAGGCCCGGCAGATTGCCGCGCGGGCCATGGCGCTGGACCTGTCGCTGCTGCGCACCCCGCTCAATCAGCGTTACCAGTTCGGCAGCAACAACGTCATCCCGCTGCAGGCGCAGATCAAGGATGACTGGGCCGATAACCTGATCGGTGCGCAATACCTGGAAATGCCCAAGGGTTCGCACACCCGCGTGCGCCTGACCGTGCGCTCGGTGGACCCGCAGCAGGCGGCGTACATTCAGCTCAAGGCCAAGGAGTTCGAACAGGACGTGCAACTGGGCCTGCCGACCGAGATGGTCGCCACGGCGGATCAGCCGCTGAAGATGGATTTCAGTTTCGACAACCCGCAACAGCGCAAGGCTTTCTCGTTTCATTTGCTGGGTTATGGATTGGGTGCGGTCGAGGTCACGGATTTCAGTGTGATTACTGAATTGCCGGGGCAGGAAGATCCGCTGGATGCGTTGCCGGATGATGAGACTGTGCAATCGAGTTGAAATCAGGGAAGGGACGGATTGGTTGGATCCGTCCCTTTACGTTTACTCACGGAGCTTAATTTCAAATTTACCTGTTATTTTCCCTACTCGAGGCAAACTAAAATCGATTTCACCTTTAACACCGTATTTATATTCGCCGCTTTGTAAGAACGTCACAGTTGCCACCCCTTGTTGAATCTCGTGAAAATCGCCGCCCTTACTAACGCTCCAAACCAGACCACCTTTGTACCACTTCACCTCGTGAGGGCCTTCTTTTATAGCCCATGGAACACAGAAGGCTACGGAGTTTTTATTATCTCTATCAGCCCCAACAATGTAATATTCCTCTCCTGCCCTGTGAAACACCACGTTCGTATCCGCGAACATGAACTCTACGTTATCAACGCTAGCTTTAAACGTGCCTTTATATTTACCGCGACCTTCATGAATCAGCTTAAGAATTTGCTCTTCTGGTTTAATTGAATTTTTCATGCAAATACACTCCCGACTCGATTGCCAACAAAGGTTTGTGATTCATCAGGCCCTTAACATGCAGCCAATATATTTTTTATTAATTCCTCCGCGCACTGTCAGAAATGACAGTCGTTTAGTCGATTTCGAGCTAAAAACCTTTCAACTCATTCCATAGCATCATTCATTGAAGAGTTTGCCTATCAGCCTCCAATAGTCGGCCTATTAGCTGACTGCCCGAGTCGGGTCTAGCCTTACTAGTCCGAAGTCGGCATGAGCCGGCCGCACAAGACCTGATAAGGACTCGAACATGGCAAACGAATCGAAATGCCCGTTCAACCACGCCGCCGGTGGTGGTACGACAAACCGTGACTGGTGGCCGAATCAACTGAACCTGAAGATCCTCAGCCAGCACTCGCCCAAGTCCGATCCGCTGGGCAAGGACTTCGACTACGCCAAAGCCTTCCAGAGCCTGGACTTCCAGGCCCTGAAACAAGACCTGCGTGCGCTGATGACCGACTCCCAGGACTGGTGGCCGGCGGACTTCGGCCACTACGGCCCGCTGTTCATCCGCATGGCCTGGCACAGCGCCGGCACCTATCGCACCGCCGATGGCCGCGGTGGCGCCGGCTCCGGGCAACAGCGTTTCGCTCCGCTCAACAGCTGGCCGGACAACGTCAGCCTCGACAAAGCGCGGCGACTGCTGTGGCCGATCAAACAGAAATACGGCCGCAATATTTCCTGGGCCGACCTGATCGTGCTCACCGGCAACGTTGCACTGGAGTCGATGGGCTTCAAGACCTTCGGCTTCTCCGGCGGACGTCCCGATGTCTGGGAACCGGACGAAGACGTGTATTGGGGTTCGGAGCGCGAATGGCTCGGCGGCGACAGCCGCTACGGCAAAGACAAGTCGGCCATGCAGGAACCGGGTGACGGTACGCTGGTGGCCGAACCGGACTTGCACGGCAAAGAGCAAAGCCGCACCGATCAGGGCGAACGTAATCTGGAAAATCCATTGGCCGCCGTGCAGATGGGCCTGATTTACGTGAACCCGGAAGGCCCTGAAGGCAATCCCGACCCGGTCGCCTCCGGTCGCGATATCCGCGAAACCTTCGGCCGCATGGCCATGAACGACGAAGAAACCGTCGCGCTGATCGCCGGCGGTCACGCCTTCGGCAAGACCCACGGCGCCGGCCCGGCCGATAATGTCGGGCCTGAGCCGGAAGCGGCCGGCCTGGAAGAACAAGGCCTCGGCTGGCGCAACGCATTCGGCACCGGCAAAGGCGCCGACACCATCACCAGCGGCCTCGAAGTCACCTGGACCACGACCCCGACTCAGTGGAGCAACAACTACCTGGAAAACCTGTTCGGTTTCGAGTGGGAACTGTTCAAAAGCCCGGCCGGTGCGCACCAGTGGAAACCGAAGAACGGCGGCGGCGCTGGCACCGTTCCGCACGCGCACGATCCAAGCAAGAAGCTTTCGCCGACCATGCTCACCTCCGACCTGGCGCTGCGTTTCGACCCGATCTACGAGCCGATCGCCCGCCGTTTCCTGGCCAATCCTGATCAATTGGCCGACGCCTTCGCCCGCGCCTGGTACAAACTGATCCACCGCGACATGGGCCCACTGTCGCGCTACCTCGGCCCGGAACTGCCGAACGAAGAACTGCTGTGGCAGGACCCGATTCCTGAGGCCACTCACCCACTGATCGACAGCAACGACGCGGCTGCGCTGAAAAGCAAAGTGCTGGCGTCCGGTCTGTCGGTGTCGCAACTGGTTTCCACCGCCTGGGCCGCCGCATCGACCTTCCGTGGTTCGGACAAACGTGGCGGCGCCAACGGCGGACGTCTGCGTCTGGCCCCGCAGAAATTCTGGCAGGCCAACCAGCCGGAGCAACTGGACAAGGTGCTGAAGACCCTTGAGGGCATTCAGAACGAGTTCAACGCCGGATCATCCGGCAAGAAAGTCTCGCTGGCGGATCTGATCGTGCTGGCGGGTAACGCCGGGGTCGAGCAAGCGGCGAAAAACGCCGGGCACTCGGTCTCTGTGCCGTTCAATCCAGGACGCACCGACGCGACTCAGGAGCAAACCGATGTCGAGTCGTTTGGTTTCCTCGAACCGATTGCCGATGGTTTCCGCAACTACAGCAAGGGCAAATACACCGTGTCGGCCGAAGCGCTGCTGATCGACAAGGCGCAACTGCTCACCCTCTCCGCTCCGGAAATGACCGTACTGGTCGGTGGTCTGCGGGTATTGGGGGCGAATGTCGGGCAGAGCCGGCATGGCGTGTTCACCTCGCGCACGGAAACCCTGAGCAACGACTTCTTCACCAACCTGCTGGACATGGGCGTGGAGTGGAAGCCGACGTCAGCGGCAGCGGACGAGTTCGAAGGACGCGACCGCAAGACCGGTAGCGTGAAGTGGACCGCGACGCGGGTCGATCTGGTGTTTGGTTCCAACGCAATACTGCGTGCGCTGGCCGAGGTGTATGCGAGTTCTGACGCGAAGGAACAGTTCGTCAAAGACTTCGTGGCGGCGTGGGCCAAGGTGATGGAGCTGGATCGATTCGACCTGAAATAACGGAAAACGCAAAAACCTGTGGGAGCGGGCTTGCTCGCGAATGCGGTATACCAGTCGACATCTCCGTGTCTGACACACCGCGTTCGCGAGCAAGCCCGCTCCCACATTTCGTTATGCGTTACGCCAGGCTTTTGCTCACCACTTCATATACATCGCTGGACAGCTGACCGGAAGCCAGAATCCGCTCCAGCTCAGCCTTCATCAACGCCTGACGGGCGCTGTCGTATTTGCGCCAGCGAGTCAGTGGCGCCAGTTGCCGCGAAGCAATCTGCGGGTTGAAGCCGTTCAGTTCGATCACCAGATCCGCAAGGAAGCGGTAGCCCGAACCGTCGGCGGCGTGGAAGTTGATCAGGTTCTGCCCGGCAAACGCACCGACCAGCGCACGCACCTTGTTCGGGTTCTTGATATTGAACGCCGGGTGCTGCATCAACGCCTTCACCCGCGCCAGACCGCCCGGCAGTGTGCTGCCGGCCTGCACGCTGAACCACTGATCCATGACCAGCGGATTGTCCTTGAAGTGCTCGGCGAACGTCGCCAGCGCTTTGGCCTTGTGTTCTTCGAACGGAGAGTTGACCAGCACCGCCAGCGCGGTCAGGCGCTCGGTCATGTTGTCGCTGTTTTCGAACTGTTCTTGCGTAGCGGCCAGCACTTGCGGCTTGCCGCTGAGCATCAGGTACGACAGCGCAATGTTCTGCAGCGCGCGACGGGCAAAGTGCTCGGCCTCGGCCACATACGGTGTCTGCTTCGACAAATCGCGGTTGGCCTGATAACGCAGCCACAGCGCTTCGAACAGGTTGTCCGCCAGTTGCTTGCGGGCAAACTCGCGAGCGGTGTGGATCGCCTCGACATCCGCCACTTCGCTGATTTCGGTCAGATACGCTTCACTTGGCAGCGAGAGCATTTCGGCGACCATGGCCTGATCCAGCGACTCGTCGGACAGCACGGTTTTCAACGCCGAGATCAGACGCGGATCGAGCACCAGGCTCTCGCCCTTCTGCTGCTGGGCGATCAGCTCCTGCAGGACCTGCACCGACAGCTGCTGACCGGCATCCCAGCGGTTGAAGCCGTCGCTGTCGTGTTGCATCAGGAACATCAACTGGTCACGGTTGTACGGGAAGCTCAGTTTCACCGGTGCCGAGAAACCACGCAGCAACGATGGCAGCGGCTGTTCAGCGATGTCGACGAAGGTGAAGGTCTGCTCAGCCTCGGTCACCGAGATCACGCGGGTTGTGCCTTGCGCCGACGCTTCACCGGCCAGACGCAGCGCGATCTCGTTGCCTTTGCTGTCGAGCAGACCGAGTTCGACCGGGATCACGAACGGCAGTTTTTCCACTTTGTCCGGGGTTTCCGGGCAGCTCTGGCGGAAGGTCAGGCTGTAGGTTTTCGCCGCGGCGTCGTAGGACTCGCTGACCGCCAGACGCGGCGTGCCGGCCTGGCTGTACCAGCGTTTGAACTGAGTCAGGTCGACACCGTTGGCGTCTTCCATGGCCTTGACGAAATCGTCGCAGGTCACGGCCTGGCCGTCGTGGCGTTCGAAGTACAGGTCACTGCCCTTGCGGAAGCCTTCGGCGCCCAGCAGGGTGTGGATCATGCCGACCACTTCCGAGCCCTTTTCGTACACGGTCAGGGTGTAGAAGTTGGAGATCTCGATGAAGCTGTCCGGGCGTACCGCGTGGGCCATGGGACCTGCATCTTCGGCGAACTGGTGGGTGCGCAGGTACGCCACGTCCTGAATGCGCTTGACCGTGGCCGAGTTCATGTCCGAGGAGAAACCGGCGTCGCGGAACACCGTGAAGCCTTCCTTGAGCGACAGCTGGAACCAGTCGCGGCAGGTCACGCGGTTGCCCGACCAGTTGTGGAAGTATTCGTGGGCGACGATCGCCTCGACCCGCTGGTGCGCGGCGTCGGTGGCGGTTTCGGCGCGGGCCAGCACGGCGCTGGAGTTGAAGATGTTGAGGCCCTTGTTCTCCATCGCGCCCATGTTGAAGTCGTTGACGGCGACGATCATGAAGATGTCCAGATCGTACTCGCGACCGTAGACCTCTTCGTCCCAGCGCATCGACTTCTTCAGGCTGTTCATCGCGTGCTGGCACTTGTCGATGTTTTCCGGCTCGACGTAAATGCGCAGTGCAACATTGCGATTGGTCATGGTGGTGAAGGTGTCTTCGACACACCACAAATCACCGGCCACCAGCGCGAACAGGTACGCCGGTTTCATGAACGGGTCTTCCCAGGTCGCCCAGTGTCGGCCGTCTTCGCCCGGGCCGGAGGCAATCGGGTTGCCGTTGGACAGCAGCACCGGATAGCTGTGCTGCTCGGCGACCACCGTGGTGGTGAACTTGCTCATCACGTCCGGGCGGTCGAGGTAATAGGTGATCTTGCGGAAGCCTTCGGCCTCGCACTGGGTGCAGAACATCGTGCCGGACTTGTACAGGCCTTCCAGCGCGGTATTGGTTTCCGGGTGAATCCGGACGCTGGTGTCGACCGTGAAGCTGGCGCTGGCCGGCTGCAGGGTCAGGGTATTTTCGCTCAGCTGATAATCGCCGGCGCTCAGTTCCTGGTCGGCCAGGGTTACCGACAGCAGTTCCAACTGCTGGCCGTCGAGCACCAGCGGCGGCAGGCCCGGGCCACGCTCCGGGTTGCGGCGCATCACCAGTTGCGCGTGGACCAGGCTGTGGTCCTCGAACAGCTCGAAGGTCAGGTGCGTCTCGTCGATCAGGTACTCGGGCGCCTGATAGTCCTTCAGGTAAATCATCTTCGGTTGTTCGGTGCGCATGCTGGAATCCTTATTGATGCACGGCGAGCTGATAGGCCGTGTATTTACGAATGTTGATCACGCCGGTGTCAAAAATCAGGTACTGACCCTTGATTCCCAGCAGCGTGCCTTCGGCAATCGGGTTCTTGTCCAGGTTGAAGCTGACGATTTTGGCCGGGTATTGCTCGACCGGATAGCGGATTTCGAGAGGTTCTACATCGGCAATCGTCTGAATTGCTTGTAGGCCGAATCGCTGCTGCAGGCCTTGCAAGCCCTCGGCGCAGCTTTCAAACAGTTGATCGCGCACTTGCGCCAGATCCACCGCCGCCGCATCGCCCTTGAGCAAGGCGCGCCAGTTGGTCTTGTCGGCCACCTGGCTGCGGAACAGGTCTTCGACGAAGCCCGACTGCTGGCGCGTCGATACGCGCATGATCGGCAGCGCCTGACTCGCGCCCTGATCGAGCCAGCGGGTCGGCAACTGCGTGGCGCGGGTGATACCGACCTTGATCCCCGACGAGTTGGCCAGATACACCACATGATCAGTCATGCAGAACTTCTGACCCCACTCCGGCTCCCGGCAGGTGCCGGCCTCGAAGTGACAACGCTCCGGGCTCATGATGCACAGATCGCACTGCGCCAGTTTGGTCATGCACGGGTAGCAGTAACCCTGGCTGAAACTGGTTTTGGTCTTGCGCCCGCAATGGGTGCAATGAATCGCCCCCAGGTACTCCAGACGCACCGTGGTGCCGATCATGGGGTTGACCGGGACCTCGACGTCATCCAGACGAAACGCGTATTGCACATTCGGCCCGTCCAGGCGCGCCGACATTTTGCTGATTGCACCGCGGCCAATCTCGATCAATGGATGGCATCCGACTTGAACAGGATGTTCGGCACTTCGATCGACTTCGACGCACATTCCTGCGGGCCCATGTAACCGGTGCGCTGGTCTTCAGGCAGGTTCTGGATTTCCCAGGCGATCATCGCCTGCAGCGAAAGCTCGCGCTGTTCGGCGGTGAGTTTGCCACCGTCGGACCACTTGCCGATTTCCACGGCCAGTTTCAGGCTCTCGTAGATGTCCGGGGTGATGTTTTTGATCATGTCGTTAAAAGAGGACATCAGGGTCTCCGTGCTCTTTATTCACTTAAAATTTCAGGCGGCCAGTTTACGGCGGTTATACAAACCGCCCAACAAACCGGTGAAGCATCCGATGAGTAACCCGCTGACGTGCGCGGCGTTGGCGATCTGGCCGAAACCGATCATCGAGACCAGTCCGGACATGCAAATCACCAGCCACACCAGCATCATCACCAGCACGCCTCGCGGCAGGCGATACGCCGGGTTCGGCGCCAGCAACTGGAAAATCCAGCAATGGCCGAGCAAACCGTAGAGCACGCCAGACAAGCCGCCAAACAGGCTCGGGCCGCTCCAGGCAAACTGCGCGTAGTTCGACACCAGGCTGAACAGCAGGGTCAGACCGAGCAGGTTGATGCTGCCCTGACGTGACTCGATGCGCCGCCCCAGTTCCCAGTACCACATGCCGTTCATGGCCAGGTGCAGGATGCCGAAGTGCAGCAGCATCGGCGTGAACAGGCGCCACCACTGCCCCGCCGCCAGGCTGTCGGCCAGCGGCGTGAACTGGATGTACTCGCCGACCACGCGGAAGTCGAGGAAGGTCAGCCAGCGAATGGTGTCGAGGTTGTCACCCAGATAGGTCAGGCCGCCGACCAGCAGGCTCAGCAGCAGGATCAACCCGGTGGCCTTGGCGTGTTTGAGTTGCTCGGCGAAGCTCGGACGCTTGAAGGTCGGCGCCAGCGGAATGTCCAGTTGCTGATCGGGGTCACCGGCCGGGAAGCGCTCGTATAGCGAACGCACGTCCTCGCTGATTTCCGAAGGCGCCCACAGCACCTGCTCGCCCGCCTCTTCGCTGACTCGATGCGGCACCTGCATCCGTTGCAGCAGTTTGACGAAACCGCTCAGATCCACCGCCAACGGCAGACGCAATACCGCTACCGCACTCATTGCAGCACCTCCGGCCGCTCGACATCGACCCAGACAAATTTATGCGGATCCAGACGTGTTTCCTGATCCAGACGATAGGCCACCAGTTTGCCGTAGAGCACCGCGCTGTAATCGAGACACGCGAGGTTCGGGCGGATCGGCGCCGGTTTGCCGCTGCGCCAGTAGTGGCCGACGAACAGCAACGGCTCGTCGATGCCATAGCGCAGCAGATTGTTTTTTTCGCTGGAGGTCAGCGGTTTCTGCGCCACCGGCTCCGGCAATGCATCTGGCTGGAAGACGATGTCGCCGTAGGTTTTCGGGTCGTCTTCCCAGAATTTGGTGCGGAAGAACGAGCGCACCAGACCGTCGCCGCTGGTCATGGTCAAGCCATCCGGCAGGCGCATGTCGGTGCCGCGCAGCAAGCGGTCGAACACGGTGCAGGCGAAACTGCCGGGCACGGCCGACGCCTGGAGAAAGTGCTCGTCGATGCGCGCATCGGGAAACAGCCCGCGCAATGGTTCGATCAGGCTGGCATCCCAACAGGCGTGCACCACACGGAAGCGTCCGGCATCAACCACCAGCGGCAGTTCGTAGAACCAGTTGAGAAAGTCATGCCAGTCGCCCGGATGGTCTTCGAACTGGGTCAGGGTTTCATGCAGCAGGCGCGCGTGCCGCGGCGTGTGCTCACGGACGAACTGCTTGCCGCTGCCCGGCAGCGCCGGCGTGCTCCAGCCCAGTGCGTTGAATTCGTGGTTGCCCATGATGCACAGCGCCTGCCCGGCCTCGACCATGTCGTGGACGATGTGCAGTGCCTCGCGGATTCGCGGGCCACGGTCGATGATGTCGCCGACGAACACGGCCATGCGCGATGGATGCCGCCAGACCCCGCCCTGCTTGTGATAACCGAGACGATCAAGCAAGTGTTCGAGGGTCAGGGCGCATCCGTGCACGTCACCAATCAAGTCATAACTGCGCGCGGGATCGAGCATCAGTCGCCTCCACCACCCAACTTGCTGCCCCAGCCGAGCTT
Source organism: Pseudomonas sp. IT-93MI4 (assembly GCF_949767635.1). NCBI lineage: Bacteria > Pseudomonadati > Pseudomonadota > Gammaproteobacteria > Pseudomonadales > Pseudomonadaceae > Pseudomonas > Pseudomonas sp. IT-93MI4. The sequence goes on from NZ_CATKPP010000007.1 coordinate 58,449, forward strand.
GGTCCGGCAGACTTCGTAGTAGTTGTGGTCGAGCGGGTGAATCAGCCGCAGCTTCTGGGCTTTTTTGCTGACGGTGATGGTGTCGCCCGGCGCGCAGGTGAAGTGGTTCTGCCCGTCGCAGGAGACCTGCGGGTAGATCTGCATGTTTTTCGACACGACGATTTTCAGCTCACTGTTGCCATCGACCACAATTGGCCGGCTCGACAACATATGGGGGTACATCGGCACGATCACAATGGCGTCGAGCTTGGGATGCATGATCGGGCCACCAGCGGACAGCGCGTACGCGGTGGAACCGGTCGGCGTGGCGACGATCAGGCCGTCGGCCTTCTGGCTGCAGACAAACTGACCGTCGATGTATAGCTCGAACTCGATCATCCGCGTCGATTTGCCCGGGTGCAGCACCACGTCGTTCAACGCATCGCCCTGGCCGATGGCCTCGGCATGGCGGCGAACTTCGGCTTGCAGCAGGAAGCGATTTTCCACCAGATAGTGGCCGTCGAGCACCTTGGCCACTTCGACTTCCAGCTCATCGGGACGAATGTCGGTGAGGAAACCGAGGCTGCCCCGGTTGATCCCGAGTACCGGAATATTGTGCTTGGCCAGCGCCCGCGCGGCGCCGAGCAGGCTGCCGTCACCGCCGACGACGATGACCATGTCGCAGACTTCGCCGAGCATCTTGCGTGACGAGGTTTGCAGGCCATGGCCCGGCAGGACTTCGGCGATGGTGTCTTCGAGAATCACGTGCAGGTGACGATCGAGCAGAAAGCGTTTCAGTCGGCGGACGGTATCCAGCACCTGGGAACTGCCCAGGCGACCGATGATGCCGATATTACGAAATTGCTCCATGGGACCTCTGCGGACAATCGAAAACGCGAAAAACACGATTATGGGCGAAAGCCCGCCATAGACAAAATCCTTTCAGCCTCAAGGGGGCGCGCGTGTTTCAGGCTATGCTCGCAAGATGATCCTGTTTCCCGACCTGCTCCAGTTACCACACCAATTACGCCATCCGGAAGTGCGTGACCTGGCGTGGGTGATTCTCGCCCCTCCGATGCTGGCCGCAACGCCGTGGCCGCAGCGCCATCCGCTGGCCGGCAGCGACTGGGTCAGTGATCCGCAGCGCCTGGAGCACTGGCTGCGGCAACTCGATCGCGACAGTTATGGCTTGTTGCATTGGCTGTCGCAGGCGCGCACGCGGCGGCTGGGCCTGTATTACGAACGGTTGTGGCAGTTTGCCGTGCAGCATGCGCCGGGCATCGAACTGATTGCCGCCAACCTGCCGATCCGCCGCGAAGGCCACACCCTCGGTGAACTCGACATGCTGCTGCGCGACCGCGACGGCGTGCATCACCTGGAACTGGCGATCAAGCTCTATCTCGGCCCGCAGGAGGGCGACGGCCACGACCCGGCGCAATGGCTGGGGCCGGGTTGTCATGATCGACTGGACCGCAAACTGGCGCATCTGGCCGAACATCAACTGCCGATCTCGGCGCGCCCGGAAAGCCGTGAGGTGCTGGCGAAGCTGGATATCGAGGTGTTCAGTGCGCAGCTGTGGCTGGGCGGATACCTGTTGTACCCGTGGCCCGGCACGTCTGCCTCACCGAGCGGCGCGCATCCGCAGCACCTGCGTGGCAGTTGGCTGCATCAGAAGGATTGGCCGGCGTTCGTCGTTCAACGTCCGGCCGGGCGCTGGCAACCCCTGCCCCGCCATGCGTGGCTGGCGCCGGCGCACTACCCCGCGGATCAGACCTGGAGCGCTGAACACCTGCAGATGTGGCTGGACGCTCTGGAACCGATGGCCCCGGCGCAACTGATGGTGCGCCTGACCGAGAATGCGCGGGGCGAATGGGAAGAGGCGGAGCGGTTGTTTCTGGTGGCGGATCTTTGGCCGAATGTGCCGGGCCAGGCCTGAAAATTTCAATGCCTGACCCGGCCTCTTCGCGAGCAGGCTCGCTCCCACATTTGGACTGCATTTCAAATGTAGGGAGAGGCGCCACACTCCCTGTGGGAGCGAGCCTGCTCGCGAATGGGCCGACTCGGTCTAAAGGGATAACCGCAGCGCCAAAGCCGCCAAGGTAATCAACAACACCGGCACCGTCAGGACAATCCCGACCTTGAAGTAATACCCCCAACCAATCCGGATATCCTTGCGCGCCAGCACATGCAGCCAGAGCAAGGTCGCCAGACTGCCGATCGGGGTGATTTTCGGCCCCAAGTCGCTGCCGATCACGTTGGCGTAGATCATCGCTTCCTTGATCACACCGCTGGCCTGACTGGCATCGATCGACAACAAGCCGATCAGCACTGTCGGCAAGTTGTTCATGATCGACGACAACAGCGCGGTCAGCACCCCTGTGCCCAGCGCCGCGCCCCACACACCGTACCCGGCAAACACATCCAGCCAGCCGGCCAGATACCCGGTCAGCCCGGCATTGCGCAGGCCATACACCACCAGATACATGCCGAGGGAGAAAATCACGATCTGCCACGGCGCTTCTTTCAGCACCTTGCGCGTGGAAATCTTGTGGCCTCGGGCGGCGATCCCCAGCAGCAGGGCCGCACAGACCGCCGAAATCGCGCTGATCGGGATGCCCAGTTGTTCGAGGAAGAAGCAGCCGATCAACAGAATCACCAGCACTACCCAACCGGCATAGAACGTGGCCTTGTCGTGGATCGCCGTGTGCGGCTGTTCGAGCTGTTCGGGATCGTAAGCCTTGGGAATGTCGCGACGGAAAAACCACATCAGCACGCCCAGCGTCGCGGCCACACTGACGAAGTTGACCGGCACCATCACCGCCGCATAGCGGTTGAAGCCGATGTGAAAGAAGTCCGCCGAAACGATGTTGACCAGGTTCGACACCACCAGCGGCAGGCTCGCGGTGTCGGCGATGAAGCCGGCGCCCATGACGAACGCCAAGGTCGCCGCCGGGGAAAAGCGCAGCGCCAGCAGCATCGAAATCACGATCGGCGTGAGGATCAGCGCCGCGCCGTCATTGGCGAACAACGCCGATACCAGCGCGCCGAGCAGCACCATGAAGGCAAACAGCTTGCGCCCACTGCCCCGCCCCCAGCGCGCCACGTGCAGTGCGGCCCAGGCGAAGAACCCGGCTTCGTCGAGCAGCAGGCTGATGATGATCAGCGCGACGAAGGTGCCGGTGGCGTTCCAGATGATCTGCCACACCAGCGGGATGTCGCTCAAGTGCACGACGCCGAAGATCAGTGCCAGCACGGCGCCGAGCGTCGCGCTCCAGCCGACCCCGAGGCCTTTGGGTTGCCAGATGACAAGGGTGATGGTCAGCAGGAAGATCAGTGACGCAGCGAGCATTCGCGACAGCCTTGGATTGAGATGGAGAAGTGAAGCCAACACCAAAAACTGTAGGAGTGAGCCTGCTCGCGATAGCGGACTGTCAGTTACCAATCAATCGACTGACACACCGCTATCGCGAGCAGGCTCACTCCTACATAGTGTTCCGGGTATGGCTTATTTTTTGTGTTGCTCTACGAATTGTCCGTAGGCATTGATGAAATTCTGCAGAAAAGGTTTCACCGACTCGCTCAATTTACCCGCCTCGTCAAACGCCGTACCCGCGCCACCCAGATACGCTTCCGGCTGCTGCATGCACGGCACATCGAGAAACACGAAGGACTGGCGCAAATGCTGGTTGGCACCAAAACCGCCAATCGCCCCCGGCGACACGCTGATCACCGCACCCGGTTTGCCGCTCCAGACGGCTTTGCCATACGGCCGTGAACCCACGTCAATCGCATTCTTCAAAGGCGCCGGCACCGAGCGGTTATATTCCGGGGTGACGAACAGCACCGCGTCGGAAGAACCGACTTCCTGGCGGAAAGTGCTGTAGGCTGCCGGCGGTGAATCGCCGTCGATGTCTTCGTTATAGAGTGGCAGGTCGCCAATCTCGACAATCTTCAGTTTGAGGTTCGCCGGTGCCAGCTCGGCCAGCGCCAGCGCGACTTTGCGGTTGATCGATGCTTTGCGCAGGCTGCCGACGACTACAGCGACGTTGTAGACATTGCTCATGGAAGACTCTCGACTGTCGGTGGGAAGAGCCAGTAGTTATAGATGATTCGATGACAGTTTCACCAGCGAGCAAGGGAAATTCCTGCGCGCTGATTATTTTTTTCCTGTAGGAAAACTTACAGGGCTTGATGACGGTCTACCAAGCCGCAAATCAAGCGTTTTATCTCCAGAGGTTCTAAGCAGATGGCAGCAGTACTCGTCGGTCAGTTCCATGCAAGAGATGCGGAAGGCCGCGTTTATTCCGTGCATGAGTTCCAGGAATCCACTCCGTCGGCAGACGGTTCCACTGGCTCGGAGCCTATTTACAAACTGGCCATTGGCGATCGCGTCAACAAAGTCAGTGACACCGAGTTTCTCCTGGTTCAGTCAGGTATTACCCTGACCCGTGAGCCTGAGACAACCGTCGCGTCATAACTGGCCGTTATGAGCAGAAGTCATATGCGCAGACTTGGGGTAGGATTCAGCCACTGACCCCACCTGCTGAACATGGACTTCACGCATGCGTTTACGTCATATCGAAGTGATTCAGGCGCTCTTGCAGACCGGTCATCTGGGCACCGCCGCCGAATGGCTGCAGCTCCCGGTGACCGAGGTCGAAGAGCGTTTGCGCGAAGCCGAGAGCGAGCTGGGGTTCATGCTGTTCGCCAGCGTACGCGGCCGGCTGCAATCGACGCCTGAAGCGCGGGCGTTGCAGGTGGAAATCGCTCATGTCTATCAGGCGCTGGAGCCGGTGCAGCGTCTGGCCAGCAGCCTCAAGCAATACCTCGCCCCGCCCCTGCGCATCATCGGCACCCCGCCGCTGGCGCAACAGCTGTTGCCGCAAAGTATCGCGCTGCTGCGCCGACGGTTGCCCGACGCTCCTTGCCGCTTGCTCAGCTCTCCGACCTGCGACATCGTCCGCAGCCTGCTGCTGCGCGAAAGCGATCTGGGCCTGAGCCTGCACGATCCGGAACACCCCGACATCCACTGCCAGCCATTGGCCCACGGCAAGCTGCAACTGCTCGCGCCCCACGGCTGGCTGCAACCGAAGCAGAAATACATTTCCCTGCAGGATCTGGCTGGCCAGGCAATGGTTGGCCTCGAAGGCCACGACCCGTTGAGCCCGGCGCTGGAGAACAAACTCCAGGCCCTGCGCCCGGCGCCGAGCATCCAGACCCGAGTACAAACCCATCAGATGATGCGCAGCATGGTCGAGGCCGGCGAAGGCCTGGCCATCGTCGACCCGTTCACCGCCCTCGGCGCGCGGACGAGCGGACTGGATGTCTGCCCATTGTCACCGGCGGTGCCGATCAGCCTGTATGCCCTGACCTACCGACACAGCGCCACGCCCACAGCGATTCAGACGCTGCTGACGATTGTCACGGAACAAGCCGAGGCGATGCTGGCGAGCTGAGCGGGTTTTCCAGCGGGTTATCGAACAGTCGATACCAGAACAACGCAATTTCCGCGGTGTTCGGATCAATCCCGCGATAACGTAGATGGTCGATACCACCAATCTCGTAGCCACAACGCTCATACAAACGACAGGCGCCGAGGTTGTTGTTCTGCGTCTCGAGCATGATCCCCGGCAGTTTTTTCTTGCGACTCCAGAACTGCGCGACATCCAGCAGCGCCTTGGCCACACCATGCCGGCGCGCCGGTGCGTGTACCGCCAGCTCATCGATATGGGCGAAGCCATTCCAGTTGGTGCTGATCACCAGATGACCGACCGGCTCGTCGTCCAGGTACGCCATGAAGATCGCGCTGTCGGCGGCATCGCGATAGCTGCTGAACTCTTCAGGATCAATGCCGTAGCACTTGCGATACGGCACGATCGGCGTCACCGCCCAGCGCTCGACCGGTTGGCCAATGACGGCGGCACCGTACGCGGCGACCTCGAAACTGAAGTCGCTGCCCCAGATGTACGCCGCGAAACCATCGTCGGCGACGCGCACCGACAGCCCTGGGTATTTCGGATTCATGACCGGTTGCATACTCGGAAAAGTCCTCATTCCTTGACGCAATCGACGGTGTACTGCCGTCCATTGCCCTCGTCTTCATGTTGCAGTCCATGCACATCAGCGACAAAACCGGGGAAGCTGCTGTCGAACGTGCGGGCAAACTTCAGGTAGTCGATGATCGAGCGGGTTGCCTCGGTAAAGCGCTCCCCCGGCATGATCAACGGAATTCCCGGTGGATACGGCACCAGCATCACCGCCGCGATCCGTCCTTCCAGCTCATCGATCGGCACCGCCTCGACTTCGCCGCGCACCAGATGATCATAGGCATGGGCCGGCTTCATTGCGATTTCCGGCAGCACGGTGTACATGCGTTTCAGATGTTTGGCGGTGGCGTTGCTGCGGTAACAGGCGTGCAGTTGATCGCACAGGTCACGCAGGCCCATGCCGCGATAGCGCGCGGTGTCTTGCTGCGCCACGCACGGCAGGCAGGTCGCGAGACTGATGTTGGCGTCGTAACTGCGCTTGAACTCCAGCAACTCGGTGAGCAGCGTGCTCCACTTGCCTTTGGTGATGCCCATCGAGAACAGCACCAGGAACGAATACAGCCCGGTCTTCTCCACCACCAGCCCGCGCTCCCAGAGAAACTTGCTGACCACCGCTGCCGGGATGCCCTTCTCGCTCAGCGCGCCACCGGCATTCAACCCGGGCATGACCAGGGTCACTTTGATCGGGTCGAGCAGCACATAGTCGTCACTGACTTCGCCGAAGCCGTGCCAGTCGGCGTCCGGCTGCAGCAGCCAGTCTTCAGTCTGCACCCGGTCGATGCCTTCGACGCCGGGCGGCTGCCAGATCGAGAACCACCAGTCGTCCGCCGCAATGTGCTGGCGCAGATTGGCCAGCGCCCGGCGAAAACTCAGCGCTTCATCGAAGGTTTCCTGCAACAGCGAACGCCCGGCCGGGCCTTCCATCATGGCCGAGGCCACATCCAGCGAAGCGATGATGCTGTACTGTGGCGAAGTCGAGATGTGCATCATGAACGCTTCGTTGAAACGGTCACGGTCCAGTTGCCGCGCTCCGCCGTCCTGCACATGAATCATCGAGGCCTGGCTGAACGCGGCGAGCAGCTTGTGCGTGGAGTGAGTGGTGAACACCAGCGGGCTGTCCTCGGTGCGCGAGGTGGCCATGCCATAACGCCCGGCGAAGAACTCGTGAAACGCCGCGTAGGCGTACCACGCCTCATCGAAATGCAGCACTTCCACGCTATTGCTCAGGCTCTGTTTGATCAGCTCGGCGTTGTAGCACAGGCCGTCGTAGGTCGAATTGGTCACCACCGCCAGTTTGACTTTCGGCGCCCGGCCCTTGGTCAGCGGGCTGGCATCGATCTTCGCCTGAATCGATTCGCGACTGAATTCGCTCAGCGGAATCGGGCCGATGATCCCCAGCTCATTGCGCTCCGGACACAGGTACAGCGGGATCGCGCCGGTCATGATGATCGCGTGCAGCACCGATTTGTGGCAGTTGCGATCGACCAGCACCAGATCATCCCGACCGACCATCGAGTGCCAGACGATCTTGTTGGCGGTCGAGGTGCCATTGATCACGAAAAACGTGTGATCGGCGCCGAAGTTGCGCGCGGCGCGCTCTTCGGCTTCGGCCAGCGGCCCAGTGTGATCGAGCAGTGAACCGAGTTCCGGCACCGATACCGACAAGTCCGAACGCAGGGTGTTTTCACCAAAGAACTGATGAAACGCCTGCCCCACCGGACTCTTGTGATAGGCCACGCCACCGCCATGCCCGGGGGTGTGCCAGGAATAGTTGGAGTCGGCGGTGTGCTGCACCAGCGCCTTGAAAAACGGCGGCAGCAGACCGTCCAGATACTTGCGCGCCGCCCGCGCCACTTGCCGCGCCAGAAACGGCACAGTGTCTTCGAACAGATAGAGAATGCCGCGCAGTTGATTGAGCTCGGCCATGGCATCGGCGGGGGCGTTTTCCAGAGTGACCTGTTCGCCGAGGGCAAAGATCGGCAGATCCGGCGCGCGCACCCGGGCCAGACCGATCAGTTCGGCCATGTTCTGCAGCAGATGCGAGTGGGTGCTGGCGTCTTCGGCAGCGATCAGCATGCACGCCAGACCATGATGGGTGGAGGCCACCAACCGCCCTTCGGTGTAGTCGATGGCCGAAACGATATTGAAACCTTCCTGCTCCAACTCCCGGGCGATGCCACGGATACGGTCACCGGCGACCGTGTCGGCCTTGATGTCGCGGTGGACGATCAACACCGGAAACTTCAAATCTTTGTACATGAGGCTCAGTGTCCCGAGGCGGCGGATCAAAGTCTGCCAATGCACTCAGGGTAGAGGGTTGCAGCGAAAGTGGCGAGGGTGGCCAGTTGGCTTCACTCAGCCTGACTCGGCTTTTGTGGCGAGGGAGCTTGCTCCCGCTGGGGCGCGAAGCGGCCCCCAGTATTCGTTCAGCATCAATAGTGCATTCAGGTTTTATGACTGCTTCGCAGCCAAGCGGGAGCAAGCTCCCTCGCCACAGAGGGGGTCAAGCTTGAGCATCAGCCTCGGCGATCTGCGTCCACAACGCCGGACCGCCCGCCGACTTGGCGATGATTTCCAGCCGCGCCATATGCGCCGCCAGTTCCTCTTCCGTCGCCCGAATGATCCGCGCAGGCTGACGACTCGCCGGCAGACGACGGATTTCGGTGGCGGAGTTGTCTGCGCCCTCACCCGTGCCATTGCCGTCGGAGGCGTTGCCGGCCAGCGACAGGCTGGTCTGGCCACCGGTCATGGTCAGGTAGACGTCGGCGAGAATCTCCGAGTCGAGCAAGGCGCCGTGCAGTTCACGGCCGGAGTTGTCGACGCCATAACGTTTGCACAAGGCGTCAAGGCTGTTGCGCTGCCCCGGGTGACGTTCCCGGGCCATCATCAGGGTGTCGAGGATGGTGCAATGCTGGGTGATGTCAGCGCGATCGTGCTGACCCATCAAGGCAAATTCGTTGTTGATGAAGCCAACGTCGAACGCCGCGTTATGGATGATCAGTTGCGCGCCGTTGATGAACTCGAAGAACTCGTCGGCCACTTCGGCGAAGCGCGGTTTGCCGACGAGGAATTCGTTGGTGATGCCGTGAACGCCGATCGCGCCTTCGTCACTCTCGCGATCCGGTTGCAGGTAGACGTGAAAATGCCGGCCCGTCAGGCGCCGACCGATCAGTTCGACACAGCCGATTTCAATGATCCGGTGACCATCGGTCACCGGCATGCCGGTGGTTTCGGTATCGAGTACAACGGATCTGGTGGCCATCAGTGTTCAATTCTCAACGGGGTCAATCGTGCAAAAGCGGCGATGTTAACACGCTCGGTGGGGGTGTTTCAGTCAGACCGTGTCGCCCCATTCGCGAGCAGGCTCGCTCCCACAGGGAAGCGCATTCCAATGTGGGAGCGAGCCTGCTCGCGAATGGGCCGTACCACAGTGCAGCGCCGTTAATCAGCTCTGCTTGTACCCGCGAACTTCATCCACCCCACGGTTGGCCAACTGGTCAGCCCGTTCGTTACCGTGATGACCAATGTGCCCGCGCACCCACTTCCAGGTGACCTTGTGGCGACTGACCTGCTCATCCAGCTCTTTCCACAGATCAGCGTTTTTCACCGGCTCTTTCGCCGCTGTCTTCCAGCCGCGTTTTTTCCAGTTGGCCATCCACTCGTTGATGCCTTTCATCACGTATTGCGAGTCGGTCACCAGCAGCACTTCGCACGGCCGCTTCAAGGCTTCGAGGCCACGGATGGCGCCGAGCAGTTCCATGCGGTTGTTGGTGGTGTTGGCTTCGCCGCCCCACAGTTCCTTTTCGACGCCCTTGCACACCAGCAAGGCGCCCCAGCCGCCTGGGCCGGGATTGCCCTTGCAGGCACCGTCGGTGAACAGTTCTACGCTATCGACGCTTTCGCTCATGCCACTCTATCCAGAAAAATGCCTGGCCCCGTCAATCGCGGATCGACGATGGCCGCGGCCGGAACAAGTCCGGCCACTATAAAAAGAAGGTTTACGGTTCGATACGACGGCGGTTGACCTTGGCCATCGGCAGCGGAATCAGCTTGCCCATCGGCTCGCGACGCTCCTGACGCACCGGGCGCAGGCCGACCACGATCTTGCGCGCGACCAATAAATAGAAGCCACCGCCCGACAGTTGCCAGTCGCCGGCCTTGCGTTCCCAGCCGGCCAGTCGGGCCTGCCACTTGGGCGACGCGAGCGGCGGACGATAGCACCCGAAGCGGCGTTTCTCCAGCGCAAAGCCCAGCAGATTGAGCCAGTCGGCGACCCGCGATGGCGAGATGCAGCGTGCCTGGCGCAAGGCGTCGTGGGCAAATACGTGGCGCAAACCCCAGGTGCTCCAGGGGTTGATGCCGATGATCAGCAGATGCCCGCCGGGGCGTACACTGCTTGCCGCTTCGCGCAGCAAACCGTGGGGCGACAGACAGAAATCCAGACCGTGCTGCAACACCACCACGTCGGCGGCGTGCTCGCTCAACGGCCAGGCCTGTTCCTCGCAGACGATCTCGACACCCGGCAACGGCGCGCCGAGCCGCACGTTGCGCTGTACCTGCGGCGCCGACGGCGGAGTCTGGGCCGACGGCCCGTAATGCACCAGATAGCCGCCGAAGAACCGCCCCAACTCGTCTTCGAGCATGCGCCGTTCTTCATCCAGCAGAAATTGCCCGAGCGGGCCGGCCAGCCATTCTCGGGCCGCGCCGATCAACGCCAGCCAGTCGGGATCGGCCTGAGCGAACGCTTTATCGGTCATGTCATTCTCCAACGCCGCTAGAAGCTCTAAGATGCGCCAATGTTTTCCGCTTGGCGAATTCCGACGATGATACAGATCAGTGCCCTGCCCGCGTTCACCGACAACTACATCTGGTTGTTACAGGATCACCGCAGCCAGCGCTGCGCCGTGGTCGACCCGGGCGATGCCGCGCCGGTGCAGGCCTGGCTGGCCGCGCACCCGGGCTGGGTGTTGAGCGACATTCTGATCACCCATCACCATCACGATCACGTCGGCGGCGTCGAACGCCTGAAAGCGGCGAGTGGCGCCAAAGTCTACGGCCCGGCCAGCGAAAACATCCCGGGGCGCGACGTGGCGCTCAAGGACAACGACACGGTCAGCGTCCTCGGCTGGGATTTCGATGTCTATGCGGTGCCCGGTCACACCCTCGGCCACATTGCCTATTACCACCACGGCCTGCTGTTTTGCGGCGACACCCTGTTCGCCGCCGGTTGCGGACGCCTGTTCGAAGGCACGCCGGAGCAGATGCACCACTCGCTCGGCCGTCTCGCCGCTTTGCCCGAGGATACGCTGGTGTATTGCACCCATGAATACACCCTGAGCAATCTGAAGTTTGCTGCGGCAGTCGAACCGAGCAACCCGGACATTGCCGCCCGTCTGGAAAAAGTCACCCGGCAACGGGAAAAAGGCGTGATGACCCTGCCCTCTACCCTGGCCCTGGAAAAGCTCACAAATCCGTTTTTGCGTACCGCTGAAACATTAGTTACACAAAAAGTGGACGAACGGGCAGGCGCTCAAAACCGGGCGCCGAGTGAGGTTTTTGCGGCTCTGCGGGCATGGAAAGATAAGTTCTAAGTGACTCACCAGCTGGTACAAAAATTCTGAATGGTTGACCGCAGGGGGTGCGCTTTCTAGAATCGCCCGACATTTTTGCCCGGAACTTACTTCCAGCCAATGTCGTCATCCATACGTAAGTCCGTCAATTCAGACACGCTGACCCGCCTGGCGCAAGCCATCGCGGTGGCTGTGTCCGCCACGTTGGCGGGCTGTTCCAGCCATGCTCCGCAGCCTGAAGCGAGCCATACGCCGAACATTGCTGCGCGAGCCAAGCAGAAACCGATCTGGCTCAGCGAAAAGCCTAGCCCGCAGGTGCCTCAGGACATCTGGGAGCGCATGCGCGGTGGTTTCCAGCTGCAGGACGGCCTGGGCGTCAACCCGCGCATCGAGCAGCAGCGGCTGTGGTTTGCCAGCAACCCGTCCTTTCTGGAGAACGCCGGCGAACGCGGCAGTCTCTACATTCATTACATCGTCGAGCGTCTCGAAGAGCGCAACATGCCGCTGGAGCTGGCCCTGCTGCCAGTGATCGAGAGCGCCTACAACCCGATGGCCTATTCCCGGGCCGACGCTTCGGGCCTGTGGCAATTCATTCCGTCCACCGGTCGTTACTACAACCTGCGCCAGACCCGCTTCTATGATGGCCGTCGCGATATCACCGCCTCGACCACCGCCGCGATGGACTACCTGACTCGCCTGCACGACATGTTCAACGGTGACTGGCTGCTGGCCCTGGCGGCGTATAACGCCGGTGAAGGCACGGTGAGCCGCGCCATCGAGCGTAACGAGAAGCTCGGCCTGCCGACCGATTATTGGAACCTGTCGTCGTTGCCGGCGGAAACCCAGGCCTACGTGCCGAAGCTGCTGGCCCTGTCGCAAGTGGTGCTGGCCCCGGAAGCCTACGGGGTGAACCTCAACCCGATCGCCAACGAACCCTATTTCCAGGTCGTCGAAATCAACCAGCGCATGGACCTGTCCAAGGTTGCGGCGGTGGCCAACATCGACGAAGACGAGCTGTTCCAGCTCAACCCGGCCTTCAAGCAGCGCACCACCATCGACGGCCCTCAGCATCTGCTGGTGCCGACGTCCAAGGCGCAATTGCTGACCGCCAGCCTGCAGACCATGCGGCCTGAAGAGCTGATCAGCCCGCGTTCGCTGAAGCCGGTGTTCGACGGTGCCGACCCGACTGAAGTGGCGAAGCTCAAGCGCGCTTACCGGGTCAAACGCGGCGACAATCTCGGTTCCATTGCCAAGGCCAACAAGGTCGAAGTCAAGGACCTGCAGCGCTGGAACAAGCTGACCGGCAAAAACCTCAAGGTCGGCCAGACCCTGGTGATGCAGGACAACACCAAGCGCACCCCGGCGCGCAGCGGTGGCCGGGTCAACACGGTGATCGCTGCCAACAGCAAGACCAAAGGCAAGGCCGACAGCCAGCAGCAGACCCAGTACAAGGTCAAGCGTGGCGACACATTGTATGTGGTGGCCAAGCGTTTCAACGTCGAGATGCAGCATCTCAAGCGCTGGAACCCGGGTGCCGGCAAGGCCCTCAAGCCCGGGCAGATGCTCACGGTCTACCAGCCGCACTGACAGAAGAGCCCCTGAAATTCAGGGGCTTTTTTATTACCAGAATATTGTCCCTGACGGATTCCTTGTGGTGAGGGGATTTATCCCCGATGGGGCGCGAAGCGACCCCCTGCCTTCCAAAAACCACGGGGACTGCTGCGCAGTCCATCGGGGATAAATCCCCTCGCTACAATGCAAACCGGGCAAGCATTGCACGCCGATTAACAGCGCATTAACCCGCTATCTTTTTCCTGTCCAGACAAGCTGTTACTGTACGGCCCACAAAGCCCAAGCCGCCTGGATCGGATCTGACTTGAAGCGTCCCCTCCTCCTGCTCCTGATCAGCCTGGCCTTGAGCTCACCCGCAAGCGCGACGATTACCGAAAGTCACGGTTATGCGCAGTTCGGCACGCTCAAGTACCCGGCCAGATTTACCCACTTCGACTGGGTCAACCCGCAAGCGCCCAAGGGCGGTACGTTGCGGGTGATGGCGTTCGGCACCTTCGATACGGTCAACCCATACACGTTCAAGGGCACCAGCCCGGTCACCACACCGAATTTCCTGCAGTACGGCATCAATGAGCTGAACGAGCCGCTGATGGTCGGCACCGGCCAGTATTCGCCGTCCGGTGACGAGCCGGCATCGAGCTATGGCCTGATCGCGCAATCGGTGGAGTACAGCGAAGATCGCAGCTGGGTGGTGTTCAATCTGCGCCCGGAAGCACGCTTTCACGACGGCACCCAGATCACCGCTTACGACGTGGCGTTCTCCTACCGAACACTGCTCAAGGACGGCCACCCGCTGTACCGCACCGCCCTGCAGGAAGTGTCGCGGGTCGACATCCTCAACCCGCAGCGCATTCGTTTCGTGATGAAACGCTCGGGCAATCCGTTACTGATCCTGCGCCTCGGCGAGTTGCCGGTGCTGCCACAGCATTACTGGAAGGATCGCGACTTCAAGGCCACCACCTTCGAACCACCGCTGGGCAGCGGCCCGTACCGCATCACCTCAGTGACGCCGGGGCGGCAGCTGATTTTCGAGCGGGTCAAGGATTACTGGGGCAAGGACCTGCCGGTCAATCGCGGCAAGTACAACTTCGATCGCATGGAAGTCGAGTTCTACCGCGACAGCGACGTGGCCTTCGAAGCGTTCAAGGCCGGCGAATTCGACATCTACATCGAGCATCAGGCGAAGAACTGGGCCAACGGCTACAACTTCCCGGCGGTACGCCGTGGCGAAGTGATCAAGGCGCAGATTCCGCACCAGATCCCGACGCAGAGCCAAGGCCTGTTCATGAACACCCGGCGCGTAACCTTCAGCGACGTCAAGGTGCGCGAAGCGCTGGGCCTGATGTTCGACTTCGAATGGACCAACCGTGCGCTGTTCAGCGACGCCTACCAGCGCACCACCAGCTACTACCCCAACAGCGAGTTTTCCGCGACGGGCCTGCCGGTCGGGCATGAATGGCTGATGCTCAAGCCGTATAAAGATCAGTTACCCGCGAAGCTATTCACCGAGCCGTTCACCCTGCCGCAAACCGATGGCCGTGGCATCCCGCGAGAGACCATGCGCAAGGCCCTGGCCCTGCTCGCCGAGGCCGGCTGGAAACTCAACGGCCAGCGCCTGCAAAACACCGCAGGGCAGCCGCTGAGCTTCGAACTGTTGCTGGTCAATCCGAACCTTGAGCGGATCCTCCAGCCCTATATCGAGAACCTCAACAGCATCGGCATCGACGCGCGCCTGCGCACGGTGGATCGCGCTCAATACAAACAGCGCCTGGACCAGTTCGATTTCGACATGATCCTGATGACCCTCAACCAGACCCTCAGCCCGGGTCTGGAGCAATGGCAGTACTTCCACTCCAGTCAGGTCGGGGTCAAGGGCAGCAAGAATTACGCCGGTATTGCCAACCCGGTGGTCGATCACCTGCTCGAACAATTGCTC
Source organism: Pseudomonas sp. IT-93MI4 (assembly GCF_949767635.1). Classification (NCBI taxonomy): domain Bacteria; kingdom Pseudomonadati; phylum Pseudomonadota; class Gammaproteobacteria; order Pseudomonadales; family Pseudomonadaceae; genus Pseudomonas; species Pseudomonas sp. IT-93MI4. Next base: position 73,553 of record NZ_CATKPP010000007.1, read on the forward strand.
GCCGCGCAAACCCGCGACGAACAGGTCGCCGCCGGCAAGGCGCTGGACCGCGTGCTGCTCTGGCAGCACTACAGCATTCCCAACTGGTACCTCAATTATCACCGACTGGCCTACCGCAACCGGTTGGCCTTCGTCACCACGCCGCCCTACACCCTGGGCCTGAGCGCGTGGTGGCTGAAATCTTCGGAGAACAATAAATGACGCCCATCCGCGCCCTGCTCGTGCAGGCCAGCGGTCTGCTGTTCGCCGGGCTGGCGATTGCCGCCCCGCAACACGCTGTGACCCTGTACAACGAGCCGCCGAAATACCCGGCGGACTTCAAACAGTTCGATTACGTGAACCCCGACGCGCCCAAGGGCGGGATCTTCCGCCAGGCCGGGTTCGGCGGCTTCGACAGCCTCAACCCATTCATCAGCAAAGGCGTACCGGCCGATGACGTCGGGCAGATCTACGACACCCTGACCAAGCACAGCCTCGACGAGCCGTTCACCGAATACGGCCTGATCGCCGCGAAGATCGAGAAAGCCCCGGACAACAGCTGGGTGCGTTTCTACCTGCGCCCGGAAGCGCGTTTTCACGATGGCCATCCGGTGCGCGCCGAAGACGTGGTGTTCAGCTTCCAGACCCTGACCAAGGACGGCTCGCCGCTGTTTCGCGGCTACTACAGCGATGTCGAAGAGGCCATCGCCGAAGACCCGCTCAAGGTGCTGTTCAAGTTCAAGCACACCAACAATCGCGAGTTACCGCTGATCCTCGGTCAGCTCCCGGTGCTGCCGAAACACTGGTGGGCCAATCGTGATTTTTCCAAGGGCAATCTGGAGATCCCGCTGGGCAGCGGCCCGTACAAGGTCGCCGAAGTGAAAGCCGGGCGCTCGGTGCGCTATGAACGGGTCAAGGACTACTGGGGCAAGGATCTGCCGGTCAATCGCGGGTTCTACAACTTCGACGTAATGACCACCGATTACTACCGCGACAACACCGTCGCCGTCGAAGCGCTGAAGGCCGGCCAGTTCGATTACTGGCTGGAAATGACCGCGAAGAACTGGGCCAACGCCTACAACATCCCGGCGGTCACCGAAGGCCGCTTGATCAAGGAACAGATCGCCAACAGCAACCCGACCGGCATGCAGGGCTTCGTTTTCAACTTGCGCCGTCCGGTGTTTCAGGATGTGCGGGTGCGTCAGGCGCTCGGCCTGCTGTTCGATTTCGAGTGGACCAACAAGCAGCTGTTCAACGGTGCCTACTTCCGCACCCGCAGCTATTTCGAGAACTCGGAAATGGCCGCCACCGGCCTGCCCGACGTCGAACAACGGGCGATCCTCGAACCGTTTCGCAGCAAGCTGCCGGCGCAGGTGTTCAGCGAAGCCTTCGAGAACCCGAAGACCGACGCCAGCGGCATGATCCGCACCCAGCAGCGCGAGGCCTATCAATTGCTGCAGGAGACTGGCTGGAAGATCGTCGACGACAAAATGGTCGACGCCAGCGGCAAACCGGTGGTCATCGAGTTTCTTCTGGCGCAGACCGAATTCGAACGCGTGCTGCTGCCGTTCAAACGCAATCTGGCCGACCTCGGCATCGATCTGGTGATCCGCCGTGTCGACGTTTCGCAATACATCAACCGCGTGCGCTCGCGGGACTTCGACATGATGGTCGGCAGCTTTCCGCAATCCAATTCGCCGGGCAACGAGCAGCGCGAATTCTGGATGAGCGCCGCCGCCGACAAACCGAGCAGCCGCAACACCATGGGCCTGAAGGATCCGATCGTCGATCAACTGGTGGAGAACCTGATCAACGCCGACTCGCGCAGCAGCCTGGTGGCGCACGCCCGGGCGCTGGATCGGGTGCTGCAATGGGGTTACTACGTGGTCCCCAACTGGCACATCAAGACCTGGCGCGTGGCGTACTGGAACCACATCGGTCACCCGAAAGTCTCGCCCAAATACGACATCGGGATTAACACCTGGTGGGTCAAGCCTGACGCGAAGCCCGCCATAGAAGTCGAAACCAAACTGCAAGCCGACCCTGTGGGCACGGAGTAATCAGATGCTGGCGTATATTTTTCGGCGACTGCTGCTGATCATCCCGACCCTGTTCGGGATTCTGCTGATCAACTTCGTGATCATCCAGGCCGCGCCCGGCGGCCCGGTGGAGCAGATGATCGCCAAGCTCGAAGGCTTCGAAGGCGCCACCAGCCGCATCGCCGGTGGCGGTGCCGAAGTATCGGTGGCCGGCTCCGCCTATCGCGGCGCGCAAGGTCTGGACCCGGCGCTGATCAAGGAAATCGAGCACATGTACGGGTTCGACAAGTCGGCCCCGGAACGCCTGTGGATCATGGTCAAGAACTACGCGAAGCTGGATTTCGGCGACAGTTTTTTCCGTGACGCCAAGGTCATCGACCTGATCAAGGAAAAGATGCCGGTGTCGATCTCGCTCGGGCTGTGGAGCACGCTGATCATGTACCTGGTGTCGATCCCGCTGGGGATCGCCAAGGCCACACGGCACGGCAGCCACTTCGACGTGTGGACCAGTTCGGCGATCATCATCGGCTATGCAATTCCGGCGTTCCTCTTTGCGATTCTGCTGATCGTGGTGTTTGCCGGCGGCAGTTATCTGGACTGGTTCCCGCTACGCGGGCTGACCTCGAACAACTTCGATGAACTGAGCCTGGGCGGCAAGATCCTCGACTATTTCTGGCACCTGGCGCTGCCGGTGACCGCGCTGGTAATCGGCAACTTCGCGACCATGACCCTGCTGACCAAAAACAGCTTCCTCGACGAGATCAACAAGCAGTACGTGGTCACCGCCAAGGCCAAGGGCCTGACGCGCAATCGCGTGCTCTACGGCCATGTGTTCCGCAACGCCATGCTGCTGGTGATTGCCGGGTTCCCGTCAGCGTTCATCGGCATCTTCTTCACCGGCTCGTTGCTGGTGGAAGTGATTTTCTCCCTCGACGGTCTGGGTCTGATGAGTTTCGAAGCGGCGATCAATCGCGATTACCCGGTGGTGTTCGGCACTCTGTTCATCTTCACCCTGCTCGGTCTGGTGGTGAAACTGATCGGCGACCTCACTTACACCCTGGTCGATCCGCGCATCGACTTCGCCAGCCGGGAGCATTGAGATGAATCTGTCCCCTCTCAACCGCCGCCGGTTCGAACTGTTCAAGGCCAACAAGCGTGGCTGGTGGTCGCTGTGGCTGTTTCTGATCCTGTTCGGCCTGAGCCTCGGTGCCGAGCTGATCGCCAACGACAAGCCGCTGGTGGTGCATTACGACAACCACTGGTACTTCCCGGCGATCAAGCGCTACCCGGAAACCACCTTCGGCGGCGAATTCCCGCTGGAAGCCAACTACAAGAGCCCGTACATCCGCGAACTGCTCAAGGCCAAGGATGCGTGGGTGTTGTGGGCGCCGATCCCCTACAGCTACCAGAGCATCAACTACGACCTGAAAGTCCCGGCCCCGGCCCCGCCCTCGGCGGACAACCTGCTGGGTACCGACGATCAGGGCCGCGATGTGCTCGCGCGGGTGATCTACGGCTTCCGCATCTCGGTGCTGTTTGCCCTGACCCTGACTGTGCTCAGCTCGATCATCGGCGTGATCGCCGGCGCGCTGCAGGGTTTCTATGGCGGCTGGGTCGATCTGGCCGGGCAACGCTTTCTGGAGATCTGGTCGGGATTGCCGGTGCTGTACCTGCTGATCATCCTTGCCAGTTTCGTCCAGCCGAATTTCTGGTGGCTGCTGGGGATCATGCTGTTGTTCTCGTGGATGAGCCTGGTCGACGTGGTGCGCGCCGAGTTCCTGCGTGGCCGCAACCTCGAATACGTGCGTGCGGCACGGGCGCTGGGCATGCAGAACGGCGCGATCATGTTCCGCCACATTCTGCCCAACGCGATGGTCTCGACCATGACCTTCATGCCGTTCATCCTCACCGGTGCCATCGGCACCCTGACCGCGCTGGACTTCCTCGGCTTCGGTTTGCCGGCCGGCAGCCCGTCGCTGGGTGAACTGGTGGCCCAGGGCAAATCCAACTTGCAGGCACCATGGCTGGGCATGAGCGCGTTCGCGGTGCTGGCGCTGATGTTGAGTTTGCTGGTGTTTATCGGCGAGTCCGCTCGCGATGCCTTCGACCCGAGGAAGTGAAATGAATCAGGACAATCTGATCGAAGTGCGCGACCTCGCCGTCGAGTTCGGCTTCAACGAGCGCCTGCACCGGGTGGTCGAGGGCGTGAGCTTCGACATCAAACGCGGCGAAACCCTGGCCCTGGTCGGCGAGTCCGGCTCGGGCAAATCGGTGACGGCGCACTCGATCCTGCGCCTGCTGCCCTACCCGCTGGCCCGCCATCCGGCCGGCAGCATCAACTATGCCGGGCAGAATCTGCTCGGCCTGAGCGAAAAAACCATCCGCCACATCCGCGGTAACCGCATCGCGATGATCTTTCAGGAGCCGATGACCTCGCTCAACCCGCTGCACTCGATCGAGAAGCAGATCAACGAGGTGTTGGGCATCCACAAGGGCCTGAGCGGCAAAGTCGCGACCAAGCGCACCCTGGAGCTGCTGGAGATGGTCGGCATCCCCGAGCCGCACAAGCGGCTCAAGGCCCTGCCCCACGAATTGTCCGGCGGCCAGCGCCAGCGGGTGATGATCGCCATGGCGCTGGCCAACGAGCCGGAACTGCTGATCGCCGACGAGCCGACCACCGCACTGGACGTGACCGTTCAGCTGAAAATCCTCGATTTGCTCAAGGAACTTCAGGCTCGATTGGGCATGTCGCTGCTACTGATCAGTCACGATTTGAACCTGGTGCGAAGAATTGCGCATCGCGTATGTGTCATGCAGCGCGGTTGCATCGTCGAACAGGCATCGTGCGCAGAGCTGTTCCGTTCTCCGCAGCATCCGTACACTCGGGAATTGCTCGGCGCGGAGCCCAGCGGAGGCCCGGCGAGCAATAAAATCGGGGCGCCGCTGCTCGAAGTCGAGAACCTCAAAGTCTGGTTCCCGATCAAGAAAGGCCTGCTCAAGCGCACGGTGGATTACGTCAAGGCAGTGGACGGCATCAATTTCAGCCTGCCTCAGGGTCAGACCCTGGGGATCGTGGGGGAAAGCGGTTCCGGCAAATCTACGCTGGGTCTGGCGATTTTGCGGCTGATCGGCAGCAAAGGCGCCATTCGCTTTGAGGGCAAACAGCTAGACTGCCTGACGCAGAACGAGGTTCGCCCGTTGCGTCGGGAGATGCAGGTGGTGTTTCAGGATCCGTTCGGTAGCCTGAGTCCGCGGATGTGCGTCAGCGACATCGTTGGCGAAGGCCTGCGGATTCACAAGATGGGCACCGCCGCCGAGCAGGAAGCGGCGATTATTGCGGCATTAAAGGAGGTAGGTCTGGATCCGGAAACCCGGCACCGCTACCCTCACGAATTTTCCGGTGGGCAACGGCAACGTATCGCCATTGCCCGGGCTTTGGTGCTGAAACCGGCGCTGATCCTGCTGGACGAGCCAACTTCTGCGCTCGACCGCACGGTGCAGCGGCAAGTGGTGGAGCTGTTGCGTTCACTGCAAGCCAAGTACAACCTGACGTATTTGTTCATCAGCCATGACCTGGCTGTCGTCAAAGCGCTGAGCCACCAGTTGATGGTGGTCAAGCATGGCCAAGTGGTCGAACAGGGAGCTGCGCAAGATATTTTTGCCGCCCCCAAACATCCGTATACACAGCAGTTGCTGGAAGCCGCTTTTTTGGCACCAGCCACTGCGCAATAACCTGAAAGAGGAGCAACACATGGGTTTTCTCGCCGGTAAGCGCGTACTGATCGTCGGTGTCGCCAGCAAGCTGTCCATCGCATCCGGCATCGCTGCCGCCATGCATCGCGAGGGCGCTGAGCTTGCCTTCACTTATCAGAACGACAAACTGAAAGGTCGTGTTGAGGAATTCGCTCAAGGCTGGGGTTCGAGCCCTGAGCTGTGCTTCCCGTGCGACGTGGCCAGCGATGAAGAAATCGCCAAGGTCTTCGAAGAACTGAGCAAGAAGTGGGACGGCCTGGACTGCATCGTGCACTCCGTCGGCTTCGCCCCGGGCGACCAACTGGACGGCGACTTCACCGAAGCCACCACCCGTGAAGGTTTCCGCATCGCTCACGACATCAGCGCCTACAGCTTCGTGGCCCTGGCCAAGGCTGGTCGCGAAATGATGAAAGGCCGCAACGGCAGCCTGTTGACCCTGTCGTACCTGGGCGCCGAGCGCACCATGCCGAACTACAACGTGATGGGCATGGCCAAGGCTTCGCTGGAAGCTGGCGTACGTTACCTGGCTGGTTCCCTGGGCCCGGACGGCACCCGCGTCAACTGCGTATCGGCTGGCCCGATCCGTACCCTGGCAGCCTCGGGCATCAAGAACTTCCGCAAGATGCTGGCCGCCAACGAAGCGCAAACCCCACTGCGCCGCAACGTCACCATCGAAGAAGTCGGCAACGCCGGCGCCTTCCTGTGCTCCGATCTGGCGTCGGGCATCAGCGGTGAAATCATGTACGTGGACGGCGGCTTCAACACCACCGCCATGGGCAACATCGAAGAGTAATCTTCGGTCTGCCGATAAAAAACCCGCCAATCGGCGGGTTTTTTTGTGCCTGCAATGTCTTCAACAACCCAAATCCCCTGTAGGAGTGAGCCTGAATTTCGTGAACAGCGGATAAACCTGTGGGAGTGGGCTTGCTCACGAAGAGGCCGGCACATTCAACATCGCTACTGCCTGACCGGTCGCCATCGCTGGCAAGCCAGCTCCCACAAGGTTCTGCAGTGTGCCGGGATTTCGTGAGCACCCGATAAAACTGTGGGAGCTGGCTTGCCAGCGATGAGGCCGGCACATTCAACATCGCTATCGCCTGACCGGACGCCATCGCTGGCAAGCCAGCTCCCACAAGGTTCTGCAGTGTGCCGGGATTTCGTGAGCACCTGATAAAACTGTGGGAGCTGGCCTGCCAGCGATGAGGCCGGCACATTCGACATGGATATCGCCTGACCGGACGCTTTCGCGAGCAAGCCCGCTCCCACAGGGTTCTGCGGTGTACCTGGATTTTGTGGGCAGCCGCTAAACCTGTGGGAGCTGGCTTGCCAGCGATGAGGCCTGAATCAACGCCGTTTCAACGCCTGCTTGTGCGCATACATCGCCTCGTCGGCATCGGCCAGCAGTCGATCCACCGTTTCATGGCGTTGCGGATCGTATTCGATCTGGCCGACGCTGAAGCGAATCTCGTAGCCGCGCTGCAACATCGCATTGCGCTCGTCGAGGATTTCCTTGAGCCGCGCCATGATCGCTGTGGTTTCAACGTGACTGGAGCCGGTCAGCAGCGCCACGAACTCGTCACCGCCCAAGCGCCCGACCACGTCGCTCTCGCGAAAAGCGATGCGCAGCACATCGGCAAAGGCCTTCAGCGCACTGTCGCCCTCGGCATGGCCGTAACGATCGTTGATCTGCTTGAAGTCATTGAGATCGAAAAACAGCAGCGTCGCCGGTTTGTCCCGGTGTTTGCAGGCGTCCAGCGCATGCTGGGCCAGGGTCTTGAAGCCGCGGCGGTTGGACAGCAGCGTCAGCTCGTCCATGCTCGCCATCTGCACCGCCATCAACTCCTGCTCGGCCATGCCAGCGAGATCGCGCAACAGGGCACGCTCCTCGTCGTCGAGTTCGCGCGGCTGGGTGTCGATCAGGCACAACGTGCCCATTTTGTTGCCGTTGGGCACGGTCAGCGGGTAGCCCGCGTAGAAACGAATCTTCGGCTCGCCGGTGACCAGCGGATTGTCATGAAAGCGCTTGTCCTGCTTGGCATCAGGCACCAGCAGCAATTCGTCCTGAAGAATCGCGTGCCCACAGAACGATACATCACGCGGGGTTTCGTTGACGTCGAGGCCGACGCACGACTTGAACCATTGCCGATCCTTATCCACCAGCGTCACCAGCGCAATCGGCACGTTGAACAGGCGTTTGGCCAGCCGCGTGAGCCGGTCAAAACGCTCCTCCGGCGCCGAATCAAGAACCTTCAAGCCGTGCAGCGCTTGAATTCGGGTGGCTTCATTGGCGGGTTTGATCGGGGCCAGCATCACGCACTCCATCAGGGTCAATGACCGTTAGAGTAGCTTGATTCGCCAGCGACTCACAGACTCAACCGCCCGCCACCGGACATGGCCCGCCAGCATCGGCCCAAAGCTTGAACTGGGCCACAAAAATGTCATGCGGCACCGGCACCGGTGCGCGCCCTGCTCCGGGGTTCCAGCCCCACAACACCAGTTTGTCGTCGCTGACATGTTTGATCAGCGCGGCGAAATCACGGTCACCATTGCTCGAACGATCTTTGATCATCGCGCACAACTTGTCCGGCGGCAGGCCGATCCAGGCCATCTTGTGCGCCGCCGGCGGCAGGCTCCAGTGCGGCGCCCCCGGCGGTGCATGCGGGCCATAACTGGCCGGCGGATTGGTCTCCCCGTGGCAAGTGGCGCAGGGCAAACCGGCGGCGCCCTTGCCGTCCATGCCGCGCACCACATTCATCGCGTGTGGTTTGCCCGCATCGAACTGCAGCGGCGAGTCGCCGGGGATGTGGCAGTTCTGGCAGCGCGGGCTCTGGAACACCTTCTGCACCGTGCCGAACGCCTTGAGCGCTTCCTGATCGTCGGCGAACAGGTCCGAGGCGTAGCCGCCCAGCCCCAGCAATATCACCGTGCCCAACAGCAGATGTCGTTTCATCTCACACCCCCGACAGTTGCAGCGGCAGTTCACGCAGGCGTTGCCCGGTCAGCGCATACACGGCATTGGCTACCGCCGGCGCGGTGGGCGGAACCCCGGCCTCGCCGATGCCGCCGGGCTTGTCGCTGCTGGGCACGATATGCACCTCGACCAGCGGCATCTCGTTGAGCCGCAGCACCTGGTAATCGTGATAATTGGACTGCACCACCGCGCCATCCTTGAGCGTCAGTTTGCTGTGCAGCGCCATGCCCAGGCCAAAGGTGATGCACGATTCCATCTGCGCCGCGATGCTCTGCGGGTTGACCGCTATCCCGCAATCCACCGCACACACCACGCGGTGCACGCGGATCGCCAGATTTTCCTGCGAGACCTCGGCCACCTGCGCCACATAACTGCCGAACGACTCGTGCACCGCCACGCCCAATGCATGCCCGTCAGGCAACGGCGCTGTCCAGTTGGCCTTCTCCACCGCCAGATTCAGCACCCCGAGATGCCGCGCATGGTCCTTGAGCAAGGTGCGTCGATATTCGATCGGGTCCTTGCCCGCCGCCGTGGCCATCTCATCGATCAGCGACTCCATGACGAACGCGGTGTGGCTGTGCCCCACCGAACGCAGCCACAGCACATTGATTCCGGTCTGCGGCGAATGCAGCTCGACCTGTTGATGGGCCAGACCCTTGATATACGGGCTGTCGGCCACACCTTCGACCGAAGTCGCGTCGATGCCGTTCTTGACCATGGTCTGTTCGAGCATGGTGCCGGCCATGATCGACTGGCCGACCAGCACATGCTGCCAGCTCAGCGGCATGCCCTGCCCGTCCAGGCCTATGCGTGCCTGATGCAGGAACATCGAGCGGTAATACCCGCCGCGAATGTCGTCCTCGCGCGACCACACGGTTTTCACCGGCAGCCCGGCGGCTTTCGCCACTTGCACCGCTTCGGCGACGAAGTCCGAGGTCGGATTGGCCCGCCGCCCGAATCCGCCGCCAAGAAATTCGGTGTGAATTGCCACCTGTTCCGGTTTGAGTCCGGTGATCTTGCCGGCGACCATCTGGTCTAGGGTCTGGAATTGCGTGCCGGTCCAGATCTCGCACTTTTCGGCGCTGATCTTCACTGTGCAGTTCAGCGGTTCCATCGGTGCGTGCGCCAGATACGGCACGCTGTATTCGACGTCGATTTTCTTCGCCGCCTTGTCGAAGTTGCCTTTCGGATCCCCAGCCTGGCTGGCGGAAGTGCCCGGTGTCGCTGCCAGTTTGCGGAAACTGTCGAGCAGGCCCTGGCTGCTCAGGTCAGCGTGCGGCCCGAGATCCCAATCGACCTTCAGCGCATCGCGACCAAGTTTCGCCGCCCAGTAATGATCGGCAATCACCGCCACACCGGTCGGCACCTGTACCACTTTGTGCACACCGGGCACCGCCAGTGCCTCGGCGCCCTCGAAGGATTTGACCGTGGCACCGAACACCGGCGCACGGGCGACCATCGCGGTCATCAGGCCTTCGAATTGCACGTCCATGCCGAACCTGGCGCGCCCGGTGATTTTCTCCGGGGTGTCGAGACGCTTGGTCGGTTTGCCGATGACCTTCCAGTCCTTGGCCTCCTTGAACGTGATTGACTTCGGATCCGGCACCGGCAGTTGCCCGGCGGCGTCCGCCAGTTCGCCGTAAGTCGCGCGTTTATCGCCGGCAATCACGACGCCCGATTCGGTGCGAAGCGTCGACGCAGCGACGTTGAAGCGCTTGGCCGCCGCTTCCACCAGCATCTGCCGCGCCGTGGCCCCGGCCAGCCGGTAGCGATCGAACTCCATCCAGGTCGAGGTCGAGCCGCCGGTGATCTGCATCCCGCCAAACGCCGGCATGCCGTAATTGGCGGCCGAGGCCGGCGAGTGCTCGACGCGGATCGTCGACCAGTCGGCGTCCAACTCTTCGGCGATCAGCATGGTCAGGCCGGTCCAGATGCCCTGACCCATTTCCGAGTGCCCGAGCAACACCGTTACGCTGTTGTCGGCGGCAATGCGCAAAAACGCATTGGGCGCGAAGACCTTGCCTTCATTCTCCGCCGCCAAGGCAAATCGATGGGCACCGGGGACGACAAACGCCACCACCAGACCGCCACCCAGCACGGCACTGCCCTTGAGAAATCCGCGACGCGATACAGGACTGTTCATCAGCCTTCTCCCAACATGCCTCAGCCGATTTCGGACGCGCGCTTGACCGCCGCGCGGATCCGGGGATAGGTGCCGCAACGGCAAATATTGCCGGAGAGCGCCTGATCGATATCGCTGTCGGTGGGTTTGGGGATCTTCGCCAGCAGCGCGGCGGCCGACATGATCTGCCCCGACTGGCAGTAGCCACACTGCACCACATCGAGCTCGGCCCAGGCCTGTTGCACCGGGTGCGAGCCATCGGTCGAAAGGCCTTCGATCGTGAGAATCTTCTGGCCGTGGGCCACGGCGGTGGCGGGCGTGATACAGGCGCGCAACGGCGCGCCATCGACGTGTACGGTGCAGGCGCCGCACTGGGCCATGCCACAGCCGAATTTGGTACCGGTCAGGTGCGCAACGTCACGCAGGACCCAGAGCAACGGCATGTCGGCCGGCACATCGAGCTCCTGATCCTTGCCATTGATATTCAAGGTCAGCATCGGGGGATTTCCTCAGACTCACGGTATTCTGAAGGGGCGTCGCTACGGCCATTGAAGCCTGTGCGCGCCTCGGCTTATCCCTTTCAGCAAAGCCTAATTTGCGCGTGAAGCCAGACGTGGCGACCACCGGTCATGCCCTATCGCAAAAATGTCGACTTTAATCTTCTGGCTGATAACGGCGCTTATCCGAACCGTCACGACCGGTCTGCGACGAGCGCGGTAACCCATCACCTTGGTCAGGAGTCGCGAACATGGGATTTGTCACCACCAAAGACGGCGTCGATATTTTCTACAAGGACTGGGGCCCGAAGGACGCCCCGGTGATCCACTTCCACCACGGCTGGCCGCTCAGCTCGGATGACTGGGATGCGCAGATGCTGTTCTTTCTGGCCCAGGGCTTTCGGGTGATTGCTCACGACCGTCGAGGCCACGGACGGTCGAGCCAGGTCTGGGACGGCCACGACATGGACCATTACGCCGACGATGCGCTGGCGGTGGTTCAGCACCTGGGGGTGAAGAACGTGGTGCATGTCGGCCACTCCACCGGCGGCGGCGAGGTCATCCACTACATCGCCCGGCATGGTCAGGACAACGTCGCCAAAGGCGTATTGATCAGCGCGGTGCCACCGTTGATGGTCAAGACCGAAAGCAATCCGGGTGGTTTGCCGAAATCGGTGTTCGACGATTTTCAGGCGCAACTGGCGGCCAATCGCGCGCAGTTCTATCGCGACATTCCCAGCGGCCCGTTCTACGGCTACAACCGTCCGGGCGCCAAGCCGTCTGAGGGGATCATCGGCAACTGGTGGCGTCAGGGCATGATCGGCGGCGCCAAGGCGCATTACGACGGGATCGTTGCGTTCTCGCAGACCGACTTCACTGAAGACCTGAAGAAAGTCACCGTGCCGGTGCTGGTGATGCATGGCGAGGACGATCAGATCGTACCGTATGCGAACTCGGGGCCTTTGTCGGCGAAACTGCTGCCAAATGGCACGCTGAAGTCATATCCGGGGTTTCCGCACGGGATGCCGACGACTGAGGCGGCGACGATCAATGCCGATCTGCTGGCATTTATTCGCGGCTGACACACATCATTGTGGGAGCTGGCTTGCCAGCGATGGCGGTGGATCAGGCAACTTCAATTGTGGATGTGCCGGCCTCATCGCTGGCAAGCCAGCTCCCACAGGTTTTCAGGTGGTTGCTGAATACTCGGTCACACCAGGAACCGTGTGGGAGCCAGCCTGCTGGCGAAGGCAATCGGTCAATCAATGATGGGGTTGGCTGACCCACCGCATTCGCGAGCAGGCTAGCTTCCACAGAGTGGGCTGGATGATTGGCTTGACCTGCGTACTATTCCTCGGTACGCCCCGTCCCTTCGCGATCACGTTCGTAGTGGTGCGCCAATGGCAGCGCGGGCAACCATGACTCACGCCGTACAGTCCACAGTTCATAAGTCGGCTTGAACTGGTTCGGCGCGTCCAGCGAGCCGACATTCACTTCAATTTCATCCCCCGAACGCGCCAGTACCGGCGAACCACAGCGCGGACAGAACACCCGCCCTTGATATTCGCCGGTCTTGCCACTGACGGTCACGGCATTCTCGGGAAATATCGCCGAGGCATGAAACAACGTGCCGTGGTGTTTGCGGCAATCGAGGCAGTGGCAGATGCCGACACGGTAAGGTTGGCCCGATGCTTCGAAACGCACATCGCCGCACAGGCAGCCGCCAGTTAATGAGTTCATGGTGTCTATCCTCTGCCAGACTCTGTTCAGCCTTTGAACATAGCAGCCAACAAGCGAACGCCCACAATCGGCTTATACCGGAGACAGCGCCATGCCCTCCCCTGAATCCATCTTGTTACAGAGCTGGCACACCAACGCTGATGCCTGGATCGACGCGATCCGCAGCGGTGCCATCGAAAGCCGTCAGCAGGTCACCGATCAGGCGATCCTGCTGGCGATCATGGGCCGCCAACCGGGACGCGTGCTGGATCTGGGTTGCGGCGAAGGCTGGTTGTTGCGGGCGCTGGCGGATCGCGGTATCGATTCGGCGGGCGTCGATGGCGATGCGACGTTGATCGAGGCTGCACGCGCGGCCGGTTCAACCAGCGTGCACGTCGCCAGTTACCAGACGCTGGTCGAGGACGAAGTCGACATCGGTCGTGATTACGATTTGATCTGCGCCAACTTCTCGCTGCTGCATCAGGACATCATTCCATTGCTCGCCGCGATGCAGGCGTTGCTGGTTCCCGGCGGCGCCATGATCATTCAGACCCTGCATCCGTGGGCCGTGGCGGCCGGCGATTATCAGGACGGCTGGCGAGAAGAATCCTTTGCCGGGTTCAAAGGCCAGTGGCAGCCGATGCCGTGGTATTTCCGCACGCTGTCGAGCTGGTGCAACGCGCTGGACATGGCCGGGTTTCACCTGGTCAGCCTGCAAGAGCCGCAGCATCCGCAAAGCCCGGTGCCGCAGTCGCTGTTGATGATTGCCGAGCGGCGCTCCTTGTAGGAGTGAGCCTGCTCGCGATGGCGTCGTCGCAGCTTGCATAGGCGTTGCCTGACCCTACGCCATCGCGAGCAGGCTCACTCCTACAGGGTTTGGCGGCAAGCGACGCACTTGTCGATCTACGGCACCGCCATTCGACCAAGGACTGACTACGCTGTAAATCCTGCGTGTCTAACCTGCCGAGGATGACTGCCATGCAACGCTTTCAAAAACTCACACCGTGCCTGTGGTTCGATGATCAGGCCGAAGCCGCCGCGAAGTTCTATTGCTCGATCTTCGACCATTCGAAAATCACCGGCCTGACCCACTACAGCAAAGTCGGCCAGGAATTTCACGGCAAGCCGGAAGGCGCGGTAATGACCGTCAGTTTCGAACTCGACGGCCAGACCTTCACCGGCCTCAACGGCGGGCCGATGTTCAAGTTCAGTGAAGCCATTTCGTTTCAGGTCAATTGCCAGAATCAGGAAGAAGTCGACCACTTCTGGGGCAACCTGTCGGCCGGTGGCCCGGTCGAGGCCCAGCAATGCGGCTGGCTCAAGGACCAGTTCGGGGTGTCGTGGCAGATCGTGCCGGTGGCGTTCATGCACATGATGCAGGACCCCGACACCAGCAAGTCGCAACGGGCGATGCAGGCAATGTTCAAGATGAAAAAACTCGACATCGCCGAACTGGAGCGGGCCTTTGCCGGCCAGAGCTAATACACTCCGGTTCTGGCCTGCCGGGAACCATAACGATGAAACACGCTGCCGCCAAAAACCCTGAAAAAGCCCCTCGCTTCTGGCGCGACGATGCCCTGCCCTTCATCGAAGCGCGGGCCATCGCCGATGGCCGTGAGGTCTGCTACTCGCGCCATTCCCATGCGCATTTTTCAATTGGCGCGATCACCGCCGGGCGGAGCATTTATGTGCATGAGCAATCGACGTTCGAAGTCGCCGCCGGCACTGTGGTGCTAATGAACCCGGGCGACGTGCATGCCTGCAATCCGATCGATGATCAGCCGTGGTCGTACTTGATGTTGTATGTCGAGACGCCGTGGCTGACGGATTTGCAGCATCAACTGGGGTTCAGTGCGGAGCTGGAGTTTCGGCGGTTCTCCACTACTCATCTGGATGACCCGCGACTGTTTCGTGACCTGCAAGGGCTTTACGCCACCCTTGTCGACGAGCAGCAGGACGTACTGCGCAAACACAGCGCAGCGGTGGAGTTTTTCAGCGATCTGCAACTACGCCTGAACCCGGCTGAACCACCGTTGCGCGAACCGAATTTCAAGCTCGAACGCGCTGCCGACTTCATTCGCGAACACTGCACCGATCTGCTCAGCCTGGAGGACATCTGCACGGCGGCGCAGTTGTCACCGTCGTATCTGATCCGTGCGTTCAAGCAGCATTACGGCATGACCCCGCATGCCTTTGTGGTCAACCAGCGCATCCAGTTCGCCCGCGAACGCCTGCGCAGCGGCCAGTTGATTGCCGATGTCGCACTGGAAGCGGGGTTTGCCGATCAGGCGCATTTTCAGCGCGCGTTCAAACAGCATCTGGCGGCAACCCCCGGCCAATATCGCGGCTGATCCTGGCGCCGGGCTCACGGCAACAGCAGATAACCCGCGCTCGCCGCCAGCAACAAGGCCATCAACCGATTGAACAGGCGCATCCCCTTCGGATTGCCCAGATACCCACGCAGAAACGTCCCGGCATAGACCCAGCAACCGACCGACAGATAACAGATCACCAGATACACCGCGGCGAACTGCCAGACCAGCCGTGCCTCGCCATCGGCGACAAACGCGCCCATCCCTGCCACACACGCCAGCCAGGCTTTCGGGTTGAGCCATTGCATCACCGCGCCGTACAACATCGACGGCGCCCGCCCCGCCTCGCCGGCATGCAACTGGCCGTCATCGGCAGCCAGTTTCCAGGCCATGAACAACAGAAACGCCACCCCGGCCAATTGCACCACCCGGGTCAGGAATGGCCACAGTTTCAGGACTTCATGCAGGCCCAGGCCCATCAGTACCAGCAACAACACAAACCCCAGCGTCGCTCCCGCCACGTGCCGCTGACTGGCCCGAAAGCCGAACTGCGCACCGGAACTCAGCGCGACGATGTTCACCGGGCCCGGGGTTATGGACGCCACCAGCGCGAACGCCGCCATCGACACAATCAGACTCATAACGCACCTGCCGCAGATTGGGGAGAAAGAGACTCAGGCTAACTAAGGCATAGCCTCCTGTATTGAACAAAATTGCCCTCGTATCGACCGACAGGAAACATACATTGAAACCAATACTGCAGAACAAACCCTGACTGCGCCGATATAGTCGCCATGCGAAAACAAAACTTCGCTATACCCGTTTATTGACCCACCTATATAGCCATGGATGGACTGACACCCAATGACGACTTTAACCAATCTTTTTACCCCAGCACCTCTATCAAGTGAGCAACTTGAGCGACGTGCTATTGCGCAGGCAATGAGAGCCATGCTCGAAAAGTGGGAAAAGGCCAAGGCCAGCGACAACTATGCCTACCCCACCAACCGTGTTAATAACAAACAATTGTGCATATCGACTCTTGAGGGAAGTCTATTCAATCAAGCGCATTTTTCGGCACACATCGTCCTGCGCCAACTGGTACGTCAGCCACAATTCGTTGCAATCGTCGATACGTTAGAAATCAATGATGACAACTGGACACTGGTCAATAAAAAGGGCGAAATCTTTCAAGTCCATGAAATCCAAACAACTGTCGGGACGTTTATCGAGCGCATTGATATCACCCAGCAGATCAACGAGATTGATTCGTTGAAAGCCGACCTGCAACTGCTGGCCAGCAGTGCAGTCATGACAGGTGGCATCGTGTCTTCAAGCGACCGTCTGCCCTTGCTCAACTGGCTGCAGTTCCAGCAACTGAACCTGCCCAAGAGCGTGGAACAGATTCAAAACCTGATTGCCTGGCTCGAACTGACGTTGCCGCTGCCACCGACACATGGCAACTACTGGGGGATATCGAACGAAACCGGCGCAACAGAGCTGTGCATCGACGAAGATCAGCAATCGGCTATCTACCAGGTCATCCATAAGTTGATGGACAAGGGCGAGCCGCGCGCGGAACCGCTGATCAATTATCTGGCGGGCGCACTGCTCAAGAAAGAGACGCCGACAGCCCTGCGTGAATACCCGCGTCGCGCCTGGGCACTGCTGATCGAGACCGAAGAAGCCAAAGCTTTCGCCCAGTCCTGCTTCGAAGCGTTGAACGAGCCGTCCATGGCCAATGCGACTGTGCTGAGCACAGCGCAGCGCAGTCGCCTGCTGGTCGCAGCGGTCATGCTGGATTTGTCGTTGGGTCGCGATGACAAGAACCAGAATTTCATCGAGCAAAATATCTATAACCCAGGTTACGTGCAGGCTACCTCCCATGAGGTCAACCTGGCACTGGAACAGGCACTCGGACGCCGACGTATCAAGGAATATGCAGTTCCCATGACGCTGGAACTGATCCTCGCCGGACTTGCGCCCGAATTCCTGGTCAGGACACCCACGACGCTACAGATCGGCACGCCAGGCTGGGTAATTTTGCGCAAATCGGTAAGTCTGGCCGAGAGCATCGCGCCTGGCCTGTCCAGTCAGATGTCCTATGACAAGCTGCTTGAATTGGGCGCTATGTTGCCCACCAGTACACAACAGCAGACCCTGCATGACTGGGCGAACCTGCAAGGCATCATGGACTGGTCGATGCTGAATGGCCTGGAACCTGAGAATGCCAATGACCTGCCAACCCAGGAGCTGTTCAAGCAGGCAGCCACCCAATACAACGCCCACATCGAGGCGATCAACGCCGCACTGACAACGATTGCCACCCCACCGGTCAGCCGGCGCAAGCTGGCGAAGGCCGAGCTGTACGACGTTGGTTGCGACCCGATGATGCAAATAGCGTTGCCGGTCGAATACGGATACAAACGCAATTATCATTCCGTACTTGATGTTTATATGACCCGCAACTTGCTGTTCAAAAAGGGCTATGACAGGCAATCCGGCACAAGTATCTACAAGGCGTATCCGGATCTGCTGACACTCGAGCCAATCAACGATATTTACAAGGCAAAAGTAAAAGAACACTTCAAGCAATACAAAACGGCCATCAATACCACTGTGCGCCTGACACTTTCACGATTGTCACTGGAAGAACGGATGGCACTTGAATTTGGCAAGGTGGCCATATTCAGCGTTCGCGACTTCTCCATACAAACCCCGATAAACAGCAGCTTTGTGCCGTTTGATCCACGTAAAACAGCGCGCTTCGGCAACATGCTGTTTTGCAAGTATGGATTGCAGTTCTACTGTTTTGAAATATTCCCCCTGCAAGGCATTTGCCGCAATAATCCGGCTCTTGCTGGAGCCTACATCCGCGGCCAGACACTCGATGAGATCGGATGGTTTACCGAGGGACCGAACGGCGACAAAGACTTCAAGTCGCTGACGTATCTTCATGCGCGAATCGAGAAAACCGCCTACTTCGAAGGCCAGCCCCCCTTGAGCGAGGAGCTGCGAGACAGGCCGGGCATCATTCTCGAACGCTTTGCCGAATTCGATGAACCTGACGACGCGCTACCCCTTACGCGTAGCCCTATGCACAGTTTCAACTCGGAACGTTTCGACAAGATCGGCGAAATCATTGCCGAACATAATCCCCCGACCCATTACGATCAGTTTTATGCAATCAGTTACGACAGACCCGCCCTGGAGAAGAAACATGATGACTGGGACAACGTCACCGAAACCATTCTCGACATCGTCATCCCGTTCCGCCAGTGCATCAGGGGCCTGTCCTCCAGTGACCCGGATCTTCGCAGCGGCGCCATATTCAGCTGTGTGATGGACCTGACCGCGATCCTCTTCGTCTTTGCCGGAGCGCTGGGGCCGTTCAGCAAGGCGCTGGGCAGCAGTACAAGACTGTTAAGCCTGAGCAAGGTCGGCGCAAGCGTAGCGCTGTCGGTGTTCAATCCGCTCGATGGCGTTCCGAAGCTGGTTTACGGTGGCGCCAGACTGGTCGGCAAAGGCGTGATGAAACTCAGCCATTTCGGCCATACCGTCATCCGGGCCGGAGCCGGACAACTCCGAGCGCTGAGCAGTACCAGCAGCGGCTCGTACGACCTGGTCAAGGCCCTGAGCAAGACCGGGGTTGCAGCGGAGATTCGCATGACGTTGCCGACGCTGGCGCATGCACGGGCATTGTTCAAGGATGATGCACTCGAAACAGTCGAACAGCTCGTCACACGCCTGAGCCAGGACGTTGTTTCCATACCCAAGGGCGGCAATGCGACAGAACTGCAGCATCTGTTCAACGCTGCAACGAGGGAAGCGACTCAGTCCTCAAAGGGATTCCAGCAACTGGAATCGTTAATCGGTCATGCCGCGGCGAACGACGTACTGATCAGCTTCACCAAAAGCAGAGGCCCCCGGTTCAACGGCACAAAGTTCACTACAAAAGCTGGTGACTATTCGGAAATACTTGGATCAATGGCCGAGCTTGAATCCAGGAAAGTCATCTATCTGAAGAATCATCAGCAAAGCATCTTGAAGACGGATCTGGGCAAGCCACCCTACAGCGACGTGATGCCCGAAACGGCGTTCAACCCGCAGGGTTTCACCGACAATGCGCAGAGAGCCGGAGCCTGGATGGTCAAGGGTTCGTCCTCCGACAACGAACTGGAGCACATTGTCGCGATCCTGCGCGAGTATACGAGCAACAATAAATCGCTCACCGATGCGACCGTGGTCAAAGAGATCCACGCTCGATTGGTGCCTCAACTGGCGGAGTCTGTGCGCGAGGTAGGACAGCCAACAAAATATGGTGGCAGCATCAGCGGTTATGCTTCGCTGGAACAACATCTGAAGACGCTCGATGCCACCCATGAGCACTTCGACAAACACTTGCTGGCGGCCATCGCCGGCTTTCAAGGCTTCGGCGACGGCAATGGTCGTACCGCCAGCGCGGTGTATGCGATCAGCCAACTGCGCAACAATCGATTTGTACCGATGCCGAAACACGTGTTCATGTCGTTGAGCGATCTGGGCTAACCACCCAAAATCCGTGCCCCGTTTAACGTGGCACGGATTTCTTCATTCCCCGGAGAGCATCGCCGGCACGGTAAACCGAAACTCCGTGCCCTCACCCGGCTCACTGCTGGCCTCGATGCGCCCGCCGTGGGCTTCAACAATCCCCTGCGTGATGTACAAGCCCAGTCCGGTTCCGGTCGGGTTACCCTCCTTCACCGTCCAGTAGCGGTCAAACACCCGCGCCAGGTTTTCCTTGGGAATGCCTTCGCCGGTATCGCGCACGGTAAACACGATCTCTTTGCCGTCAGACTTGGCCAACACGCCCACCGAACCTTTGCGCGGGGTGAACTTGATCGCGTTGCCGATCAGGTTCGACAGCACCTGAAACAGGCGCTCCGGGTCGGCGTGGATTTTCAGGTCGGGATCGGCCTCGAACGAGATATTGATGTCCTTGTCCAGCGCCAGTGGCCCGAGCAGCGACTGGGTTTCCTCGAACATCTGCCCGACATCCAGGGTCTGCGGGGCGATGGTGTAGCGCCCGGCGTCGATCTTCGAGGTGTCGAGCAGATCTTCCAGTAGCGTGTTCATCCGCCCAGCTGCCTGCTGCATGGTGTCGATAGCCGTGGAGATGCGCCGCGAGGTGTGCGGGCCGTCGGAACTGAAGGTCTTCTGCATCATGCCGCAGAGCATGGAAATCACGGTCATCGGGTTGCGCAGGTCATGGGAAACCACCGCCACCAGTTCATCACGGGCGCGCACCGCCTCCTGCTCGCGGCGTACCTGTCGCGCCAGGTCGTTTTCCAGTGCCGAACGGCGCAAATCGTTGGCCGCGAACAGATCGCCATGACTCCATTTGGTGGAGATCCCGGCCATCTCGACTTTCCAGATTTCGAACGAAGTACGCGGACGCAGACGCAGGCCGGCGTCGGAATTTTCCAGATCCAGCGGTTTGCGCGGGTCGCCGCTCCAGTTGATGTTTTCCTTGACCTCGGGACGGAACCACATCACCCCGTTGTCCACCGGTTTGGGCAGGCTCATGGCAAGCACGCCGCTGGCCACTTGCTGAAACTGCGCGGCTGGCGGATAAACGCTCGCCAGATGATGGCTGGCGAATACCGGCTCGCCGGTGTTCTGCAACCACTTGTGCAGGGCGCGAATGTCTTCCGGCTCCGGGCAGTTGCCATAACGGTGCAATTGCTTGTCTTCGATGATCGCAATGCCCCCGGCCCCGGCCAGCGCCATAAGCACTTGGGGTTGTTGCGCCAGACCGTCGAAGACGTTTTCCGGCGAGTCGATCATGACCTGATTGAGCAGCGCCAACGCCTCGACTTTCTCCTCGCGCTGGCGGCTGATTTCCAGCGCTTCCATCGCGCTGATCTGCAGCGACAGCACCTGACCGATGGTCTGGCACGCGCTGCGCAGTTCATGCGGCACGTGCAGCGGCTGGCGGTTGCCGCAGCTGATCAGGCCCCAGAGTTTGTCGCCCTTGAGCAGCGAGATGCTCATCGACGACAGCACGCCCATGTTCTTCATGTACTGGCAATGAATCGGCGAGACGCTGCGTAGAGTGGCAAAACTCAGGTCCAGCGGGGTCTGGGTGTCCGGGCGCAACTTGGGCACCAGCGGCACCGGCTGGTAATCGGCATTCGGGATGATCCGCAGCCAGTTGGTGCGGTACAGCTCGCGCGCCTGCTCGGGGATGTCCGAGGCCGGGAAAAACAGGCCGTTAAACACTTCCATTGACGGGTCGGACGCCTCGGCGATCACCTGACCGTGGCCCTCCTCCTCGAAGCGGTAGATCAGCACCCGATCGTAACCGGTCATTGCCTGGATTTCCTTGACGCTGATGTCGTACAGCGCCTGCAGCGAAGTGGCCGCTTGCAGTCGCTGGAGCATGCGCCCCAGATGGGTCTGGTTGCCGGCGACGTTGCGCGGCTGGAAGTTCTCGACGTGGATTTCCAGTTCCAGAATCAACACGCCTTGATGACGGTGCAGCAGACCTTCGAACGCGGTGCCGTTGAGGCGAAAGTGCAGCGGTCCGGCATCGGCAAATACCGGTTGTTGCAACGCCTCGCGCACGGCCGCCGCGTGCGTCTCACCCAGCAATTCGTGCAGTGGCTGGCCGATCAGTTCTTGCGCCGGGCGTGCCAGCAGGGTCTCGACGTTGGCGCTGATCTGAATGATGTCCAGCGCCGGCTCGCTCAGAGTCAGCAACAGGCCGTGGGGCTGGATTGCCCCGGGAAAGCGGATCGGTTCGTCGGCACAGTTGGCCAGCAGTTCTTCAAAGGCTTCTTGGTCTTGCGGGTTCATGCCAGTACCTCCCGGCTTTCGAGCCAGCGCTCGAAACAACTGAATGTGGTTCGGGCCGCCGCAACCACGGCTTCACGTTCGCTCGCATCCAGCGATCGACTGCCCAGGTATTCAATGAAAGCGCGCCAGCGGCGGCCGGTGGCGGCGCCATAAATATCGAGGAATGCCGCGCCATTGTCGGCGTTCAGGCTCAACCGCGAGGCGATTTCGCGGCGCAGGATCTGCCCGCCGAGGGTTGCCCCTTCCAGCACGTACAACACCCCCAGGCAGGCATCGCTGGAGTCGATCACCGGCAACGACTGACACAGTGGCAAGCGAGCGATGGCCTCGGCCGTCAGGCCCAGCGCCTGCAGATCATTGAACAGGGTCGGCGCCTTGAGACGTGGCGCAAGATCGAAATCGACCGGGATCACGCCACTGTCGAGCAGTGCACTTTCCAGCGGTCGATAAAAACCGTAGTAGGCCTGCATCAGCCGTAAAAAAGCGTTGGAATCGAGGGTATCGGAGAAAAAAGGAAGACGTTTTTCCAGTGCGATGTGCAGTTCGGCAGTGCCGGCTCGCAGATCTTGCAGCACCGGTGGCACATAAACTTCACGGGCCTTTGCTTGCATGTAGATCGCTCTTGGTGGGGCCGCTTCGGGGCCGGCAGGGTGTTTGCAGCTTTGGACGGATATTACACGGCAAACGCCTTTTTCTGACTTGGCGCACAGATTTTTCTGACCAAACCATCGCCTTCAGACCTTTCAGAGTTCTGAAGAATCAGAAAAGTTCGACTCGATTAAAGGGCTGCCGATGCTGTACCGCGACAGCACCGCGTGACTGTACGGGTCAGCGCGCCCGCCGCCTGTGATAAAAAAGCGTCATCGTTTCCGGAGCCCAAGCCCATGGATCTCGCCACGCTTTCGCTGTTTCTCCCGGCCTGTTTCGCCCTGAACATGGCCCCCGGCCCGAACAACCTGCTGTCAGTGAGCAATGCCACCCGCTACGGCTATCGTCAGGCCTGCGCCGCCGGTATCGGGCGAATCGTTGCATTCGCCGCAATGATTGCCCTCGCCGGCGCTGGATTGTCGGCGGTGCTGCAGACCTCGGAATGGCTGTTCCATGCGATCAAGATCATTGGCGCGGCGTACCTGCTGTACCTGGCCTGGCAACTCTGGCGCGCCAACCCCGAGGCCGAGCAGCAGGTCGCCGGAGCGTCGGTGGGGTTCTGGCGGCTGGCGCGTCAGGAGTTTCTGGTGGCGGCGGGCAACCCGAAAGCGATCCTGTTGTTCACCGCGTTTCTGCCGCAATTCGTTGATCCGAGCCGCCCGGTGCCGGCGCAATTCGCGGTGCTCGGCGCGCTGTTTCTGCTGCTGGAATGGATTGCCATCGGCGCCTATGCGTGGATGGGCCTGCACATGCGCCGCTGGTTCGCCGAGCCGCGCGGCAAACGGATCTTCAACCGTTGCTGCGCGGGGCTGCTGTCGGCGGCGGCTTCGGTGTTGTTGCTGGCGAAACGCGCGTGATACCTAGGCCTCGGACGGCCCTTTGAGTTCGACCTGATTGCCGTCCGGGTCGAAGCAATACAACGACAGGCCGTAGCCCCCGGCGCCGAAGCGTCGGGCGGCTTTTTCCACAGTCAGACCTTGCGCCTGCAAGTGCTCGGTCAGCGCCAGTTCATCGAACGGCTCGATGCGCAGGCAGAAGTGATCGACGTTGCGCCGCTCGGTACCGGCCGCCCCGCCACCCTTTTTGCCCAGTTCGCCTTGCAAGTCGACGAGGTCGATCATCGAGGTGCCGGCGCGCAGGTGCACCAGACCCAATGGTTCGTTGTGCCTGACCACCTCGGCGCCGAAGACCTGGCGGTAGAACTCGATACTGCGTTGCAGATCGGCGACACGCAGGACGATGTGATCAATATGTTGAATGATGAACGGTGGCATGGTTGGCTCCAGCGAATCGGCGATCCGCTGATTGTGGTGCAGAATCGAAAAAATTCACTGTCGATTTTTCGGTGGAGCCATCGAAATCCTGGATTTAAGCTCTGCCCATGAACATACAAACCGCACTCCTGCCGCCCCACGCCGAGATGGTTCGCGCCATGCTCGAACGCGACACCGCCTACGAAGGGGTGTTCTTCACGGCCGTGAAAACCACCGGGATCTTCTGCCGCCCCAGCTGCACGGCGCGCAAGCCGAAACCGGAGAACGTCGAATTCTTCGCCCATGCCGATGAGTGCTTGAGCGCCGGTTATCGCGCCTGCCTGCGCTGCAAGCCGCTGGACGCCGCAGCCATCGCCCCCGACTGGGTGCAGCGCCTGCTCACCGCCGTCGATGCCGACCCGGAAATGCGCTGGAGCGATGCGCAACTGCTGGCCGAAGGCATCGAACCGCTGAAGCTGCGGCGCTGGTTCAAGCAGCATTTCGGCATGACCTTTCATGCGTGGCTGCGCACGCGCCGGCTCGGCATGGCACTGGGCGGCATTCGCCAAGGCACCTCGATTGATCATGCGGCGTTCGATTCCGGCTACGAATCGCTCAGCGGTTTTCGCGATGCGTTCCAGAAGTCGTTCCACATCACCCCGGGTCGTGCGGCCAACAGTGAACCGCTGCTGTTCACCCGCCTGACCACGCCGCTGGGGCCGATGATCGCGATGGCCGAACGTCGCGGACTGGTGTTGCTGGAGTTTCTCGATCGCCCGGCGCTGACCCGCGAGGTCGAGGAACTGCAGGCCCGCCATGGCTACGTGGTCGCACCGGGACACAACGCGCATTTGCGGCAGATCGAAGAGCAACTCAACGAATATTTTGCCGGGACCCGCACTCTGTTCAGCGTCCCGCTGCACCTGCCCGGCAGCGCGTTCGACCGGCAAGTCTGGGAGCAACTGCTGCAAATTCCTTATGGCCAGACCAGCACCTACGGCGCCATCGCCTCACGCCTGGGCAAACCCGGCGCCAGTCGCGCGGTAGGTTTGGCCAATGGGCACAATCGGCTGTCGATCGTGGTTCCGTGCCATCGGGTGATCGGTGCGGACGGTACGCTGACCGGCTATGGTGGTGGACAGCCGCGCAAGGCGTTTCTGCTGAGGCTGGAAAACGCTGCGGTGCAGCTCACGCAACCACTGGTTTTCTGACACTTCGCTCCACTTACAAGAAGGGATTTCGATGAACGCGCTCGACACTCGGTTCCACCAGTTACACCAGGAAGGTCTGCTGATCCTGACCAACGTCGCCGACGCCACTGGCGCGCGACTGGTCGAGCATGCAGGCGGTAAAGCGGTCGCCACCAGCAGCGCGGCAGTCGCTTGGGCGCATGGCTATCCAGACGGCAACACCCTGCCCCTCGAACTGCTGATTTCAACCGTGGAATCCATCGCGCGGGTGATCCAGGTGCCGCTGAGCGTGGACATCGAGGCGGGTTATTCCGATGACCTCAAGCGCGTGGCCGAAGTGATCGACGCGGTGCTTGCCGCCGGTGCGGTCGGGATCAATATCGAGGACGGCAGCGGCGCCCCGGAGCTGTTGGCGCGCAAGATCGAAGTAGCACGGCAGATTGCTCAGAAGCGTGATGTGAAGCTGTTCATCAACGCGCGCACTGACGTCTACCTCAAGGGTCTGGTCCCGGCCGAGGATCGCGTCGCCGAAACCCTGCGCCGTTCGAGGTTGTATCAGGCGGCCGGAGCCGATGGTTTGTTTGCCGCTGGCGTGACCGCCGCTTATGAAATCGAGGCAATCTGCAAGGGCACGTCACTGCCGGTGAACGTGCTCGGCTTCGCCTGCCTGCCGTCGCCGACCGAGCTGCAAGCTCTGGGCGTGCGGCGCTTGAGCGCCGGGTCCGGGATCGCCGAGTTCCTCTACGGCGCAATGGGCTCGCTGGTGAAAAGCTTCCTCGCCAGCGGCAAGCTCGACACCCATGATCTGAAGGCGCTGACCTACGGCGAAGTCAACGGACTGCTGAAATAGCATGCCGGATCGTTATCAGGCGGCCAGCGAATTTCTGGCCGCGCTCGACGAGGACTGGCAGCGCCACGTTGCAGCCGTCGGCCAGTGCCTGCATCAACCGCACCCGGCGCGTGACCCTTACGAATCGCTGGTGCGGGCAATTGCTTATCAGCAACTGCACGCCAAGGCTGGGGATGCAATTGTCGGGCGTCTGGTGGCGCTGTTTCCGGGGCAGACGTTTCCCCGGCCTGAACAGATTCTCGCGACCGACTTCGATCAACTGCGCGGCTGCGGTTTTTCGGCGGGCAAGATTGCGACCATTCAGGGCATCGCCCAGGCAACGCTGGACGGTGTAGTGCCGGATTATCCCACCGCGCTGGCAATGGAGGATGAAGCGCTGATCGAACGCCTGGTCAGCCTGCGCGGGGTTGGCCGCTGGACCGTGGAGATGCTGCTGATTTACAGCCTGGAGCGCATGGATATTCTGCCGGCGGATGATTTTGGCGTGCGCGAGGGCTATCGCCGATTGAAGGCGCTGGAGGTACAGCCGACGCGCAGGCAGATGATCGAGATCGGCTTGGCGTGGAGTCCGTATCGGACGGTGGCAGCTTGGTATTTGTGGCGCGTTGCCAAGGTCTAGACCGCGTTATCGTTCTTCGCGAGCAAGCCCGCTCCCACAGAGGAACGCATTTCAAAATGTGGGAGCGGGCTTGCTCGCGAAGGCGCCCGTCGACTCAACCTCAAATCAAAGACCTGACTTCAACTTGCTGAACGCCCGAATCAAAGCCCGATTGAACGCCTTGCCATTGTCATTCTTGCTATACAGCGAAGCCCGCACCGCCTCCGACGGATACGTCCCCGGATCATTACGGATCGACGCATCCACCAGACCATCCGCCGCCGTGATCGCATTGGCGTAGTGGATGGTGTCGGTGATCGGCGCGATCACCTCAGGCGTCATCAGGTAATCCATCAACGCCAGCCCGGCCTGTGGATGCGGCGCATCCTTGGGAATGACCATGGCGTCAAACCAGATCAACGTGCCTTCTTTGGGGATACGGTAACTGAGCTGGAACGGCTTGTTCGCCGCTTGCGCCTGCCCCGCCGCAATCGCCACGTTGCCATTCCACGACATCGCCACGCAGGTGTTGCCGTTGGCCAGGTCGCTGATGTTCAGATCGTTGTCGAAGTAGCGAATGTACGGGCGGATCTTCGCCAGTTGCTGCTCGGCGAGTTTCAAGTCATCAAGGTTCTGCCGGTTGATGTCCAGGCCCAGGTACTTCATGACTGCGGCGAACACTTCGTTTGGATCGTTGAGCAGACTCACCCCGCAATCGGCAAATTTCGCCACCACCGCCGGGTCGAACAGCATCGCCCAGCTGTCGGTCGGCGCTTCTGGTAAACGCTGCTTGATCGCTTGCTCCTGATAGCCGACGCCGGTGGTGCCCCAGGCATAAATGCCGGCGTAACGGTTACCCGGATCGAACACCGCCATGTGCTGGCGGAACTCCTCGCCAACCCCGGCAAAGTGCGGCACCCGGGCCTTGTCCAGCGGCTGGATCGCACCGCTTTCAATGGCCCGCGACAGGTGCTGGCCGGCGGTCAGTACCAGGTCATACCCGCTGCGTCCGGTGAGCAGTTTGGTCTCCACGGTTTCCAGCGAATCGAAGTGATCGGCGACCACCTGAATACCGGTCTGCGCCTCGAAGTTCTTCAGCGTATCCGGGGCCAGGTACTCGCCCCAGATATACAGATTAACCACCGGTCTGGCGGTGTCGGCGGCCTGCACACACAGGGGTGCAAGCACCAGCAATAACGCTTTACTCAGTTTGTGCAGGCCCATGGTCAGGCTCCTTTTTTCTGGCCGGCGTATTGCGGCATGGTGATGCACGCGACGTTGCCGCCACCGAGGAGGATTTCCCGGGAATTCTCGATGCCGACAATCTTGTGCTGCGGGAACAGTTCGGCGAGGGTCGCCAGCGCCACCTGATCGTTGCGATCACCGAACAGCGGCACCACGATCGAGCTGTTGCCGGCGTAGTAGTTGATATACGACGCGCAGATTCGGGTGCCGGCCTGACGGGTGTGGGTACTGTCCTGCTGATCGAGGCCTTCGGCTTCTTCGGCGGTCCACTCCAGCACGTCCGGTTGCGGCAGCTTGTGCACGATCAACTCGCGGCCACGGCTGTCGCGGGTGCTGCGCAGGATGTCGTAGGCCTCTTGATAGATTTCCCACTGCGGATCGTCGCGGTTGTCGGTCCATTGCAGCACCACTTCGCCGGGGCGGACGAAGCAGGCGAGGTCATCGACATGGCCATCGGTTTCGTCGAACTTGCAGCCGCGTGGCAGCCAGATCACTTGTTCGGCGCCGAGGTAATCGGTCAGGCGCCGGGTTACTTCGTCCTTGCCCAGATGCTGGTTGCGATTGCGGTTGAGCAGGCACTGTTCGGTGGTGAGGATGCTGCCCTGACCATCGCTCTGGATGCCGCCGAGTTCGGCAATCAGCGGTGCGCGGTAACGGTCGAAGCGTTCGATTTCGAGGATCTTGCTGGCGATCTGGTCGTCCTTGTCCCACGGGTAATACAGCCCGCCGTCGAGGCCGCCGTAGGCGTTGAACTCGAAGTCGACGCCGCGCACTTCGCCGCTCTGGTCGTTGACCACGAAGCACGGACCGCTGTCGCGGAACCAGGTGTCGTTGCAGGTCATCTCGACCACACGCACTTGTGGCGGCAACTGGCGGCGGGCGGTGGCGAATTGCGCGGCGGAGGCGCAGACGGTGACCGGTTCGCTCTGCGCGATGGCGGTGACGATCTGCACCCAGACTTTCTGCGCCGGTTTCGCACCGTTACGCCACACGTCAGTACGCTCCGGCCAACCGAGCCAGCAACCGGCCTTGCGTTCGAATTCGCCGGGCAGACGGAAGCCGTCGTGTTTAGGGGTGGAGTCGAGCAAACGTGCCATGGTCAAACCTCGTCTTGGGGTTGGGAATGACCACAGGCTACGGTCACGGACGGCTGGCCCGCCAACGATGAATATTGCGGAACAGTTGAATTCAACTCATCAATCGGCCAGTTGATCGTTGAACCATTCAAGCATCTGCGCCACCGCCGGCCGCTCCAGGCGCAGCCGTTCGCAGACCAGCGCGTACTGGCCGAGCGCGGTCATGCTCAAGGTGAATGGCCGCACCAGCCGCCCGCTCAGCAAGTCCTCCTGCGCGGTGAGGTTGTCGCCCATCGCCACGCCCTGCCCCTGCGCCGCCGCTTCCAGCGCCAGACCGGCATGGGCGAAATACAACTGGCGCTGCGGGCGCAGATCGCCGGCGTGACTGGTGAGCCAGGCGGTCCAGGTCTTGCCGTCCTGATCGTCGTGCAGCAGGCAGTGGCGCGCCAGGTCTTTCGGGGATTTCAGACTGCCCTGATTGAACAGCCCCGGGCTGCATACCGGGAAGAATTGCAGCGCAGGCAACGGCCGTACGAAGTAGGCGCTGCTGTCCACCGGGCCGGTGCCGTAGGTGATCGCCAGGTCAATGTCTTCGCCCGGCGCGCTGGCGTCGATCGGCTGTTCGTAGAGATGCAGGGTGATGTGCGGATAGCGCGCGTAGAAATCGGTGAGGCGGTTCATCAGCCACTTTTGCGCCAGCTCGGCGGTAACCGCCAGGCGCAACACCGCCAGCGAGGAAGGATCGCGCAGTTCATCACAGGCCTCGCCGATCAGTTCGAAGGCCTGCTGCAGGCTCTGCATCAGGCGTCCGGCGGCGATGGTCGGGCGGATCTGCCGGCCTTCGCGAATGAACAGCGAGACGCCGAGCTGCTCTTCGAGCTGCCGGATCTGGTGGCTGACCGCGCTGTCGGTGACGCACAACTCGGCGGCAGCCCGGCCGAAATGCGCGTGGCGGGCGGCGCATTCAAAGGTTCGCAGGGCCGCCAGTGAGGGGAGTCTTCGCATGGGTTGGGGTGCCTTTTTTTGGGACATGCTGACCGGGCTGGCGGTGGGCGTCCAGTGCGACAGAGCTATCGTTCTTCGCGAGCAGGCTCGCTCCCACATTCTCGAACGCGCTTCCCTGTGGGAGCGAGCCTGCTCGCGAAAGCGTCTGCATGATCGCCACAAATCTTCTAGGCTCAACCGCACCCCTTCAGCCAACCGGAGGCCCCTCATGCACCTCGAAGGCTCCTGCCATTGCGGCGCCGTCACTTTCAGCCTGACCAGCGCCCATCCCTACCCCTATCAACGCTGCTACTGCTCGATCTGCCGCAAGACTCAGGGCGGTGGCGGCTATGCAATCAATCTCGGTGGCGATGCGGCCAGCCTCAAGATTCAGGGGCGCAAGCACATCAGCATCTACCACGCGAAGATGAAGGAAGCAGGTGAAAAACGTGCCCATCGCAGCACCGCCGAGCGGCATTTCTGCTCACAGTGCGGCAGCGGCTTGTGGCTGTTCAGCCCGGAATGGCCGGAGTTGATTCATCCATTCGCCTCGGCCATCGATACGCCACTGCCGGTGCCGCCGCAGCACACACATTTGATGCTGGGGTCGAAGGCGCCCTGGGTCGAGGTGGATGCGAAACCCAA
The DNA here is from genome assembly GCF_949767635.1 of Pseudomonas sp. IT-93MI4. NCBI lineage: Bacteria > Pseudomonadati > Pseudomonadota > Gammaproteobacteria > Pseudomonadales > Pseudomonadaceae > Pseudomonas > Pseudomonas sp. IT-93MI4. The sequence goes on from NZ_CATKPP010000007.1 coordinate 104,271, forward strand.
GGACAAGCAGTTTGCGGTGTATCCCGAGGAGTCGATTGCGCAGTGGCATGAGCGGTTGGGGTTGGTCAAATGAGCAGGGGGTTGTGTTGTGATTGATGGCTCTATCGCGAGCAGGCTCACTCCTACAAGGGAATGCATTCCAAATGTAGGAGTGAGCCTGCTCGCGATAGGGCCCAACCTGTCTACACAAATCAGTCCAGATGCGCCCAGGTCATCCGGAACGACGCCCCACCCCACACCGATTCCCCGACCTCGACCTGCCCGCCATGGGACTGCGACACCCGCCGCACCAGCGCCAGACCCAGGCCGAAACCGCCGGTACGCCGATCGCGACTGGCATCCAGCCGCGAGAACGGCTCGAAGATTTTCTCCCGACCTTCCACCGGCACACCCGGACCGTCGTCGTTGACCCGCACTTCGTAGTAATCGCCGCTGCGCACCAGCGTCACTTCGACACGGCGCTCGGCATAACGAATGGCGTTGCGCAGCAGATTGATCACTGCGCGCGCCATAAAGCGCGGCTCGATGCGTACGGTGTCGAGCAGGCAGTCACCAATCAGCAACTGCACCCCCGCCGCTTCCGCCTCCAGCGCCACGCTGCCGACCACGCTGTCGAGCCAGTTGGCCGCTTGAATGTTTTCGCACTTGATCACCGTCGCGCCACGTTCGAGGCTGGCGTAGGTCAGCAGCTCGGAGACCATTTCTTCCAGCTCGCCAAGGTCGGCGTACATGTCGGCGATCAGTTCGCGGTTCTGGCTGGCGTCCGGTTGCTGCTTGAGCTGGTCGAGTTCGAACGACAATCGCGCAATCGGCGTGCGCAGTTCGTGGGAAACCGCGTTGGTCAGCTCACGCTGATTGGCGATCAAACTCTCGATGCGCGCCGCCATCAGGTTGAAGTGTTCAGCCAGATCGCGAATGTTCGAGCGCTTGGACAGTTGAATGCGCACCGACAGGTCGTTGTCGCCAAAGCGCTCGGCGGCCAGACGCAGTTTTTCCAGATCGCGCCAGTGCGGACGCACCCAGAAAAACAACACACAGCCGATCAGCACGGCGATCATCAAGTAGGCACCGGCAATGTAGAACGGCATCAGGCTGGGTTCGGCGGGCAAGCGAATGCTGAGCAGTTGCGAGCCGCCGTCGATGGCTGAAATGTATTGGGTGTATTTGTCGCGGATCACCAGCAAGCCTTGAGCAAGCTCGGCTTTTTCCTCGTCGCTGAGCGCCAGTTGATCGGCGTCGACCAAGGTCAACCCCAGGCCATAGTGCGGGCGCAGGGCCTGCAATTGTTTTTCACGGGCCGGGCCGTCGAGGTTGCGCAGCAACTCCCCCAGCGTCCAGGCCTGACCACGCACCGCCTCGCGGTTGTAGTCCTGCATCTGATAGTCGAGCAAGGCATCGAACGTACGCTCGACAGTTTGCAGGGCCAGGACCAGGCCCACCGTCATCACCAGAAACAGCCCGAGGAATAACCGCAGCATCTACAGCTCCCACGCGAACGGATTGAACAGATACCCCTTGCCCCACACGGTCTTGATGCACACCGGTTCGCGGGGATTGTCCTTGAGTTTGTTGCGCAACTTGCTGATGTACACGTCGACGCTGCGATTGAGCCCGTCGAAGGCGATACCGCGCATGCGGTTGAGAATGTCATCGCGGGACAAGGTCTTGCCCGCGGCGCTGGCCAGCAACCACAGCAGCTCGAATTCCATGGTGGTCATTTCGATGATCTCGCCGGCCAGACGCACTTCGCGACAGCTGCGATCGATGCTCAAGCGCCCGAACTCCAGCGCACTGACCACGCCAGCTTCCGGCATCTGCCGCCGCTGCAAGGCGCGCAGCCGAGCGAGCAGTACCGGCGGTTTGATCGGTTTGATCACGTAGTCGTCAGCGCCGGATTCCAGGCCGAGAATATGGTCGAGGTCGTCTTCCTTGGCGGTAAGGATGACAATTGGCGTGTCCGACACGCTGCGGATTTCCCGGCACACGTGCAGGCCGCTCTGCCCCGGCAGCATCAGGTCGAGCACCACCACTTTGGGCTGGAACTCGAGAAACGCGGCCACTGCCAGATCACCGCGATGCACCGCGCGCACCTCGTAGCCATGTTGTTCGAGAAAGTGCGCAATCAACGTGGCCAGACGCTCATCGTCTTCGACCAGCAGGACTTTGCCAAAACCCAGGTTATCCATAACGACCGTCTGCCAACCCATGTGTGAAGTGGGCGACAGTATGGCGGGATTCGTCGGAGAGGCGTTGTTTCGGGCAGCAAAAACCGGCCGCAGGGGCCGGTTCTCGGTGATATTTCATACTCTTAAGAGTTTTTAACAGTTTGTGTTTCAGGCCGCGGCCGGCACACCACTGTGAAAGCGGAATTCTTCATCCGGCGACTCGATCAGCTCCTGCTCGGCAGCACGCACCTTGTCGATCACCTGAGCGATGTCCTTCGCGTCGCCGTACTGGTAAGCCAGTTTCAGATAACCCTGGAAGTGCCGCGCCTCGCTTTTCAGCAGGCCGAAATAGAACTTGCCGAGTTCTTCGTCCAGATGCGGCACCAGCGCTTCGAAACGCTCGCAACTGCGCGCTTCGATAAATGCACCGACCACCAGGGTATCCACCAGTTTCACCGGCTCATGGCTGCGCACCACTTTGCGCAGGCCCGAGGCGTAACGCCCGGCGTGCAACTGGCGCAGCTCGATCTTGCGGCGTTTCATGATGCGCATGACTTGTTCGTGGTGCACCAGTTCTTCCCGGGCCAGACGCGACATCATATTGATCAGGTCGACGTGGGAATGGTACTTGGCAATCAGGCTCAGCGCGGTGCTGGCGGCCTTGAACTCGCAGTTCTTGTGGTCGATCAGCAGGGTTTCTTGATCGGCCAGTGCCGCCTGGACCCAGGCGTCGGGCGTGCGGCAGCCAAGGAATTCGTGGATTTCGGGAAGGATCATGGGGCTCACGGTAAAGGTATTGGCGCGAAGGGCGCCGATTATACCGGCCTGCCCGCAGACCACCAGTCGCAGGCGTTGATATGCATCAAGTCGCAGGCGCATGAGCAGCAACTATAGTTGTGCAACGCCGTGCCTTTTCTTTGCTGGAGACTCCGCTCATGCAAGCCATTCGCAGCATTCTGGTGGTCATCGAACCCGAACATTCGGAAAGCCTGGCGCTCAAGCGCGCCAAGCTGATCGCCGGCGTGACCCAGGCCCATCTCCACTTGCTGGTGTGCGACCGCAAGCACGACCACGCCGGCATGCTCGGCGTGCTCAAAGCCGCGCTGCTGGCGGATGGCTACAGCGCGACCACCGAACAGGCATGGAACGAGAGCCTGCACGAAACCATCATCGATGTGCAGCAGGCCGAAGGCTGCGGGCTGGTGATCAAGCAGCACTATCCCGACAGTGCGCTGAAAAAGGCTCTGCTGACGCCGGCGGACTGGAAACTGCTGCGCCACTGCCCGACCCCGGTGCTATTGGTAAAAACATCCACTTCCTGGAAAGACCGGGTGATTCTTGCGGCCGTGGACGTGGGCAATGCCGATGGCGAACACCGGCATTTGCACACCACGATCATTGATCACGGCTACGACATTGCCAGCCTCGCCAAGGCGCATCTGCATGTGATCACGGCGCATCCGTCACCCATGCTCTCGGCAGCGGATCCGACCTTTCAACTCAAGGAAACCATCGAGGCGAAATACCGCGAACAGTGCAAGGCGTTTCAGGCCGAGTTCGATGTGGACGACGAACACCTGCACATCGAGGAAGGCCCGGCGGATGTGCTGATTCCGTTCATGGCGCACAAACTGCAAGCGGCAGTGACCGTGATCGGCACCGTGGCGCGGACCGGGTTGTCGGGCGCACTGATCGGCAATACCGCCGAAGTGGTGCTGGATGCACTGGAAAGCGACGTGCTGGTGCTCAAGCCGCAGGAGGTTGAGGATCATCTGGTGGAGTTGGCGGTGAAGCACTGAGGATTACGGTGCCTGAACCGGCGCCTTCGCGAGCAGGCTCGCTCCCACAATTGGAATGCAATCTCCTGTGGGAGCGGGCTTGCTCGCGAAGCTTTTGATCTTCAGGCGCCGAAGGCGTCTTTCAGGAAGCCAGGGGCGATGTAGCGCTGATAATGCGCTTCCGACAGCAGGAAAAATTCCCGATCAATGGCATCGCGCAACTCCGGCAGGTTCCAGTCGCGGAACTCCGGCAGCAACACCATCCCGTAGGCTTCCAGATTAATGATCACCCGCGCCCCGCGCGCAATCAGCTGATAGGCCCAGCAATATTCCGACTGATGCGGCACGAAGCGGATCTTGCGCTGCTCCAGCTGTTGGCGAAGGCGCGCCGGATCGAAGATCTCGACCTTGCTCGCCATCACTTGTGACAGCAATTGCTCCAGACGCAACCACACCGCACGCTTTTCCTCCTCGCCGTAACCATTCCAGTGGATCACTTCGTGGTGGAAACGCTTGCAGCCACGGCACACCAGATCTCCGTAAACAGTGGAGCAGAGGCCGACGCAGGGGGTCTTGATGGTCTGATTGGGCATAAATTGGCAAAACACTGAAACGCGGAACAGGCCGGCATGTTAGCCCTTTGTCGGGCATTGATCACCCCTCAAACGTCAGGGGCAAGCGCTGGCTCGCGGTTTGCCTCGCCCGCGCACAACGCCACCAAAGTCCAATAGAGCGCGACTTACCTTTAAATTTTTTTTGCCGTAGAATCAGCCAGCCTTTTAAGGCGCCAATGTCCGTTAGAAGCTGTTTTCAAAGCGTCACGAGCACAGTCGTTCCTTCAGAGCGGTGTTGGCGAAGGGTTTTTCCAGCGGGGAAAAGCCCAACGCCAACCCTCATCAGCTCCCCGTTCTGCAGGCGTAAAACTTTGAAAGCAGCTTCTGTAAGGAATTGCCGGTAATTCTGGCCAAACGACCCACAACGTCGTGCGGTGCATGAGTACGGCAATTTCGGGATGAGCGTCCCGGACACCCATTTGGGACCACTGATGAGGGTAATAACTGTGCTTGAAGCCTACCGCAAACATATCGAAGAGCGTGCAGCCCTGGGTATCGTTCCCCAGCCGCTTAACGCCGAACAAACTGCAGGCCTGGTCGAGCTGCTGAAGAATCCTCCGGCTGGCGAAGAAGCTTTCCTCGTTGACCTGATCACCAATCGCGTACCACCAGGAGTGGACGAAGCCGCTTACGTCAAAGCCGGTTTCCTGTCGGCCCTGGCCAAAGGCGAAGTCACCTCCCCTCTGCTGGACAAGAAGCGCGCTGTAGAACTGCTCGGCACCATGCAGGGCGGCTACAACATCGTGACTCTGGTTGAACTGCTGGACAACGCCGAGCTGGCGCCAGTGGCTGCCGAAGAACTCAAGCACACCCTGCTGATGTTCGATGCCTTCCACGACGTGGCTGAAAAAGCCAAGAACGGCAACGTTCACGCCAAGGCCGTGCTGCAATCCTGGGCTGACGGCGAGTGGTTCAAGAAGCGTCCTGTCCTGGCCGACAAGATCAGCCTGCGCGTATTCAAGGTCACCGGCGAAACCAACACCGACGACCTGTCGCCTGCACCAGACGCCTGGTCGCGTCCTGACATCCCGCTGCACGCCCTGGCCATGCTGAAAATGGCCCGTGACGGCATCGTTCCGGACGAGCAAGGCAAGACCGGCCCGATGAAGCAGATCGAAGAAATGCGCGGTCAAGGCTTCCCGATCGCCTACGTCGGTGACGTGGTCGGTACCGGTTCCTCGCGTAAATCGGCGACCAACTCGGTGCTGTGGTTCTTCGGCGACGACATCCCTTACGTGCCGAACAAGCGCGCTGGCGGTTTCTGCTTCGGCAGCAAAATCGCTCCGATCTTCTACAACACCATGGAAGATGCCGGCGCACTGCCAATCGAGTTCGACGTGTCGAACATGAACATGGGCGACGTGATCGACCTGTACCCGCACGCTGGCAAAGTCTGCAAGCACGGTACCGACGAAGTCATCACCACCTTCGAAATGAAGACCCCTGTGCTGCTGGACGAAGTCCGTGCCGGCGGTCGTATTCCGCTGATCATCGGCCGTGGCCTGACCGAGAAGGCTCGTGCCGAACTGGGTCTGCCGGCATTCGATCTGTTCAAGAAGCCGGAAGCACCGGCTGAAAGCACCAAGGGCTTCACCCTGGCGCAGAAAATGGTCGGCAAGGCGTGCGGTCTGGCAGAAGGCAAAGGCGTTCGTCCTGGCACCTACTGCGAACCGAAAATGACCACCGTCGGCTCTCAGGACACCACCGGTCCGATGACCCGTGACGAACTGAAAGACCTGGCGTGCCTGGGCTTCTCCGCTGACCTGGTGATGCAGTCCTTCTGCCACACCGCGGCGTATCCGAAGCCGATCGACGTGACCACCCACCACACCCTGCCTGACTTCATCATGACCCGCGGCGGCGTTTCCCTGCGTCCGGGCGATGGCATCATCCACTCGTGGCTGAACCGCATGCTGCTGCCGGACACCGTAGGTACCGGTGGTGACTCGCACACCCGCTTCCCGATGGGCATCTCGTTCCCGGCCGGTTCCGGTCTGGTCGCGTTCGCCGCTGCCACCGGCGTCATGCCGCTGGACATGCCGGAATCGATCCTGGTGCGCTTCAAAGGCAAAATGAAACCTGGCATCACCCTGCGTGACCTGGTTCATGCCATCCCTTACTTCGCCATCCAGAACGGTCTGCTGACCGTCGAGAAGAAAGGCAAGAAAAACGCCTTCTCCGGCCGCATCCTGGAGATCGAAGGTCTGGAAGGTCTGACCCTGGAACAGGCGTTCGAACTGTCCGACGCCTCGGCCGAACGTTCGGCTGCCGGTTGCACGATCAAGCTGTCGAAAGAGTCGATCACCGAGTACCTGCAGTCCAACATCACCCTGCTGCGCTGGATGATCGGCGAAGGCTACGGCGATGCGCGTACCCTGGAACGTCGCGCGCAAGCGATGGAAGCCTGGATCGCCAACCCTGAGCTGATGGAAGCCGATGCCGACGCCGAATACGCCGAAGTCATCGAAATCGATCTGGCCGACATCAACGAGCCGGTACTGTGCGCGCCGAACGATCCGGACGACGCCCGTCTGCTGTCCAGCGTGGCTGGCGAGAAGATCGACGAAGTGTTCATCGGTTCGTGCATGACCAACATCGGTCACTTCCGTGCTGCCGGTAAACTGCTGGATCAGGTCAAGGGTCAGCTGCCAACCCGTCTGTGGCTGTCGCCGCCGACCAAGATGGACGCTCACCAACTGACCGAAGAAGGCTACTACGGCATCTACGGCAAGGCCGGCGCACGCATGGAAATGCCAGGCTGCTCGCTGTGCATGGGTAACCAGGCACGCGTTGAGCCGAACAGCACCGTGGTCTCGACGTCGACCCGTAACTTCCCGAACCGTCTGGGCGACGGCGCGAACGTCTACCTGGCTTCGGCCGAGCTGGCGTCCGTGGCTTCGATCCTGGGTCGCCTGCCGACCGTCGAGGAGTACATGGAATACGCTGGCAAGATCGACAGCATGGCGGCCGATGTCTACCGCTACCTGTCCTTCGACCAGATCGCCGAGTTCCGTGAAGCCGCTGCGAACGCCAAGATTCCAGTCGTTCAAGCCTAACGTTACAAAGCAATAGAAAACGCCGCCCATCGTGAGATGCGCGGCGTTTTTTTATGTCTGGGGACCTGTGGGAGCAGGCTTCAAGGCCTGCTGCACCGCACCATCGACGCTCAGCCCGCTGAGTATCACCCCGTTGGCCGTTACCTCCGGCAACGCCTCCAACACGGCCAGCGCCTCATGCTTGAGTCGCGCCAGAATCAGGCGCTTGCCCTCCTGATGCACCCGCAGGAAGAACTCCTGGATCGCCTCAATGCTGGTGCCGTCCAGATCCGGGGTTTCCTCCAGACTGAGAATCACCGTGTGCAGCGCCACGTCCGAATGACGAATCAAGTGCAAAGCTGCACCAAGAACTCGCTCGACGTTAGCAAAGAACAACGCCTCACTGGGCCGCACAATCAGCACTCCCGGCTCAGTCACCGCCGTTGGGTGACGCTGCAGATCGACAAAATCATGGCCGCCGTCGATCCGACCGAGCACCTGAATGTCCGCCGCCGACATCTGTTTGAGCATCAGCAACACGCTGATCGCCACCGACACCAGCAAGCCGTCGAGAATGCCCAGCACCAACACCGCCCCCACCGCGCACAGCACCAGCAACCGATCCCGGCGCCAGACGAAATAGCGCCCCAGCGGCTGCAGACTCAAGCCCCGCGCCAGCGCATGAACCACGATGGCCGCCAGAATCGGCTCCGGTGTCAGGGCGATCCACGGCAGCACCGTCAGCACGATCACCAGCACCACCAGCGCCGCCACCCCACCGGCCCAGCGAGACGTCGCGCCAGCGGCCTCGTTCGCCGACGTTGCCGAATACCCGGCCCCCGCCGGCATGCCATGGAACAATCCGGACAACAAGTTCGCTGCGCCGAGCGCCAGCAGATCGCGGTTGGAGGTCACACGATCACCGTGCTTGAGGGCGAACGAACTGATCGAGCCGTACGACTCGGCGTACAGAATCATCACCAGCGCAAACCCCACCTCCCCCAGCCGCAGCCAGTCGGCAAACGGCAGCACCGGCAGGCTTGGCACCTCCAGGCTCAGGTCGATCAAACCGATCATGCTCACGCCATGAGCCGGCAGGTTCAGCCATTGCCCGGCGACGATGCCGATCACCACCACCAGCAAACCGCCAGGTACCCGTGGAAAGCGCGAGAACAGTCCCAACAGCACCAGCGCCACCGCTGCGACGGCCGCCGCCGGCCAGTTCCACTGCGGCAGTTGTTCGAGCAGTTGCGGGGCGAAGCGCACCAGATTGGCATCGGTCAGGTGCACGCCGACCACGCTGGCGACCTGCTTGAGGATGATGGTCAGCGCGAGGCCGAAAGCGAAGCCGCGCAGTACTGGTTTGGCGATAAACGCAGTGACGCTGCCGAAACGAAAGATCCCCGCCAGCAAGAACAGCCCACCGGTGACCAGCACCAACCCGACCGCCAGCGTCGCGCGTAACTGCGGGTCGCCATTGGCCATGGTCGCGGTGGCCGCCGCCAGCACCGCTGCTGACGAAGACGTGGCCGAGACAATGGCAAAGCGGCTGGTGCCAAACAACCCATAGCACAGCAACCCGGCAAACAGCGCAATCACCCCGGCCTGGGGCGCCAGTGCGGCGATGGTCGAATAGGCGACCGCTTCGGGTAATAGCAGGCCGGCAATCGATAGACCGGCGAGGATGTCCTGCCAGCGATTGGGTGGCTCTACTGATTGGGGCGCGCTCGACAATCCACTGTCTCCAGACGAAAAAAAGCCGCTGTGCGTATCACGCACAGCGGCCACTGTAGCTGAGTCTCTGGCGCTTTGGCTTACGCCGTCAGCGAATAAATCACCGCCGAAATGGCCACCAGACCGACCAGGGTAACGAATACGTTCGACGCCTGACCGCGATAGCGCGCCATCGCCGGTACTTTACGAATCGCGTACATCGGCATCAGGAACAGGATCGCCGCAATCACCGGACCGCCGACGGCCTCGATCATCCCGAGAATGCTCGGGTTCAGGGTTGCAACGATCCAGCACACCACCAGCATGAACGCCGCCACGATACGATCCAGCGCTTTGGCGCCCGGACGCTTGCCGCTCTTGACGATCAGGCCCTTGAGGCCTTCGCTGGCACCGATATAGTGGCCGAGGAACGACTTGGAAATCGCCACAAAGGCAATCAACGGCGCCGCAAAAGCGATGGCCGGATTGCTGAAGTGGTTGGCCAGGTACGACAGGATCGACAGATTCTGCGCCTTGGCTTCGGCCAGTTGTTCCGGCGACAGGGTCAGCACGCAACTGAAGACGAAGAACAGCACCATCACCACCATCAGCAGGTGGGCGCGGCAGAGGATCTGCGAGCTGCGCTGCTCCGCATTGGCACCGTAACGACGCTTCTGATCCACCGCGAAGGCCGAGATGATCGGCGAGTGGTTGAACGAGAACACCATCACCGGAATCGCCAGCCACAGTGTGTGCAGCAGTGCCGACGGTGCCGGCACTTGCGAAGCGGTGGTGAGAATGCCGCCATTCCAGTGCGGAATCAGGTACACCGCGAGGAACAGCAACGCGACGATGAACGGATACACCATCAGGCTCATCGCCTTGACGATCGCCTGCTCGCCGCAACGCACCACGGCCAGCAGGCCGAGGATCAGCACGAACGACAGCAGCGCGCGCGGTGGCGGCGTGATGTGCAGTTGGTGTTCGAGGAAGCTGGCGACCGTGTTGGTCAGGCCGACACTGTAGATAAGCAGGATCGGGAAGATGGCGAAGAAGTACAGCAGGGTGATCAGCGCGCCGGCCTTGATGCCGAAATGCTGCTCGACCACCTCGGTGATATCGGCGCCTTCGCGACCGGAGAGCACGAAGCGGGTCAGGCCGCGATGAGCGAAGAATGTCATCGGGAAGGCCAGCAGCGCGAGGATCACCAGCGGCCAGAAGCCACCCAGACCCGCGTTGATCGGCAAAAACAGGGTACCGGCGCCAATGGCCGTCCCGAACAGTCCCAACATCCACGTGGTGTCATGGCGATTCCAGCTCGACAGTTCAGCTGGTGCTGCCGCTTCATAGCGTGCGTCGACGCTATTGGCCTGATCATTCATCCGGTCGGATCTCCGCATTCCGGTCACTTGCCACTCGGTCAGGACGCGTCGGAAAAAACCGACAGACATGCTCCGGCCGAAACAGGGGCGCGATTCTCCGCGATAAATGAGCAGAAGCAAAGACTTAGCTGAGGAATGGTTGTACGGAGCAGATCAGCGGGTTGTCGTTTTCGGGAAAATGGCTGTCGGCTCCGGATACGTGAGATGTCGTTTTCCGGCAAGTTTCAATGTAATACGAGCGGGAAGACTTGATCAGATTGATCGAGCCAGCATGAATCCGAGTGACATGCAAAACAGGCCGAACGCCAGCATTCCCCAGATTGGGTACATATCGCCCTTGTTTTTGATGCGCATTCTTTCAACGTCCTCATCGTATTCTCGATCTGCCCGTTCAATCATGGCCTGACGGTCAAATGTACTCATGGTGATGTCCTTTTTTAGAGAGGGGTCTGAATGGTACAAACGCGAACACTTAAAACTTGAGTGAAAGTCCTACTACGGCTGCTGTTGCGGTCAACACCCCAGTGACTACCGCAAACGGATAAAAATACGTATCCCACCTCAACTTCTTTTCTTCCGCTATAAGCTTTTTTCTCTCGGCCGCCAGTTTCCGTATTTCACTCATTATCCTTTCGAGTTCCAGGTGTTCTCGATTGTTTTGAAGCATTTGCCTTCCTTGGCTGTTGGTAGTCACTGCCCAAGCTACTTTGTGCCCCCATGATTTCGCGTTCATCACCATTCCGGTAGCAGACGCATCCGCCAAATTCGTAGGCAAAATCCGCGAAAAACGTAGGTAGCCTCGTACAAAAACAGCGGCGAGCTCATCACCCCACACTTTCAATCTGGCCGACCTGTTCTAGCGTGAGACAAGTCCCCTACCCAACGGAGTCTCTGCCCATGCCCCTCGTCCGCGTCGAAATCAAAAAACACTCTGACCCCACCTTCGCCAAACGCATCGGCGAGCAGATCTACGCCGCCATGCGCAGCACCATCAACGTGCCGGAGCACGACAACTTCCAGATTCTCAACGAGCACGACGGCGAGCATTTCATCTTCGACCCGCAATACCTGGGCATCCAGCGCAGCGATCGGTTGGTGATTATCCAGATCACCCTCAATGAAGGCCGGACGCTGGAGCAGAAAAAAGCCCTGTACCAGACCATCGCGCACAACCTGAACACCCAACTGGGCATTCGTATGGAAGACGTGTTCATCAATCTGGTGGAAGTAAAAAAGGAGAATTGGTCGTTCGGCAACGGCATCGCTCAATACGCCAGTTGACAGCCCTTCGCCGCCGCCAGCATGATCGGCGGCATGAACGTTCGCCCGCTGCACCTCACCCGTACCACCACGACCGCCACCGGCGGGTCGTGGTGTTGCTGCCTGAGATGAATCCAGCGCAGTGAACCCAAGGCCCCGCCAGCAATGGACGGGGCTTTGTTGTTTCTCCCGTCCGTGCGGCTTTTGCAGCCCTCAAGGAGAAACATCATGTCCGCAGCATTGTTGATCATCGATATGCAGGTCGGTCTGTTCCATGGCCCGGAAAAACCCCACGACGGCGAACGTGTGCTCGCCAACATCCAGCAGTTGATCCGCCAGGCACGCCAGCAACACGTGCCGATCTACGCCGTGCGCCACACCGGCCCGACAGGTTCGCCGATTGCCGCCGGCAGCCCCTTCTGGCAATTGCTGCCGGAACTTGACCTGAATGCCGAGTCCGACCACGTGTTCGACAAGTCCCGACCCAACGCCTTCCATGGCACCGATCTGGCGCAGCAACTTAAAAGCCGAAACGTCGAAGATCTGTACCTGGTCGGCATGAAGACCCAGTTCTGCATCGACGCCACATGCCGCGCCGCTGCGGATCTTGGCTTCAAGCCGTTGCTGGTGGCCGACGCCCACACTTGCATGGACACCCCGGCATTACCCGCCCACGTCATCATCGAGCACCATAACGCCACCCTCGGCAGAGCATTTGCACGGCTGATCAACAGCGCCGACGTGAGCTTCTGACGAAGCGCCCGCGCGCTCCCCGTTTCAGCTCCTACACTGGCTGAAGCGGGGCTGCGGCCACCATTGCCAAACCGCTCTGGAATCAGCACTCTGACACGACTTTCGCGACCACACCGTCATAGATCACAGGAGCCGCGCAATGCCCGCCACCGTTCTGGTACTGGTTGAAACCATCAATGACTATTTGCCGATTCTCGAGCATCAGGGTTTTCACCTGATCCTCGCACCAACCCCTGCCGAACGTGCGCAAGCCATCGCCAGCCACGGCGCACGGATCGACGCGGTGCTGACCCGTGGCCCGCTGGGACTGACCGCTGAGGAAATCGCCGCCCTGCCGGCGCTGAAAATCATCACCGTGATCGGCGCCGGTTATGAACACGTTGACCTGCAGGCTGCCAGCGATCGCGGGATCACCGTGACCAATGGTGCCGGGGTCAACGCCTCGTCGGTGGCCGATCATGCGATGGCGATGCTGTTGGCGCTGGTGCGCGACATTCCGCGCTGCGACGCGGCGGTGCGCCGGGGTGAATGGCCGAAGATCATGCGCCCGTCGCTGGCCAATAAACGCCTGGGGATTCTCGGCCTGGGCGCGGTGGGCATGGCGATTGCCAAGCGTGCTCACCTCGGTTTCGACATGCAGATCAGTTACCACAACCGTCAGTTGCGCAGTGATGTGCCCTATACGTTCTGCTCGACGCCGACCGAACTGGCGCGGGCCTCGGACTTTCTGATCGTCGCCACGCCGGGCGGGATTGGCACCCAGCATCTGGTGACTCGCCCGGTGCTCGACGCCCTTGGCCCGAACGGTTTCATCGTCAACATCGCGCGGGCCAGTGTGATCGCCACCGCTGAGCTGATCAGCGCCCTTGAGCAACGGCGGATTGCCGGCGCCGCACTGGACGTGTTCGATCACGAACCGCAGGTGCCGGATGCACTGAAAACCCTGAGTAATGTGATTCTCACGCCACACGTCGCCGGCCTGTCACCCGAGGCCACCCAAAGCACGGTGGAACTGGTGGGAAAAAACCTCGTGGCGTTCTTCTCAGGGCAACCGGTGCTGACGCCGATCGCCCTGCCCCCCAGGCTCAACAACCAGCGCGTGCATTGAAAAGAGCCGGCAGCGCCCTGCTGCCGTACCTATTCGAAACGCTGATTATCCTGCAACACGCTAACCTATAAGACCGCTGCGCGCTTGTGGCCGCCCGAGTGCGCCATTAGATTAGCCAATGATGTCTGGCCTCCAAAATAAGCAGAAGGGATAAGCATGGCGCTTACTGACCAGTCCACCCGTATCCGCTCTGGCGAAGAACTCGATGCCAGCCTGATCGATCCGTACTTGAAGAGGCACATTCCGGGGCTGACCGGCACGCCGCAGATCAGCCAGTTCCCCGGCGGTGCGTCGAACCTGACTTACCTTCTGGAGTACCCGCAGCAGGAGTTCGTGCTGCGCCGGCCGCCGTTCGGCCACAAGGCCAAATCCGCCCACGACATGGGCCGCGAATTCCGCATCCTCAATCAACTGCGCGATGGTTTCCCCTACTGCCCGAAAGCCTACGTGCACTGCACCGACGAGTCAGTGATCGGCGCCGAGTTCTATGTGATGGAACGGGTCAAGGGCATCATCCTGCGCTCCGACCTGCCGCCAGAACTGGGCCTTGATGCGGCCAAGACTGAAGCACTGTGCAAGAGCTTCATCGACCGTTTCGTCGAACTGCACCGGGTTGACTACAACGCCTGCGGCCTCGGCGATCTGGGCAAACCTGAAGGCTATGTCGCCCGCCAGATCAAAGGCTGGAGCGAACGTTACGAAAAAGCCCTGACCCCGGATGCGCCGCACTGGGAGAAAGTCAAAGCCTGGCTCAACGACAAGATGCCGGCCGACCATCCGACCTCAAGCATCGTCCACAACGACTATCGCTTCGACAACGTGATCCTCGACCCGAACAACCCGATGCAGATCATCGGCGTGCTTGACTGGGAACTGACTACCCTCGGCGATCCGCTGATGGATCTGGGCAACACCCTCGCTTACTGGATTCAGGCCGATGATCCGGCACCGGTGCAACTGATGCGCCGCCAGCCGAGCCACGCCCCGGGCATGCTGACTCGACGCGAATTCGTCGATTACTACGCCGAACGCTCGGGCATCCAGATCGACAATTTCGACTTCTACTACACCTACGGCCTGTTCCGTCTGGCCGGCATCGTGCAGCAGATCTACTACCGCTTCTACCACGGCCAGACTCAGGACAAACGCTTCGCGCAGTTCATTCACATGAACAAACTGCTGGAGCACATGAGCCTGCAGGTCATAGCGAAATCGAGCCTCTGACGGCCCACACCAAGGAACCTTTATGTCCAAGACTCAGTTGTTCGACCTCGACGGCAAAATCGCATTCGTCTCCGGCGCCAGCCGTGGCATCGGCGAAGCCATCGCCAAACTGCTGGCCCAGCAAGGCGCCCACGTGATCGTCTCGAGCCGCAAGCTCGAAGGCTGCCAGCACGTCGCCGACGCGATCATTGCCGCCGGCGGCAAGGCCACCGCCGTGGCCTGCCACATTGGTGAAATGGAACAGATCAGCCAGGTCTTCGCCGGGATCAAGGAACAGTTCGGTCGCCTCGATATTCTGGTGAACAACGCGGCGACCAACCCGCAGTTCTGCAACGTGCTGGACACCGATCTGGGTGCGTTCCAGAAGACTGTCGACGTGAACATCCGTGGCTACTTCTTCATGTCGGTGGAAGCCGGCAAACTGATGCGCGAAAACGGCGGCGGCAGCATCATCAACGTGGCGTCGATCAACGGCATTTCACCGGGCGTGTTCCAGGGCATCTATTCGGTGACCAAGGCCGCCGTGATCAACATGACAAAGGTCTTCGCCAAGGAATGCGCGCAATTCGGCATCCGCTGCAACGCCTTGCTGCCGGGCCTGACCGACACCAAATTCGCTTCGGCCTTGGTGAAGAATGACGCGATCCTCAAGCAGGCGCTGACGCAGATCCCGCTCAAGCGCGTGGCCGATCCGAGTGAAATGGCCGGGGCGGTGCTGTATCTGGCAAGTGATGCATCCAGCTACACCACCGGGGTTTCGCTGAATGTGGATGGTGGGTTCCTGTCCTGATCTCTCTGACAACCC
>NZ_CATKPP010000008.1:0-117818 GCF_949767635.1 Pseudomonas sp. IT-93MI4
GCGCCACTCGCGCGACGAACTGCCGGAATCCTTCGCCCACGACCCGGCCGGCAACCTGCTGATGCAGGATCGTCCCGGGCCGACCCGGATCAAGGGCAACCGCCTGCTGATGCAGGGCGATCGCCATTACGACTACGACGCCTTCGGCAACCTGATCCGCGAACGCCGTGGCCGCGACCAGCAACTCGTCACCGAATACCGCTACGACTGCCAGCACCGCCTGATCGGCCTGACCCGCGCCGACGGCCAAACCGCGACCTACCAATACGACGCCTTCGGCCGACGCATCCGCAAAACCGTCGACGGCCAGACCACCGAGTTCTTCTGGCAAGGCGACCACCTCGTCGCCGAAAGCAGCAAAACCCACCACCGCAGCTACGTCTACGAACCCGGCACCTTCCGCCCGCTGGCACTGCTCGACGGCAAAGGCCCGAAAAAGGCTTGCCCGTTCTACTACCAACTCGACCACCTCGGCACCCCGCAGGAACTCACCGACTACAGCGGCGAAATCGTCTGGTCGGCGCAATACGACGCCTACGGCAAAGTCGCGGCGATCACCCTGGCCGGCGAGGACTACCTGGACCAGCCGCTGCGCTTTCAGGGGCAGTATTTCGATGCGGAGAGTGGGCTGCATTACAACCGGCATCGGTATTACGACCCGAGGTTGGGACGGTATTTGACGCCGGATCCCATCAAGTTGGCGGGTGGGTTGAATCAGTACCGGTACGTGCCGAATCCGACGGGGTGGGTGGATCCGTTGGGGTTGACGTCGAACTGTCCGCCGCCGAACAGGCCAGGCTGTGAGGTGCCGGGTGGGATTGGCGGGGCTAAGGTTGACGAGGGTGAGCCGAAACTACCGACCATTGCTCACAATATAGATCCGAAAACTTTGAAGCGTGTACATACAATAGAGGGAAAAACCTCAACCAGGACAGTCGAGGATTATAAAAATAAAATGCGCAACGGATACGACCCAACCGATCCCATCACCGTAATAGAACATGACGGCAACCTATATATCTTGGACGGACACCATCGCGCAGCAGCTGCACGACAAACTTCGACCAATGTGACAATCAAACTCATAACAGATCTAAAAACGTATAACGGAGCTCTACGAAGTATTGAAGATGTATTGGAATCAGCAAACAATGTGGGCCTGGACAGGTTGGAGCACCGGAGAAGAAGATGAGCGATCAAAATGAAGCTTTGGACATCCTGATAAATGACTTTATCTCCATGGTAGAGTCCAGCACGCTGATATTTGAGCGCAAATTTGGCACTCGTGACATTCGACGGCTCTGGTACACCAAGATAATAAAGCGACGAGGAAGAGTCACTCGAGGCGTTAAATATGAATTGCATGGTGTTGGCTGCCGCATCAATCTATCGACAGGAAGCGTAGATTTTGACTATGGCCCAAACGGTGAAATTAATGGGTTTGATACTTGGCGCCTATACAATTTTGCCCGCGAAAGACCATCTAAACATAGGAAATATTGCGATGAAAAAATCATTAAAAAAGAACTGGAAGAATATCTTAATTTAAAAAAAATCAAAAAAATGTCAGCCTTCAGTAACCTGTATGTATGGGCTGACTCAAAAGAAACCGATTAAACATGACCACGAAAAGGGCCTGTTCACTCAGGCCCTTAAAAACAAATCCAAATTTTCAATCCACCTTACTCCCCCTCACTGCTCATCCTCATCCTCCTCATACTCCATATCTGCCTCATCCGCATCATTCAACGGCACCGTCGCATCATCCATCAGCGACCCCGGATCCTCGTTCCCCGGATCATTGATAAACGGCAGACCACTCGGGCCTTTTTCTTCCTTGCCTTCGGTTTCGGGCGTCATGGCAAACCTCTACGTCTGGTGGGTTGTATAACGTTCGAAAAGCCTTACAGCCAATCGTTCCAGTGTCCGACCGCCAGAAACGAAAAACCCGGCGCCAGGCCGGGTTTGTTTTCGAATACTCAATCAGTGATGGCGGTTTTTGTGTTTGTACTTGTTGTGCTTGTGACCACCACCGGAATGAGCTCTACCACCGTCGTCACCCAGGTTGTTGCCCACCGCACCACCCGCTGCGCCGCCCAAACCGGCACCAATGGCCGAACCGGTGGAGCCGCCCAGGCTGTTGCCGACCACCGAGCCGCCGGCAGCGCCGAGGCCACCACCAATGGCGGCTTCGGTGCGATTGTGTTTATTCGCCCCAACCGCGCTGCCCGCCGCGCCACCGACGCCTGCGCCAACCGCGGCACCGGTGCTGCCACCGAGCTGGCCACCGACCACGTTACCGAGTACACCGCCCAAACCGCCACCCACGGCGGCGCTGCCATCTCCGGCGGCCATCGCACCTTGAGCGATGAATAATCCGAAAAACAGTGCAGACAATGACAAGCGCATTTGAACCTCACAGTTCCCGAATCGGGAGGGTATGCCCATAGGGCCTATGTCAGATTGGAGACATTTTTCGAGAAAACGTTCAGCCATGAAAAAGCCCGACATCGAGCCGGGCTTTTTCTGACAAACGTTCGCTATCAGTGACGCTTGTGACCTTTGGACAGGTTAGCGCCGACGGCACCACCGGCAGCGCCACCAAGACCGGCGCCAATGGTTGCACCATTCCGGCCGCCCAGGCTGTTGCCGATCACCGAACCACCGGCCGCGCCAACACCACCACCAATGGCCGCTTTGGTGCGGCTGCCCTTGCCGGCTGCCATCGCACTGCCGGCCGCGCCTGCAACACCGGCACCAATCGCTGCGCCCGTGCTGCCGCCCATCTTCTGGCCGACCACGTTACCCAGCGCGCCACCCAGACCGCCGCCGAGTGCAGCAGTGCCTTCACCGGCGACCGCACCTTGAGCAACGAGAAGCCCCAGAACCAGAGCAGGCAATGTTAGACGCATGACGAAAACCTCAAAAATAGGGAGATCAAAAGGGGCCGAGATTGAAAGCTGCCGACGCGCTGAAGTCCAGACAAATCAGCTGCCGCCGCGCACTTGGCGCCGATTGGACAGCGATTTCGCCAAAGGTTTTATCGCAGGCAAAAAAAAGCCCGCTGGGGAGACGGGCTGGAGACTTGCTTTCTAACGGATGGCTTCACCCTACGACCGTGGACGTGAAAAGTTTGTGAAAAACACCAAACCGGGCCAAGAGTTTGTAGGAGATTTCCTTTTCATAAACAGCAGGCATAAAAAACCCCGTTCATAGACGGGGTCGTTCGGTCTCACTTTATTTTCTTGAGCGGACCGAGACCTTTGGAAGGAATTTGGCTTTCGGCCCCTTGGGTGCCGTGGACTTGATCTTGCCGGTCTGCACCGGATCCTCGCCAAAGCCCGATTGGTACTCCGTCTGGCCGCAACGGACACAGTTGTTGAATGAAAATTCGGCTCCATCGTCTTCGATATACGGATCAGTCATAGCCTCTCCCCTTTGCAATAGATCGACACCGGCAAAGCCCTTTTGCCTGAAAAAATATCGACCTCCAAGGCTTTTGAGACTAGCCGGTCATTACCGGACTTGTGGTTCAGTTCGAACGATGCCCGACGAATGGCCTACACCTGCTCAACATCCGAACCAACCGTTGATCTCACAACGCTAAAGATTCCCGCCCACAGGCCGTTGCCCTTTTTCATACAAATGAATCTCAAGGAGAGAACATGAAAATCAACGGATTCCCGGAAATGCCGGTCGTAAAACTCACGGACGAACAAATCGCTGCCGGCAAAGCCGCCGGTGAAAAATTCAAGGAAAAGCTCGCTTCAGGCGACATCACCATCACCTACCCGGACAAACCGGTTCTGACTCCCGGCGTTATCTACCACCCGAGTCAGCCGGCCGATCCGACGCCCTCCACCGGCACCCCGCCGATGGTCGCAATCGATACGCCCCTGACCTATGACGCCCACGGGCTTGTCATCCTCAAGCCACAGGGCTGATCGAAAGCAGAAAAGCAAAAAGCCCATTCATCATCTGAATGGGCTCGCTTGAACACCGCGACTGCATCAACGCAATTTGACCGCCGTACCCGTCGCGAACACCACAACCATGCCACCCTTGCCCGCCGGCATGCTGATCTCGAAATCCAGCCCGACCACCGCATCCGCCTGCAACGCCCGCGCCCGTTCCTTGATCTCGTCCGTCGCCTGAACCCGCGCCTCTTTCAACGCACGCTCCAGCGTCTGCGAGCGCCCACCAAAAAAATCGCGCATGCCGGCAAACATGTCACGGATCACGTTGACGCCCTGCACCGACTCCGCGCTGACAATGTCCAGGTACGCGGTGATCTGTCGGCCTTCGATGGCGTGGGTGGTGGAGATGATCATGGGAACAGTCCTTTTTTCTACGGATAAAGCGACGATTGTAATGCGCTATGGCAAATCAGGCTGAGCACTTGCACGCATGACAGGCGTAGCGGATTAAAATCCAGACGCCAGAAACCACAAAACCCCTGATCTCTTTCGAAATCAGGGGTTTTGCGTATTGAATGTGGCGGTGAAGGAGAGATTCGAACTCTCGATACAGTTTCCTGTATACACACTTTCCAGGCGTGCTCCTTAAGCCACTCGGACACTTCACCGTATCTCTTCAAACATGTTCTGTCTGTCGAGGCGCGCTAATGTAGTCGAAAGCTTTTCTGATGGCAAACTTTTTTTCAGAATTTTCATGCGGTTAAGACAAAAAGGCGTTTCGCCCCACCTTGGGCGATGGCAAACCGGCCAATCTCTGGTGACGGCCGCCCTTCTATATAGAAGCAGAACGGTGTGCTACGCCGGGCGCAGCCGGAAACGGTGACCGGCGAGTCAGTCACAGTGCTTTACCTGGCCTACGGCGGTGGGTAACGTCTGCCCATCTTTCTTACAAGGAATAGCGTCATGAGTGAGTTGATTGCCTACCACCTCGAAGACGGTATCGCGACCCTGACCCTGAACAACGGCAAGGTCAATGCCATTTCCCCGGACGTGATTGCGGCGTTCAACGCGGCGCTGGATCAGGCGAAGACTGATCGTGCCATCGTGATCATTACCGGTCAGCCGGGGATTCTGTCGGGCGGCTATGACTTGAAGGTGATGACCGCCGGGCCTAAAGAAGCCGTGGCGCTGGTGACTGCGGGTTCGACACTCGCCCGTCGCCTGCTGTCCCACCCGTTTCCGGTGATCGTTGCCTGCCCAGGCCACGCCGTGGCCAAAGGTGCATTCCTGCTGCTGTCCGCCGACTACCGCATCGGTGTCGACGGCCCGTTCAGCATCGGTCTGAACGAAGTGCAAATCGGCATGACCATGCACCACGCCGGCATCGAGCTGGCGCGTGATCGTCTGCGTCGTTCGGCGTTCCACCGTTCGGTGATCAACGGCGAAATGTTTGATCCGAAAAGCGCGGTGGATGCCGGCTTCCTCGACAAGGTGGTGGCTGCCGAAGAGCTGCAAGGCGCAGCCCTGGCCGCGGCGCGTCAGTTGAAGAAGATCAACATGAACGCGCACAAGAACACCAAGCTCAAAGTGCGCAAGGCGCTGCTCGAAGCCCTCGACAACGCGATCATCCAGGATCAGGAACATCTGGGCTAAGCCCACGCTTCCCGAGCCGAAGAAAAGCCCGACCGTCATGTCGGGCTTTTTCTTGCGCGTTCGGTTGATCATCCGCCGACAGCTCTAGGACACGTCTGACGATCAACTTGGAAACATGCGCTTAAACATCGCCTATCTCCGGACTCTATAGCAGCAATTGCCGAAAACAGTGCACATCCGTACACTGCGCCACCTTTTGTCCCGGTGGGGCCTGAAAATGCTGTTTGTGTTTCGTATGTTATTGATGGGCCTGCACTTTATTCTGGCCGGCGTGTTGGGGGTGATCCTCGGGATGTGCCGGCCGTTCAATCCGGACAACAGCCGACTGTGCGCCCGCCTCTACGCGCTTCCGGCCATGTGCATTCTGCGCTTGCGGGTAAAAGCCGACGTCGGCCCGTTGATGAACAAGCCAGACAGTTGCGTGATTGTCGCCAACCATCAGTCCAACTACGACCTGTTCGTGTTCGGCAACGTGGTGCCCCGGCGGACCGTGTGCATCGGCAAGAAAAGCCTGAAATGGGTGCCGCTGTTCGGGCAACTGTTCTGGCTCGCGGGCAACGTGTTGATCGATCGCGGGAACGCGCACAAGGCGCGCAAGTCGATGCTCACCACCACCCACACCTTGCAGCACGAAGACACGTCGATCTGGGTATTCCCGGAGGGCACGCGCAACCTCGGTGAAGAACTGCTGCCGTTCAAGAAAGGCGCGTTCCAGATGGCGATCGCCGCCGGTGTGCCGATCGTGCCGGTGTGCGTCAGCAGCTACATCAAGCACATGCGCCTGAACCGCTGGCGCAGCGGTAACATTCTCATACGCTCGCTGCCGGCGATTCCTACAGCCGGGCTGACCATGGATGATATGCCCATGCTTATGTCCCAGTGCCGCGAGCAGATGCGCGAATGCATCGCCGCGATGGATCAGCAGCTGCGAGCTGTGTGAAAAAAACCCGCCTTGTGCGGGTTTTCTTTTGCCGGGTGAACTGTACAGATTTCACTGACTCTCAAGCAGCGACACAGCTAAGCTGAAGCCTTGTATTCCCTGCCATCTGCCAAGAAGAAGTGAACCACCACCATGGGTCGAGTTGTTGCTGCTGCGGTTTACAGCGCCGGTAAGAAAGTCACCAATATCACGCTTGACGAAGGCGCCGCCTGGGCCGCAAAAACCGGACATTTTGTCTGGATCGGCCTGGAAGAGCCGGACGCTCAGGAGCTGGCCAATCTGCAGCGCCAGTTCAACCTGCACGAACTGGCCATCGAAGACGCCCTGGAAAAACACAGCCGGCCGAAGCTGGAAACCTTTGGTGACGCCTTGTTTATCGTCACCTACTCGCCGATCCGCGAACATGGGATCTTGCAGTTCATCGAAACACACATCTTCGCCGGCAAGGGCTACATCATCACCGCCCGCAACGGCCACTCGGCGTCCTACGCGCATGTCCGCCAACGTTGTGAGGCGCGGCCGCTGCTGCTGGAGCACGGCGAAGATTTCGTCCTGTATGCGCTGCTGGATTTCGTCATCGAAAACTACCAGCCGGTGGGCGAAGCGATTCATGCCGAGATCGATGAACTGGAGCGCAACGTGCTGTGCAGTGCGTTGAACGAGCATGACATTCAGAAACTCCACGGTCTGCGCCGCGACGTTTTGCGCCTGCGCCGCTATGCAGCGCCGATGGTGGAGATTGGCGAGGAGCTGCAGAAGCTGAGCTTCCCGTTCATCGACAAGAACATGCGCCCGTACTTCCGCGATGTGCAGATTCACGTCACGCGGCAGATGGAAGACCTGACTACGCTGGCGGATATCGCCAGCCAGACCATCGAAATCGGCGTGCTGCTCGAGGCGTCACGGCAGAGTGTGGTGCAACGCAAGTTTGCCGCGTGGGCGGCGATTCTGGCGTTCCCGACGGCGGTGGCTGGGATTTACGGGATGAACTTCCAGAACATGCCGGAGCTGAGCTGGCACTACGGCTATTTCGCTGTGTTGGGGTTTATTACGGTGGGGTGTGTAAGTTTGTGGGCGAGTTTCAAGAGGTCGGGGTGGTTATAGGGAAGCAAAAGCAAATGATCGCAGCCTGCGGCAGCTCCTACAGGGTGTACGCCATCCCAATGTAGGAGCTGCCGCAGGCTGCGATCTTTTGATCTGCTATTAAGCAGCTTCTGGCTTGTGCGCCACAAAGCGCATCATCCACTCTGCCACCGTGGTGCCATGGTGCTCCTGCTCGAGGCTGGCCACGCCTTTCGAGTAGATCTGCGAACCCAGCGCTTCCTGGCGCAGATCCAGCAGCGCCCGCGAATAGTCGTGAATGAATTCCGGGTGCCCCTGGAAGCACAGCACCTGATCGTTGATGTGGTACGCGGCAAACGGGCAGAAATCGCTGGAAGCAATAACCGTGGCGTTTTCCGGCAGCGCCGTGACCTGATCCTGGTGGCTGATCAGCAGCGTCAGCTCTTCACGCACCGGGCTCATCCACGGCGCCTTGGCCGCGAGTTTGTAGTTGTGGGTGCCGACGCCCCAGCCCTGGCTGGCGCGCTCGCTCTTGCCACCGAGCAACAGCGCCAGCAATTGATGGCCGAAGCACACGCCGAGCAGCTTGTCGCCACGCTCGTAGCGGGTCAGTAGGTATTGCTTGAGGGTCTGGATCCACGGGTCAGTGCCGAACGAATCGGCCTTGCTGCCGGTGATCAGGTACGCATCGAAGGTCAGGTCGTCGCTGGGGTATTCGCCCTGCATCACGTTGTACACGGTGAACTCGGCGGCAATCGGTTGCTGCGAGAACAGGCGCTGAAACATCTGCCCGTAACCCTGATATTGATCGACCAGTTCCGGACGCAGGATGTCGGTTTCCAGAATGCAGATGCGTAGCGACATAAAAAATACCTGACACGTGATGGGAATAATGAACACCCCGGAGCCTGCCTTGAAACACCCCGGCAAGGCAAGCCCCGCAGCGTTCAGCCGCTCACTTAAAACAGCTCGCCTTTCGCGGCTTTTTCCAGCAGCAGCGCCGGTGGCGCAAAGCGCTCGCCGTACTGCTCGGCCAGATACTGCGCGCGTGCGACGAAGTCCTGCACCCCGTACTGATTGATGAATTGCAAGGCGCCGCCGGTCCACGGCGCAAAACCGATGCCGAAGATCGAGCCGACGTTGGCATCCGCCGTCGAGGTCAGCACCCCCTCCTCCACACAGCGCACGGTTTCCAGGGCCTGCACGAACAGCAGACGATCACGCACATCCTTCGGCGAAATCTGCCCGTCGGCCTGCTCGAAGCGCGTCCTCAACTCCGGCCACAGATGTTTCTGACCACCCGCCGGGTAATCGTAGAAACCACCGCCAGCGGCTTTGCCCGGGCGCTTGTATTCGTTGAGCAGCAAGTCAATCACGGCGAAGGCCGGGTGTTCTATCAGCGGTTTCCCTTCCGCTTGCAGGTCTTTGGCCGTTTGCTGACGGATATGGCTCATCAGGCTGAGGGAAACTTCGTCGGAGATCGCCAGCGGCCCGACCGGCATCCCGGCCTTGCGCGCTTCGGTCTCGATCATCGGCGCGCTCACGCCCTCGCCGAGCATGGCGATGCCTTCATTGGTGAAGGTGCCAAACACCCGCGAGGTAAAGAAGCCGCGACTGTCATTGACCACGATCGGGGTTTTCTTGATTTGCAGGACGAAGTCGAAACCGCGCGCCAGGGTTTCAGCACTGGTCTGCGCACCTTTGATGATTTCCACCAGCGGCATTTTGTCCACCGGGCTGAAGAAGTGCAGACCGATGAACTTACTCTGATCGGGTACTGCGGTCGCCAGCCCGGTGATCGGCAAGGTCGAAGTGTTGGAGGCAATCACCGCGTCAGCACCGACAATCTTTTGCGCTGCCGACGAGACCTTGGCCTTGAGTTCGCGATCCTCGAACACCGCCTCGATGATCAGATCACAACCCGCCAGATCCGCATCATTTTCAGTGATGTGAATCCGCGCCAGCACCGCTTCGCGCTTTTCGGCCGTCATCTGGCCACGGGCGACTTTCTTGTCCAGCAGCGCCGCCGAATGGGCCTTGCCCTTCTCGGCCGCCGCCAGGTTGATGTCCTTGAGCACCACATCGATGCCAGCCGAGGCACTGACGAAGGCGATCCCGGCGCCCATCATGCCCGCACCGAGCACACCGACCTTGCGCGTGACATATGGCGCAAAACCCTGCGGCCGCGAACCGCCGGCGTTGATCTCGTTGAGCTGGAACCAAAAGGTGCCGATCAGGTTTTTCGAGATCTGCCCGGTGGTCAGCTCGGTGAAGTAACGGGTTTCGATCAGGTGCGCGGTGTCAAAATCGACCTGCGCGCCTTCCACCGCCGCACACAGAATCCTCTCTGGCGCCGGCAGCGTGCCCTGAGTCTTGCTGCGCAGGATCGACGGCGCTATCGCCAGCATCTGCGCGACTTTCGGATTCGACGGTGTGCCGCCGGGGATCTGATAACCCTTCACGTCCCAACGCTGCACCGCACTCGGGTTGGCGACAATCCAGGCGCGCGCCTTGGCCAGCAACTCGTCACGATCCGCCGCCAGTTCATCGATCAGACCGGCCTGCAATGCCTGTTGCGGGCGCACCTTTTTGCCTTCGAGCAAGTACGGCAAGGCTTTTTCGATGCCGAGCATACGCACCATGCGCACCACCCCGCCGCCGCCCGGCAGCAGGCCCAGCGTCACTTCAGGCAGACCGAGTTGCACCGCCGCATCGTCCAGCGCCACCCGGTGATGGCAGGCCAGACAGATTTCCCAGCCACCGCCAAGCGCCGCGCCGTTGATCGCCGCAACCACCGGTTTGCCGAGGGTTTCCAGAGTGCGCAATTGCGCTTTGAGGTTCAGCACCATGTCATAGAAGACTTTGGCCTCGGGTTTGCCGACCTTGATCAGCTCATTGAGGTCGCCGCCGGCAAAGAAGGTTTTCTTCGCCGAGGTGATGATCACCCCGGCGATGCTGTCTTTTTCCGCCACCAGCCGCGCAACGCAGGCGCCCATGGCATCGCGGTACACGGCGTTCATGGTGTTGGCGCTCTGGCCCGGCATGTCGATGGTCAAAACGACGATGCCGTCCTGGCCTTTTTCGTAACGAATGGCTTCGCTCATAACAAGGTTTCCTTGAATTCGGGGCTCAGAGGCGTTCGATGATGGTGGCAATGCCCATGCCGCCGCCGACGCACAGCGTCGCCAGGCCGTAGCGCAGGCGCCGGGTTTCCAGTTCATCGAGCAAAGTGCCGAGGATCGCGCAACCGGTGGCGCCCAGCGGATGGCCCATGGCGATCGAGCCGCCGTTGACGTTGACCTTGTCCGGGTCCACCGCCATGTCCTTGATAAACTTGAGCACCACCGAGGCAAATGCCTCATTGACCTCGAACAGGTCGATGTCTTCCACGCGCAAACCCGCCTTGGCCAAGGCCTTGCGGGTGGCCGGTGCGGGGCCGGTGAGCATGATGGTCGGGTCAGTGCTGGTGACCGCCGTGGCGACGATCCGGGCCCGTGGTTGCAGGCCGAGCGCACGACCCTTGGCTTCGGAGCCGATCAACATCAGCGCCGCACCGTCAACGATCCCGGAGCTGTTGCCCGGCGTATGCACGTGGTTGATCCGCTCGACGTGGCTGTAAACCCGCAGCGCGGTGGCATCAAACCCCATTTGGCCGATCATTTCGAAACTTGGCTTGAGTTTGCCGAGGCCTTCCATCGTCGATTCGGCGCGAATGAATTCATCGTGGTCGAGCAGGATGATGCCGTTCTGATCCTGCACCGGCACCAGCGACTTGTTGAACGAACCGTCGGCCCGCGCCCGTGCGGCTTTTTGCTGCGAGTGCAACGCGTAGGCATCGACGTCCTCACGGCTGAAGCCTTCAAGGGTGGCGATCAGGTCCGCGCCAACGCCCTGCGGGATGAAGTGGCTGTGCAGATTGGTTTGCGGATCCAGTGCCCAGGCGCCGCCGTCGCTGCCCATCGGCACCCGCGACATCGACTCGACGCCACCGACCACCACCAGGTCTTCGAAGCCCGAGCGCACCTTCATCGCGCCGAGGTTGACCGCTTCCAGGCCCGAGGCGCAAAAACGGTTGATCTGCACGCCGGCGACGCTAACGTCCCAATCCGCCACCTGCACCGCAGTCTTGGCAATGTCCGAGCCCTGATCACCAATCGGCGTGACGCAGCCGAGCACCACGTCATCGACCTGGCTGGTGTCCAGCGCAGTGCGGCTTTGCAGCGCGGTCAACAACCCGGCGACCAGATTCACCGGTTTGACGCTGTGCAGCGCGCCATCGGCCTTGCCTTTGCCGCGGGGCGTGCGTAACGCATCGAAAATCAAAGCTTGGGTCATGACGTCCTCGAACCTGTGCGGTGAGTGAATTTCGTAGTGTCACTGTTGTCCCGAGCGCGCATGGATTCAATGACCACAGCGCTCAATGACGTTGACGTGCACGCTCAGACGGACGGTCATCCATCCTCAGGTGAACCGGTTCAGGTCAGCGAGTTGTCTAGCCAGCGGGCGGCGAAGAAGCTGGCAATAAGCCTCATGCTGTTTTTATCGCAAACGGCAGCAAATACATATGAAATGGATCTAAGCCAAGCGTGACGCGGGCTCTAAGGTAGTAAATGTACGTCAGGGTCGTCGGGTTTTGCCGGGGCCGACGTTCTTCAACAGGAAGTGCAGCGTTTGCCGTCATGGATATGCAGGCAAACATCAGGAAATAACAATAAAGGCGGCCAAGCCATGTTCAAACAACCGAAAGTTCGTCAAGCAGGACTCATTCTTTTCGCCACCACGCTGCTGTTGATTTTGCCCAATCTGACCAAGGTGATTGGCTGACTCAAGCGGCAGGCGTCCGTTATCGCCAGACAAAATGTGACTGGCCCGCTACCCGGGCCAGCGTGGCTGTGCGAACCTTTGCGCACTTCCACGACAGGGACGGCGATCATTTGAAAACGCTCATTGTGTTCTGGGCCTTGCTGCTGAGCATGCCCTTGTCTGCGGCGCAGCTCACGCTGGAGCTGGGCGCGAACAGTCGCACCTGGCAGACCGAAGAGTTGCTCAAGCATCCGCAAGCACAAACTCTGACCATCAAGAACGATGTGTCCTACAAGAAAGACATGACTTATCGCGCCGTGCCCGTGGCGGCGCTGCTCACCGGGATCAAACCGGCCGATCACCTGCAAGCGGTGGCGCTGGACGGGTTTGCCGCCGAACTGGCCGCTGCGCCGTTGCTCAACAGCAAAGGCGCGCAGGCCTGGCTGGCGATCGAGGACCCGACGCAGCCGTGGCCGCCGCTGTCCGAGGGCAAACACAGCGCCGGGCCGTTCTATCTGGTGTGGACTGACCCGCAGGCCGGCAACATCAGCCCGGAGCAATGGCCGTTCCAGGTGGCGAGCATCAAGCGCATGGCGCCGGTGGCCGAGCGCTTCCCGGCGCTGTTACCGGATCCCAAGCTGAAAGCGGATGACCCGGTGAATCAGGGTTTTGCGCTGTTCCAGAAGAACTGCCTGGCCTGCCACCGGTTGAACGGTGCGGGGGATGCGCAGTTCGGGCCGGACTTGAATATTCCGTACAACCCGACCGAGTATTTCGGCGCGGATTTTCTCAAGCGCTACATTCGCGATCCGCAGAGTTTGCGCCAGTGGCCGCAGGCGAAGATGCCGGGGTTTTCGGCAGAGGTGTTGCCGGAGAGGGATTTGCAGTTGTTGATCGGCTATTTGCAACACATGGCTGGGCGCAAGGTTAAGCCCTGATGCAACTCCCCATGTGGGAGCGAGCCTGCTCGCGAAAGCGGAGTTTCAGACACCACATTGCTGACTGATAAACCGCTTTCGCGAGCAGGCTCGCTCCTACAGGGTTTTGTGTGAAGCAAATTACTGTTGTTGCACGGAGATAACCGGCGTCGGCGACACGAACACCTTCGCATGCATCTGCTCACAACCACCGCCCCGACGCATGCCGCGCACCGGGCAGGCATCCAGATAATCCAGGCCCACCGCCAGTTTCAGGTGCCTCTCCGGGCGGGCCAACTGGTTGGTCACGTCAAAGCTGTACCAGGCGTCATCCAGCCACGCTTCGGCCCAGGCGTGACTGGCCAGGTGCTCGGCGTCCTCGCTGTACAGATAACCCGACACATAACGCGACGGAATCCCCAGGCTGCGTGCACAGGCGAGAAAGGCATGGGTGTGATCCTGGCAAACCCCGGCGCGCCCGGCAAAGGCTTCGGCGGCGCTGGTGTCGACTTCAGTCGAACCCGGCGTGTAGCTGATGTGCTGGTTCAAACCATGCATCAGGTCGATCAGCGCAGTGCGATCGCGCCGCTGTTTGCAGGATTTGTCGGCAAACGCCCGTAGCGCTTCGTCGGCCTCGGTCAGCCGGGTGAAACGCAGGAACGGCAGCGCCGACTGGCTCTCATGCTCAGCCTCGCGCAATTCGTCGATATCGACCTGGCCACGGGCGCCGATAATGATCGCTTCGTGCGGCTCGTCCATGGTCAGCACATGCAGGATGTTGCCGAACGGATCGAGCTGGGCGCGCACCGGACGCGGCAGGTCGAGCTGCCAGCTCAACACGTGCTGACGCTCGCTGTCGTGCGGGGTCAGGCGCAGATACTGGATGCTCGCCCGCACCTGATCTTCATAGTGATAGGTGGTCTCGTGGCTTATGGAAAGTCTCATGCAGCCTCCAGGTATGAACTGTGAATCGCGTTGCCCAACTGGCGCACCAGCGGGATGAATTCGGTGAGCCAGGCGTGCAAGCCTTCGGCGAGGATTTCGTTGATACCGGTGTAGCGCAGACGCGCGTCCATTTCGGCAGCAAGGCGTTGTGCCGGACGGCCATTGGCGCCGGGCAACTGGGCGAGGATCTGGTCGATTTCCTCGGTGCAGGCGCGCAGTGAGCGCGGCACATCGGCGCGCAACAGCAGCAGCTCGGCGACATGCCGGGCGCCGGGGGCGTCGCGGTAGATCTCGGTGTAGGCCTCGAACGATGACAGCGCTCGCAACAGTGCACTCCACTGGTAATAGGCGTGCGCCGTACCGTCACTGACGGCCTCGGCCTGATCGCCGGCCATTTCATAGCGCGCATCAAGCAGGCGCAGCGTGTTGTCAGCACGCTCGATGAACGTCCCCAGACGAATGAAGCGGAACGCATCGTTGCGCATGATCGTGCCGTAGGACGCGCCACGGAACAGGTGCGAGCGCTCCTTGATCCACTCGCAGAAACGGCTCATGCCGTAACGACTGAGGCCCTGTTCGGCAATGCCGCGAATCTCCAGCCAGGTAGCGTTGATGTTCTCCCACATGTCCGCGGTGATGCGCCCGCGCACCGCATGCGCACTGGCTCGCGCTGCGCCGAGGCAGCTGTAGATGCTCGCCGGGTTGGCCGCGTCCAGGGCGAAGAAGTGCAGCAGGCGTTCGGCATGCAGTTCGCCGTGACGCTCCAGATAATCGTCGAGGGTGCCGGTGATCAACAGCGGCATGGCCAGTTCGTGCAAACCGTCGCCGCGACCGTCCTGCGGCATCAGCGACAGCGAATAGCTGATATCGAGCATCCGTGCGAGGTTTTCCGCCCGCTCCAGGTAACGCGACATCCAGTACAGATCCGAGGCAGTTCTACTTAACATGGCAAGCTTCCTTCAATCCTCGACCACCCAGGTGTCCTTGGTGCCGCCGCCCTGGGAGGAGTTCACCACCAGGGAGCCTTCACGCAGGGCGACACGGGTCAAACCGCCGGGCACGACCCGGGTTTCGCGGCCAGACAATACAAACGGACGCAAGTCGATATGACGCGGCGCAATGCCGTTTTCGACAAAGGTCGGACAGGTCGACAGCGACAGCGTCGGCTGCGCAATGTACGCGTGGGGCTTGGCCTTGATCCGCTCACGGAACGCATCGATCTGCGCCGTGGTTGACGCCGGCCCCACCAGCATTCCGTAACCGCCGGAGCCCTGGGTCTCCTTGACCACCAGATCCGGAAGATTGGCCAGTACGTGGGAAAGTTCCGAGGGGTTGCGGCACTGCCAGGTCGGCACGTTCTTCAGGATCGGTTCTTCATCGAGGTAGAAACGGATCATCTCGGTGACAAACGGATACACCGATTTGTCATCCGCCACGCCGGTGCCAATAGCATTGGCCAGCACTACATTGCCCGAGCGATAGGACGACAGCAGCCCCGGTACACCGAGCATCGAGTCGGGATTGAATGCCAGCGGATCGAGGAACGCGTCGTCGAGACGGCGGTAGATCACGTCCACCGCTTTTGGCCCGTCGGTGGTGCGCATGTACACCTTGTCGTCACGCACGAACAGGTCGGCGCCCTCCACCAGTTCAACGCCCATTTCCCGCGCCAGGAAAGCGTGTTCGAAGAACGCACTGTTGAAGCGCCCCGGCGTCAGCACCACCACGCTCGGGTCGTCGATCGGGCTGGAGCTTTTCAGGGTGTCGAGCAACAGATTCGGGTAGTGGTCGATGGGCGCGATGCGCTGGGCGGCGAACAGCTCCGGGAACAGGCGCATCATCATTTTGCGGTCTTCGAGCATGTAGCTGACGCCGCTCGGAGTACGCAGGTTGTCTTCGAGCACGTAGTAAGTGCCGTCGCCGTCGCGCACCAGATCGACGCCGGAGATGTGCGAATAGATGTCGCGGTGCAGATCCAGGCCCTGCATCGCCAACTGGTACTGCTCGTTGGCCAGCACCTGTTCGGCGGGGATGATCCCGGCCTTGATGATGCGCTGCTCGTGATAAAGGTCGGCGAGGAACATGTTCAACGCCTTGACCCGCTGGATGCAGCCGCGCTCGACGATCCGCCACTCGCTGGCGGGAATGCTGCGCGGGATGGTGTCGAACGGAATCAGGCGCTCGGTGCCCTGCTCGTCGCCATAGAGCGTGAACGTGATCCCCGCCCGGTGGAACAGCAGATCGGCCTCGCGTCGCCGTTGTGCCAGCAACTCGTCAGGCGTGTCGGCCAGCCAGCGGGCGAACTCCCGGTAATGCGGGCGGACCTGGCCGCCGGCATCGTACATTTCATCAAAATAGGTGCGGATCATGCCGTACTCCTTGTCACCCGGACCTACAGGCCTTCGCAAGGCCCGTGCCATCGGCATAAACGCTTTGATTTCAATCGGTTGGATAATCACGCCGCAAGCACCGCACCATTCCTGTGCGGCAATGGCCCCAACCGGATTGCCCCCGCTTCATTGCGACGCATTGCATCGCCTATCACCAGCATAGTCAGAGTTGATTTCACCGCTCGCACCGAGCTGCGGATAATCGGCGCATTCGCTGAAAACTTCCCCGGTGAAGGTTTCAGCTCCACTGATCCGGACTGCCCGCGCAGTCCCCGCAGGCCGTAACCCTGACCGGTTTCCTCTACTTATCGGTCTTCCCTTTAGCCGCCCTCTCCGGTGGCTTTTTTTTGCCCGGGATTCTTGTTTCAGGGTTTTGCCACGGGCTATTCGGCGGCCAGAAACGACAACGGCCAACCCGAAGGTCAGCCGTTGCTCAATACCTGAAACCAGAGATCAGTTCAGACGATGGCGGTTACGCACCTCCTGCTTGACGCCCCAGCCCTCGATGATGCCGCCCAGCGGCTCGACCACGGCAGAGAAGCCCTGCTCGAAATCGCCAATGTCGTCATAGGTTGCGTACATCACTTTGCTCAGTTCCAGCGACCAGGCGCCATCGTCGCGCGCACTGACCTGGGCATTGATGGATTCACCACGAAATTTGCCTGCCGCCCTGCGCGCCCGCTCCTCATCCGGGAAAATGGCGTAGAACTCGATGGGATGGAACCGGGAAAAGTCGAAACCGCCTTCTTTCATGCGGCGCAGAACATTGCTGCTGATGTCTTCTTGATAGGCTGTGCTCATGAATCGTCCCCCTCGGATAGATGGATAGACTTTCCGTATTCCCGCCCCGGGCCTTACAGGCCAAAGTACTTCGGCAACGTGGTTGCACGCGGGAAACAAGCATGTAGCTGACAAGACCAGACCTTAGCGATTGTTTCGCTGATCTCGCTTGCAGAGTAGCCCCAAGATAGAGCTGCTGCCAAGGCCTGGTGCTTCAAGTGACAGGAAGAATTTCAGATTGGCGTGATACTGCGGATTTCGATGCTGTTCTGGGTTTTCAGGCTTTTCGCCCCGGCGTCGGGGGTGCGCCCTTCCAGATCGTTCAGATCCAGTTCGGCGGCCACGGGCAGAAGCCGTTCCTTGATCAGGCGTGCAGCCTCGTCATCGCTGGGGCATTCCGCGCGCTCGAACACCTCATCGACAATTTCACCATGATCGTCCACGAAAGTGACTTTCCACTTTTGCATCGGTGCCTCCTCGATCAAACCCGCAAATGGGCTTACATCTATCTCGACTTTTGGCGAGATTGATCGTTCAAAAGGATTGCAGCGGACGAACATGAAAAAAAATTAACCGATGGGGAAACAGGCTTGTGTGGCGAGGGGATTCATCCCCGATGGGCGCGAAGCGTCCCTGAATTCAGCGAACGCATAGTGTCAGTTCCAACGCGTCTGCCGATTTTACGACTGCTGCGCAGCCGATCGGGGATAAATCCCCTCACCACAGGGGATCTATCACCGATCCGGGAATAGTGCGTCAGTCGTTGCTCGGCTTGTTGATCGCCTGCAACACGTACTGCGGCAGCGCGAATGCGCCGATGTGGATTTCCGGGTTGTAGTAGCGGGTGACGATGCCGCTGCCGATGAAGCGCTGTTGCAGGGTTTCACGGCTCAGTTTGCGGTAGGCCGGGTTGGTCGAGCCCCAGGCGAAGGTCATCGAACCGCCGATGTAGGTCGGCACGGCCGCCTGATAGAAGTGCCAGTCCGGGAACAGGCTGCGCAGGCGACCGGCAGTGGTTTTGACTTCGTCGATCTGCATGAACGGCGTGCCGTTCTGGGTCACGAGGATCCCGCCTTCGTTCAGGCAACGGTGGCACGCCTGATAGAAGTTCTCCGAGAACAGCACTTCGCCCGGGCCGATCGGGTCGGTGGAGTCGGAGATGATCACGTCGAATTTTTCCGTGGTGGTGGCGACGAAACGCATGCCGTCGTCGATCACCAGGTTCAGCCGTGGGTCGTCGTAGGCGCCCTTGGAGTGGTTCGGCAGGAATTCCTTGCACATGTCGACCACGGTGCCGTCGATCTCGACCATGGTGATGTGCTCGACGCTGGCGTGCTTGGTCACTTCGCGCAGCATGCCGCCGTCGCCGCCGCCGATGATCAGCACGCGTTTGGCAGTGCCGTGGGCGAGGATCGGCACGTGGGTGAGCATTTCGTGGTAGATGAATTCATCGGCTTCGGTGGTCTGGATCACGCCGTCCAGCGCCATCACCCGGCCCATGCGCGGGTTCTGGAAAATCACCAGGTGCTGGTGTTCGGTGCGCACTTCGTGCAGCAGTTTTTCCATGCGAAAACGCTGGCCGTAGCCTTCGTAGAGGGTTTCCAGGTACTCGCTGGTTTTGGTGACGGTCATGGTCAAGTGCTCCGATGAATGCGCGGGCGCCAATCGTGGGGGACGATTGCCCGGGAAAGGCGCGCATTCTACGTTGCCGAAGATGACAGGTCGAACCTCACTTCATCGGCATACCACATAACTTTGTGGGAGCTGGCTTGCCAGCGATGCAGTCAACGCGGTCTGTCAGTGAAACCGCTGCGATGCTATCGCTGGCAAGCCAGCTCCCACAAGTTATGGGGTGCTTTCAAAGTTGTGGTCAGACCCGCACATTGCCCCGTGGCCCGGCGATCGCCCAGATGATCAGGCCAAGTACTGGCAGGAGGATGATCAGCAGAACCCAGAGGATTTTCATCCCGGTCTCGGCGCCGCTTTTCAGTACGTTGATGATCGCCCAGATATCGAGGGCGAGAATGATCAGGCCAATCAGACCGTTGAACGTGGAACCCATGGTGTCGCTCCAGAATAGTGGCATGCACTTTTAGGATAGACGGTCGCGCGCAGGGTTCCCTTTTATTGCGTTCAGACGTGAACGGCGACTTTCAGCGCTTCCAGCGAAGGCGCAGCAGCGATGCCGACTTCGGCGCACAGCTCCAGCACCCGTGGCACGTCGTTGCCGTAGACCAGCACCACTTGCAGCTCGTCGTCGAGCAACTGGCTGAAGTTCATCAGCGTGTAACCGCCGTTTTCCTTGTTCAGGCTGCTCATCTGCACCTGGATGCGATTGAGCGCAGTCAGCGCTTCGGTCTTGGCCAGTTGTTTGGGCTTGAGGTTGAAATCGACGCCCGGGCCGAACGAGGCGACGATCTGCGCGAACAGGTCAGCGTAGGTATCAGCCTGGAACAGCACGGTTTCCGGCAGGCTGCCGACCACCACCCACTCGCCCAGCGGGATCGGGAAGGTTTCGTCGTAGTTGATGTCTGGGTTGGCTGCCAGAAAGGCGTCGGCATCGGCGTAGGCCTGCGCCGCTTCGTCGGCCACGTTCAGGATCTCGTCCTCGCCCATGCAGCCAGAGCTGATTTTGCTGATGAGTTCGACGAGTGCGGCTTTCATGAGGGCGGATCCTGTGGAAGGTTGAATTTGAGGGCGCGGAGGATAGCGCACAAAGCAAAAGATCGCAGCCTGCGGCAGCTCCTACAAGTTCCGCGCCCATTTGGCGAACGAATGTGAGACCTGTAGGAGCTGCCGCAGGCTGCGATCTTTTGACCTGATCAGGCCAGCAGTTTTTCCAGCTGCGCCGTGGTATCGACCGCGCCCATGGTGCGGGCCGCGTCCAGCGCGGTGACGCCATTGGCATCCTTGGCTTGCGGGTCGGCGCCCTTGCTGATCAGGTAATCAACGATTTCAACACGGTTGAACATCGCCGCCATCATCAGCGCGGTACGGCCGTCGAAGGACGAACCTTCGATCTCGGCGCCCGCTTCCACCAGCGCCTTGACCACCGCCAGATCGCCCTTGAACGCGGCGCCGGCAATCGGGCTCTGGCCGTTGCCGTTGCGCATTTCCGGGTCGGCCTTGTGCTTGAGCAGCACCTGCACGGCGTCGACGTGGCCATAGTAACTGGCGAGCATCAGCAGGGTGTCGCCCTTGCTGTTTTTCAGGTTCACCGGCAAACCGGCGCTGATCAGCCGATCGAGCATCAGCGCATCACCTTCGCGCGCCTTGTTGAAAACCTGCTCGGTGAATTCGGCAGCTTCTTCAGGGGTCATCTGGCGGCTCTGGTCAGACATAGGGCAACTCCACTTTCGGTTATTCGCAAAGCCGACAGTTTCCCGAGCGCGACGATAGCTGTCACCCCCTTTTTCTCAAGTCAGGCCATAGCCAATCTCAATAGCGGTATTTGCCTTGATGAATATCGGCCAGAATTTCGTCCGTCACCTGCACGTAAGTCTGGGTGCCGGGCAGCCACGCGTAGATCGGGTCATCGCCCGTCTGGCCGGGGTCGAAGCCCTCGTTTTTCAGTCGGGTCTTTTGGTATTTGAAAGTCCCGGTGGTTTCCATTTTCACCTTCACCCGCAGGAACAGCGGCACCGCGTAGGCCGGCATGCGCTGGCGGGCGAACGCCAGCAATTCGGCGAAATCCAGGGTCGCCAGTGACTCGGCGGGCGTGATTGCGGCCATCCCGGCGCGACCGTTGGTGTTGCGCACTTCGACGCCGTAGGCGACTGCCTCGGAGATATGCGGATGCTGCAGCAACAGGTTTTCCACTTCAGTGGTCGAGACGTTTTCGCCCTTCCAGCGATAGGTGTCGCCGAGTCGATCGACGAACTGCGCGTGGCCGAAGCCAATATTGCGCAGCAGGTCGCCGGTGTTGAAGAAGCGGTCGCCCTTGCTGAACACATCGTGCAACACCACCTTGGCGGTTTTCTGTGGGTCGGTGTAACCGTCCAGCGGTGCTTTTTCGTCGATCCGCGCCAGCAGCAAGCCCTGCTCGCCTTTACCGACCTTGCGCATGAAGCCGTCGGCGCTGCGCAACGGCTGACCGCTGTCGTGGTCGTACGCCACCAGCTCCCAGGCCATCAGCGAGAAACCGATGGTGTTGTCGAAGTTGAGGATATTGCTGAAGCCGATATTGCCGTCGCTCGCCGCGTACAGCTCGCAGATGTGCTCGACGGCAAACCGGGTCTTGAACTCGGCCCAGGCGCCGGGACGCAAGCCGTTGCCGATCATCTTGCGCACCGCGTGACGGCTGTCATCGGCGCTGGGCGGTTGATCGACCAGATAACGGCACAATTCGCCGACATAGCCGAGGGTAGTCGCGTTGTAGCGACGCACGTCCGGCCAGAACTGACTGGCGCTGAACTTGCGACGGATCGCGAACCCGGAAGCGCCGTTGATCGCCGAGCCCCAGCACACACAAAGGCCGGTGGCGTGGTACAGCGGCAAGGTGCAATAGACGACATCGTCGGGGGTCATGTTCAGGGCGATCATGCCGAAGCTGGCCGAGCTGCGCATCCAGCGGCCGTGCTTGAACACCCCGGCCTTGGGCAGGCCGGTGGTGCCGGAGGTGTAGATGTAGAAGCACGGATCGTCGAAGAACACTTCGCCGCTGCTGGGCGGGTTTTCAGTGCAGGCGTCAGCACTGGCACTGATCAGATTGACGTAGCCCTCGGGCGCAATGCCTGGGTGGCTATAGGTGTCACGGTCGGCGATAAACCAGGTGCGCTGCGCCGGGATCGACACCTGCTCGCGGATCGCGGCAAACGCCGGCTGCAATTCCTCACCGAGGACAATCGCCACCGGCGCCACCAGATTTACGCTGTGAATCAGTGTGTCGCGGGTTTGCGAAGTATTAAGCAGCGCACTGACCGCGCCGAGTTTGGCCAGCGCCAGAATGGTCACCAGCAGCTCGGGACGATTTTCGATGAACACTGCGACCACGTCGCCCTTGCCGATGCCCTGCGCGCTCAGATAGTGGGCGATGCGATTGGCCCACTGGTTGACCTGCGCATAGGTCAGCAAGACGTTGTCCTGCAAGATCGCCTGCCCCTCTGGATTGCGCAGCGTTGCTTGCTCGAAGGTCCAGCCGAGGCCACACGTTTGGGTCGGATCCGTGACGTTGGCGACTTTCATGCCCTTGACCACCCGCGGGATGGCTTTGGCGATCGTCGGCAGTTTGCGGAGCATCATGCTCCAAGTAATCGTGTCGCTCGACGCGTGACGCATGGCAGCTCCCCGGTCGGCCTGGTCGGCCGGTTTTTTATTGTTCGGGCTGTGGGCATGACCTGCGCTGTGGGCAAGGTCGAGATCGAAAATACGTCAGCGCTTCGCGGCCTGTACACGCGGTTTTTGCAATGTTTTGTATCCGCCCTGTCACGCCTGGCGGCGGTGATTGCGACTTTGCCGTTTGGTTCCGTTCAACTCATGAGAATCCCGCAAAATGCAGGATGCACGATGGCCATTCATGCAGATTGCACGAGCCATGCAAATTTCACAATTTTTAAGTTATTGATTTATATACATTTTTATTTTTTCGTGTGCTGGCACAATCGCTGCAACCTCCTCAGCATGCTTGCCATTCAAGTGCATACGGAGCTGAAAGACATGAGCCTGATCCAAGAAAAATTTACCTCGCTGTTCTCCAACTTCAACGTCACCACTGCGCCACGTCCCGATGGCGGGATTCTGCTGACGCTGCGCAGCAGTGAAGGCAAAGTGTTCAAGCGCGCCCTGACGTATCAGCAAATGCACAACGCCGACCAACTGTCGTGGGCGATCAGCGCGATCCGTCGTGACCTGGCGGAAGAAGCCAGTGAACTGCCGCAGATTGCGATGCTGCAAAGCCAGCAGCGCTTTGCCCTGCCGACGTATCACTCGCTGTAATTTGATTCGAGGTTTTAAACAGCCTTAAACAAAAACAGGCCGGGCAGTTTTCACTGTCCGGCCTGTTTTTGTGGCTGATGCAAAACTTTGTGTGGGAGCGGGCTTGCTCGCGAAAGCGGCGTGTCAGTCAAAAATATTTGGCTGACACACCGCTTTCGCGAGCAAGCCCGCTCCCACATTGGATTGAGGGTGGTTAGAAGGCTTCGGGTTCGATGCCGGTGAAGCTGTCGACGGTGATATGGCTTCCCAGCTCCCCACCCTCGCGCGCCAGGCCGCAGGTCTGCAGGCCTGCCGATTGAGCGGCATCCAGCTCCTCAACAATGTCGGACAGAAACAGAATGTCCTGCGGCTCGACACCAATCGCCTGTTGAATGTTGGTGTAAGACTGCGCCTCACGCTTGGGCCCCGACGTGGTATCGAAATACCCGCTGAACAGCGGTGTCAGATCTCCCGCCTCGGAGCAGCCGAAGATCAGCTTCTGCGCCTGGATCGAACCCGACGAATACACAAACAGTTGATAACCGGCCTGATGCCAGCGCTTGAGCGCTTCAACGGCATCCGGGTACACGTGGCCCTTCAACTGCCCGGCGTGATAACCCTGCGCCCAGACCATGCCTTGCAAGGCTTTGAGCGGCGTGGCTTTGCGATCTTCCTCGATCCAGCTCAAGAGAATTTCAACAACCCGTTCAACATCGGCCTGCGGTGCATTGCTGTCGCGGCGCACGGCGTCGAGTTGCTCAGCCACATCGGCACGTTCGGCGTTCTGTCGCACGAAGTCCGGCAGGTGTTTGGCCGCATACGGGAACAGCACATCAAAAACGAAACTCACCGCGCTGGTGGTGCCTTCAATGTCAGTGACAATGGCTTTGATCGGCATCGGCTCAGTCCTCCAGACGTGGGAAGCGCCCGGCGATGTCTTCGCCGGTGAAATTCGCGACCCAGCCTTCCGGGTTGTTGAACAGGCGAATCGCCACGAAGTGCGGGTGCTCGCCCATGTCGAACCAGTGCTTGGTACCGGCCGGCACCGAGATCAGGTCGTTCTTCTCGCACAACACCGCGTAGACATAATCGTCGATGTGCAGGGTAAACAGGCCACGACCGGCAACGAAAAAGCGCACTTCGTCTTCGCCATGGCGGTGTTCTTCAAGGAACTTGGCGCGCAGTTCGGCTTTTTGCGGGTGGTCGCTGTTGAGGCTGATCACATCGACGGTGATGTAACCGCGCTCGGTCATCAGTTTGTCGATCTGCTCCTGATAGGCGCTGATCACTTCTTCCTGGCTGGCGCCGGGCTGGATCTTCGCCGCGGCTTGCCAGCGGTCGAAGCGCACGCCCTGCTCGGCGAGCGTCGAGGCGATGTCTTCGAAATGGGTCAGCACCTTGTTCGGAATCTCGGGGCTGGATACGTGATAGACGGACAGGCTGCTCATGGGCAATTCCTCGGTATCGGCCTTGCCGTCCGGCTCTTGCAGACCGGTCGGGCAGTGCATTTCATCAGGCGAATGGGCGGCTTCTGGTGAAGTCAGCCTTGGCGGTTCATGACGCTGCGGGTTTTCAACTCGCATTCAAACAGGAATTCAAAAGCCTCAATCTGCCGCAGGGCATCGCTCATCTGCGCGCCCCAGGTGTAGAGGCCGTGGCCGCGAATCAGGTAACCGACGCAATCGGGATGGGCGTCGAGCCAAGGCTGCACCTTGGCGGCGAGGCGCGCAATGTCCTGATCGTTGTCGAAGATCGGCACGCGCACCCGGGATTCGTGGGTGGAGATGCCGCTGAAGGCTTTTTGCAGTTCGTAGTCTTCGAACTCGATAAAGTCTTGCGGCGTCAGGCGCGACAGCACCGTGGCGTTCACCGAGTGGGTGTGCAGCACCGCGCCGATCTCCGGGCGCCAGCTATACAGCTGGGTATGCAGCAGGGTTTCGGCCGAGGGCTTTTTGCCCGGTTCCAGGCTGTTGCCGGACAAATCCGTGGCGAGCACGTCGTCCAGGCCCAACTGGCCCTTGTGCTTGCCGGACACGGTCAGCAGCGCTTCGCTCGGCGACAGACGCGTCGAGTAATTGCTGCTGGTGGCCGGCGACCAGCCGCGACCATAAAGAAAACGCCCGGCGTCGACGATCTGCTGGGCGAGCTGTTCACGCGTAAGGCTCATGGCCTGTCCTCTTGCATACGTGTGGCAATGATAACGGCAGCAGCGAGCGCCGCGAGACTGGCAATACTAAAGGTCAATGTCGCGCCGAGGGCATTCCAGCTGTAACCGGAATACAACGCGCCCAGCGCGCCACCGGTGCCGGCCAGCGCCGCGTACAGCGCCTGACCCTGACCTTGCTGACGCGCACCGAAACTACGTTGCACGAAGGCGATGGCAGCCGCATGAAAGCTGCCGAAGGTCGCCGCGTGCAGCACCTGCGCGAACAACAGCACCCAGAGGAATTCGGCGAACGAACCTAGCAGCAACCAGCGCAGCGCCGCCAGCAGAAAACTCGCCATCAGCACCCGACGCAATGAAAAGCGCACGAGAATCCGGCTCATCACCATGAACATCAGCACCTCGGCGACCACGCCCACGGCCCAGAGCATGCCGATTGTGCCGCGTGTGTAACCGAGGCGTTCAAGGTGCAAGGTCAGAAAGGTGTAATACGGGCCGTGGCTCATCTGCATCAGCGCGACGCAGGCGTAAAACGCCAGCACACCGGGGCTGCGCAGTTGCGTGAGAAAGCCTTCCCCGCTCGGCCGATTGCCCTGCGGCGGCTGCGCATTCGGCACCCACAGGCTGCTGAGGACGATGCCGGCCATGATCAGCACCAGCGCCGCCGGGTAGATGTCGAGGCTCAGCCATTCGAACAGTCGGCCCAGCGCGACCACGGTGATGATGAAACCGATCGAGCCCCACAGGCGAATCTGGCTGTAGCGCGCGGTTTGCCCCTGCAAGTGCGCGAGGGTGATGACTTCGAATTGCGGCAACACCGCGTGCCAGAAGAATGCGTGCAGCGCCATGACCATCGCCAGCCAGGCGTAGGTCTTGCTGACGAAAATCAGCGAGAACGTCAGCAGCGTGCACACCGCGCCAAAGCGCACGATGGCCAGGCGTTTGCCGGTGTAGTCGCCGAGCCAGCCCCAGATGTTCGGCGCCACACAGCGCATCAGCATCGGGATCGCCACCAACTCGCCGATGCGCGCGGGGCTGAAGCCGAGGTGATCGAAGTACAGCGCCAGAAACGGCGCTGTCGAACCGA
Organism: Pseudomonas sp. IT-93MI4; assembly: GCF_949767635.1. Classification (NCBI taxonomy): domain Bacteria; kingdom Pseudomonadati; phylum Pseudomonadota; class Gammaproteobacteria; order Pseudomonadales; family Pseudomonadaceae; genus Pseudomonas; species Pseudomonas sp. IT-93MI4. Next base: position 26,572 of record NZ_CATKPP010000008.1, read on the forward strand.
GCAAGGCGAAATAGAACAGATAGAAACTGGACAGCCGCCAGTACGGAAGCGCCGCCACGGTCAGACCGCGACGACTTGGCGATCAACCATCAAAGCTGACCCAGCACCGGGGTGCTGACGCGCACGTCGGCGTTCTGCCCACGATGACGCAGCAGGTGATCCATCAGCACGATGGCCATCATCGCTTCGGCAATCGGCGTGGCGCGGATGCCGACGCACGGGTCGTGACGGCCCTTGGTGATCACGTCCACCGGGTTGCCGTGGATGTCGATCGAACGGCCCGGGGTGGTGATGCTCGACGTTGGCTTCAGTGCCAGATGCGCGACGATCGGCTGACCGGACGAGATGCCGCCGAGGATGCCGCCAGCATTGTTGCTGAGGAAACCTTGCGGGGTCAGTTCATCGCGATGCTCGGTGCCGCGCTGAGCGACGCAGGCGAAACCGGCGCCGATTTCCACGCCTTTCACGGCGTTGATGCTCATCAGCGCATGCGCCAGTTCAGCGTCGAGGCGGTCGAAAATCGGCTCGCCGAGGCCCGGCATCACGCCTTCGGCGACTACGGTGATCTTCGCCCCGACCGAGTCCTGATCGCGGCGCAACTGGTCCATGTAGGCTTCCAGTTCCGGGACCTTGTCCGGATCCGGGCTGAAGAACGCGTTCTGTTCCACCGAATCCCAGGTCTTGAACGGGATTTCGATCGGGCCGAGCTGGCTCATGTAGCCACGGATGACGATGCCCTGGCTGGCCAGATACTTTTTGGCAATCGCACCTGCCGCCACACGCATCGCGGTTTCCCGCGCCGAGCTGCGACCGCCACCACGGTAGTCGCGCTCGCCGTATTTGTGGTGGTAGGTGTAGTCGGCGTGCGCCGGGCGGAACAGATCCTTGATCGCCGAGTAGTCCTTGGACTTCTGGTCGGTGTTGCGGATCAGCAGGCCGATCGAGCAACCGGTGGTGCGGCCCTCGAACACGCCGGAAAGGATTTCGACCTCATCGGCTTCCTGACGCTGGGTGGTGTGGCGGCTGGTGCCTGGCTTGCGCCGATCGAGGTCGCGCTGCAGGTCTTCGAGGGAGATCTCCAGGCCCGGCGGGCAGCCGTCGACAATGGCGACCAACGCCGGACCATGGCTCTCGCCAGCGGTGGTGACAGTGAACAACTTGCCGTAGGTATTGCCGGACATGCAGGACGCTCCGTGAAATCAAACCCGAATTCGATGCGCGCCAGTATACGCAGGCTAACCGAGTAGTTCATCCTCGAACCTTAGTGGTGTTGGTGAGTCCAACCGGCACCTTGGCGAATGATGGCGTGATGATGCTGCGAGTTCTGATCTTGAGTCTTACCCTGTTTACCGGCTTTGCCCACGCGACTGTCCTGCAGCGCCCGATCTCTCTGGATACCGGGAGCGGTGAACTTTTCGGCTCGCTGTTGCTGCCAAAATCCGACAACCCAGTGCCGGTTGTCCTGATCCTTGCCGGCTCCGGTCCTACAGATCGTGACGGCAATAACCCCGATGGCGGGCGCAATGACAGCCTCAAGCGACTGGCCTGGGTGCTGGCCAAACACAACATCGCCAGCGTGCGCTACGACAAGCGCGGGGTGGCTGCGAGCCGGCCGGCCACACCTGACGAGCGCAATCTGTCGGTGGAAGGCTACGTCGACGACGCCGTGGCGTGGAGCCAGAAGCTGAAAAACGATCCGCGCTTCGGCCCGTTGATTCTGCTCGGTCACAGCGAAGGTGCACTGATTGCCACCCTCGCCGCCCCGCGTGCCGACGCCGCTGCGCTGATTTCGCTGTCCGGCAGCGCCCGCCCGGTGGATCAGGTAATCCGCGAACAACTGGCCCGTAGCCTGCCGCCACCGTTGATGCTGCGCAGCAACCAGATTCTCGACAGCCTCAAGGCCGGTCACACCGATGCCGACGTGCCGGCGCCGTTGCAACCGATCTTCCGCCCGAGCGTGCAGCCGTATCTGATTTCGCTTTTCCGCCAGGACCCGGCCAAGGCTTTTGCGCAACTGAAGATGCCGGCGCTGATCGTCCAGGGCAGCAACGACATGCAGGTCGGCGTCGGCGATGCGCAGGCGCTGAAAGCCGCCAAACCCGACGCCGAACTGGTGGTGATCGAAGGCATGAACCACGTCATGCGCATCGTCCCCGCCGATGTGAAGCGGCAATTGGCCTCGTACAAGGACCCCAATTTGCCACTGGCGGCGGAACTGGGCGGCAAACTCATCGAATTTATTGACGGCATTCGCAACCGTTAACCGTAGTTTGCCCTCCAGTCCTGCAAAAAACGGCCGATAAGCCTTTGTCGCCAGCGTATCGGCTGGCGACAAGCAGGGCTTGGACAGGATCTCGCCGTTATGACTGATACCCCGACTTCACCCGACACCACCGCTGAAAAAGACGCACCGCCAGCGGTCGAGCTGCCATGGGCGGACGTCAGCGTCGAGCACCACAAGATGCTCCGCCTGGCCCCACTGCAGACTGACCGTCACACCGGTGGCCGGCCGTTGCGCTTTGTCGAGTTCGGCTACGCCGAGCGCAACAGCAAAGAACACAGCCTGATGCGCATGGCGATCAAACTGCCCGGTCAGCGCGTGCGTAAAGAGCAGAACCATCTGGATGTGTGGGTCAATCACACCAGCAAACGTGTGCACTTCGGCCCCGACAGCGGTTTGCAGATCGAACCGTTGAACCGTGGTATCGGTCGTTTCATGGCTGCACAAGGCATCAATTGGGCGAAAAAACGCTGGCCCGCCTACACCGTCGACGGCATGGACTTGAACAACAAGGACGCGCTGAACGAAGACACCCGCCTGCATCGCGATCACTTCTTGCGCGTGCATGGTTTTGACGTGGTTTACGCCGACGCCCAGCATTTGAAGGGCAGCGTCAAAGAGGTACAGGTCGGTGACCTGTTGGGCGACTGGAACAGCGAGAAGCTGCAGATCGTCGAGATTCTCGAAGCGGCGCAGATGCTGCAACAGGCCGAGCAGAACCTGGCCGAGCAGGAAGTGAAGCTGAAGAAGCAGGAAGAGAAGGTCAGCAAGTTCAAGCGTGAAGACGCTGGTTTGCGCTTCACCATTACCTGTCTGGTGGCGTTTGCGGTGTTTCAGGCGGGGTTGTTGATCTGGATTGCCACACACCGCTGATGGCTTGAGACCGCGGCGCGGCTATTCGCGAGCAGGCTCGCTCCCACCTTGGAATGTACTTCCCTGTGGGAGCGAGCCTGCTCGCGAAGCTTTTATCCTTTAGACTCGGGAAGCGAACAGCGCCTGATGATCGCGGCACTGCTCCGCCGTCAACATGAACACACCATGCCCGCCACGCTCGAATTCGAGCCAGGCAAAATCGACTTCCGGGTACAACGCTTCGACGTGTACCTGACTATTGCCCACTTCAACGATCAACAGCCCCTTCTCGGTCAGGTGATCCGCCGCTTCGGCGAGCATCCGCCGTACCAGGTTCAGACCGTCATCTCCGCAGGCCAGGCCCAGCTCCGGTTCGTGCTGGTATTCGTCCGGCATGTCGGCGAAATCTTCGGCATCAACGTACGGCGGGTTCGACACGATCAGGTCGAAACGCTGCCCCGGCAGGCCATCGAAACCATCGCCCTGCACGGTGTACACACGCTCATCGACGCCATGGCGCTCGATGTTCTGGTTGGCCACTTCCAGCGCTTCGAACGACAGGTCCGCCAGCACCACTTCGGCGTTCTGGAACTCGTAGGCACAGGCGATACCGATGCAGCCCGAGCCGGTGCACAGGTCGAGGATGCGTGCCGGCTCGTCGCCGATCCACGGTGCGAAGCGGTTTTCGATCAGCTCGCCAATCGGCGAACGCGGGATCAGCACGCGCTCATCGACGATGAACGACATGCCGCAGAACCATGCCTCACCCAACAGGTACGCAGTCGGGATGCGCTCTTCGATGCGGCGCTTGAGCAGGCGTTGCAGGTTGACCAGTTCGTCGTCTTCCAGCGCACAGTCGAGATAGCTGTCGGCGATCTCCCACGGCAGGTGCAACGCACCGAGCACCAACTGCCGGGCTTCATCCCAGGCGTTGTCGGTGCCATGGCCGAAAAACAGATCCTCCCCATGGAAGCGGCTGACGGCCCAACGGATGTGGTCGCGCAGGGTACGAAGTCGGGAAGTGATCACGGGGCAGAACTCCAGAAAAAACGACTGGCGATTCTAGCAGCCAAAACGCGTCACGACGACGCGGGAAACATTCGCCGCCGACAGTAGGACTTTTCTGTTTTTTGCATCAGCTATTGAACAGAACGTGTAACTTGACAAGGCTGCAGGCCAATAACGACGCTGCCTACGATGGTAGCGGTTCACAGAACCGCTCAGCCAGAGGACAATGCCGCAAAAGCCCCACCCCAAGGAGCCCCGAATGTCCGTTCCAAAAACGATGTTTCAACTCAGCGGCCGCGGTTACGCAGCGGCCACACTGAGCCATGCCACCGTGGTCATCATTGATGCCCAGAAAGAGTACCTCAGTGGCCCGCTGGCCCTGAGCGGCATGGACGCGGCCGTCGCGAACATCAAACAACTGGTCGCCGCGGCCCGTGCAGCCGGTCGGCCGATCGTGCACGTGCGTCATCTCGGCACCGTCGGTGGCCTGTTTGACCCGCAGGGCGAACGCGGCGAGTTCATCCCGGGCCTTGAGCCACAGGGTGATGAAACCATCATCGGCAAACTGCTGCCGAGCGCGTTCCACGGCACCGAACTGCTCGACCGTTTGCAGAATCTCGGCTCGCTGGATCTGATCGTCTGCGGCTTCATGAGCCACTCCAGCGTCAGCACCACCGTGCGCGCGGCGAAGAACCTGGGCTTCCGTTGCACCCTGGTCGAAGACGCCTGCGCCACCCGTGACCTGCCGTTCAAGGGCCGCGTGCTCAGCGCCGCCGTGGTGCAGGAAGCGGAAATGGCGATCATGGCCGACAACTTCGCCACCCTTGCCCTGACTCAAGATCTGATCTGATCTGCTCTGATGAGCGGCTCACCGCGCCGCTCATCCGCAAAAGCCTCGCATTTGCTTCAATTGCCTTAGCCTCAGGAACAACCCGGTCAACTCCCGGTCGAAGGGCCGATACCCATTGAGGAAGGTCGGAATGAAGTTATCCGATGGATTTGACGCACGCCGCTTGCGGCCCAAAGGCCAAAGCAACTGGCGTTTTCGATTCGGCGCAGCGATCGCCGCCATTCTGGCGACGTTCGGTGTGCTGCTGGCGATGGCCGGTGCCGCCAGCCTGCTGGGACGCCCGCCGGCGCTCGGCGATTTGAATGCCACGCCGATGGGTTCGGCGATCATTCTCGCGGTCGGCTTGTTGTTCCTGTATTTCGGTGTGGCGCTGTGGCGTCGATGCCGGCGTCGCGCCAGGCAATCGCGGGAGCTGAACATGTCCCCGCACCTGATGAAAAAACACGACTGACTCCACGGCCTGGCTTTTTGCCGGGCCGTTTTGTTTCGACTTGGGTAAACTGGCCGCCCTTCGCGGAGGCTGACATGCAAGACGACGATTTTTCCCTGTTCAAAAGTGCGATCCAAGGCGTCAAGCCGATCAAGCACGACCGCGCCGACACTGGCAAACCCAAGGCTGACCGCGCGCAGATCGCCAAACTGCGCCAGTCCGCCACCGTGCGCACCGACACCACCACCGTGGATGGCCTGTCCGATCAGTTCGTGATCGACGTCGGCCCCGAAGACGAGTTGATGTGGGCCCGCGACGGGGTGCAGGAAAGCCAGATGCGCAAGCTCAAGATCGGCCAGATCCCGTTCGAAGGCAGCCTCGACCTGCACGGCATGAACGTCGAAAAAGCCCGCGAGACCCTCTGGGCCTTTCTCGCCGAAGCGACCAAATTCGAAATCCGCTGCGTGCGCGTCACCCACGGCAAGGCCGTGCGCCTGGACGGCAAGCGGCCGATGATTAAAAGCCACGTCAACACCTGGCTGCGTCAGCATCCGCAAGTGCTCGGTTTCTGCTCGTGCCAGGCGAAACACGGCGGTGCGGGCGCGGTGTACGTGATGCTCAAACGCACCATGATGGAAGGCCGCGACGAATAATCGCGTTACACCGAACTTGCAGGGTTGTGTCCGCCACCGTACCCTTGCCCTTTGCGAAAATCCCCACAGGTAGTTTCATGTCCCTGGAACAGAATTACACCGCCATGTTTAGGGGCATTCAGTAGGTTCTCAGGGTCAATGAAATCAGGGGCTTAGCACCGAGGACAACCCAGAATTTCATGCTAATACACAGTTATTGGTACAGAAATTGGTACGGAATTCATATCCCACATACATTGAAAAAGCCCCGCATTGCTTCAAGCGATGCGGGGCTTTTTCATTGTTGAATCATGGCTTGACCGTAAATCGAATGGCGGCTATCGGCCATAAGCGGTCGCCTTGGCCGTCAGCTTTCAGCCAAAACGTGCACTCGTGATGGGCATTCTGGATGTTAGACTTGCCCATTTACCCCGACTCCAAGGTGTTGTTGCGTGAATACGGAAAATCATTCCCAAACGGCCGCGTTTCTCTGGTCGATTGCCGATTTGCTACGCGGTGACTTCAAGCAGTCTCAGTACGGTCGCATCATCCTGCCATTAACCCTGCTGAGGCGCATGGAGTGTGTGCTGGCGCCCACCAAGGATGCTGTGATTCGCGAGTTTTACGCTCAGGAAGGACGTCCAGACACGGTACGTGAAATGTACATGCTGCGTGCGGCAAGGGGCCTGCAGTTCTTCAACGCCTCGCCTCTAACTCTTGGCACGCTGTCCGACAGCCAGACTCCTGCCGACCTAATGAGTTACGTACAATCCTTCAGTAAGGACGCTCGCGAGATATTCGAACACTTCCACTTCGAAGATTTCGTCCAGCAACTGGCCAGCGCCAATTTGCTCTATCAGGTGGTGCAGCAATTTGCCGCCACCGACCTGAGCCCTGAACGCATCAGCAACTTCGGTATGGGCATCATCTTCGAAGAATTGATCCGCAAGTTCGCGGAAAGCTCCAACGAAACCGCCGGGGAGCACTTCACCCCACGCGATATCGTGCACCTCACCACCTCGCTAGTGATCACCGATCAAGACCACAAGCTCGCGCCCAACAGCATCGTCACTATTTATGACCCAACCGCCGGCACCGGCGGCTTTCTGTCCGAGGGCGATGAGTACATCCAGTCCATCAGCGAGAAGGTCAGCGTGTCGCTACACGGTCAGGAGCTCAATCCTGAGTCCTACGCCATCTGCAAGGCGGACATGCTGATCAAGGGCCAGGACGTAGCCAGCATCAAGCTCGGTAACACCCTGTCCAACGACCAGCTTGCCGACAAGCGCTTCGACTTCATGCTCAGCAACCCGCCGTTTGGCGTGGAGTGGAAGAAGGTGCAGAAGCAGATCACCGACGAGCACAGCCGCAAAGGCTTCGACGGCCGCTTCGGCCCAGGCCTGCCGCGTGTGTCTGACGGTTCGCTGCTGTTCCTCTTGCACCTGGTCAGCAAGATGCGTGATCCACGCGACGGCGGCTCGCGCATCGGCATCATCCTCAACGGCTCGCCGCTGTTTACCGGCGGTGCGGGTTCGGGAGAGTCGGAGATTCGCCGCTACCTGTTGCAGAACGATCTGGTCGAAGCCATTGTCGCACTGCCCACCGACATGTTCTACAACACCGGCATCGCCACCTATGTGTGGATTCTCTCCAACCACAAGGCCGCTGCGCGTCAGGGCAAGGTGCAGTTGATCGACGGCAGCCAGCACTACGCCAAAATGCGCAAGTCGCTGGGCAGCAAGCGCCAGTACATCACTGAGGATCAAATCAGCAAGCTGGTGCGCCTGTATGGCAGCTTCGAGCAAACCGCGCAGAGCAAAATCTTCCCCATCGACGCCTTCGGCTACCGGCGTATCACTGTCGAACGTCCGCTGCGCCAGAACTTCCAAACTAGCGCCGAACGCATTGCCAAAGTGCTGGATGAAAAAGCCCTGCAGAAACTCGACAGCACCGCTCAACAACAGCTGATGGACGCCCTTCAAGCGATGGATGCCAGCGTGTTGCACCGCAACCGAGAGCAGTTCAGCAAGCTGCTGAAAAAAGCCCTCACCGCGCAGAGCGTCAGCCTGAGTGCGCCCGAACTCAAAGCCCTGATGAACGCCCTAAGCGAGCGCGACCCCGAAGCGGATATCTGCATGACCAAAGGCCAGCCGGAAGCCGACGCTGGCCTGCGCGACAACGCGAATGTGCCGCTGGGCGAGTCGGTATACGACTACTTTCAGCGCGAAATCATCCCCCATGTGCCGGATGCTTGGATCGACGAGAGCAAAACCGATGCGCAGGATGGTGAGGTCGGCATTGTCGGTTACGAGATTCCTTTTAACCGCCATTTCTATGTGTTCCAACCACCGCGCCTGTTGGCCGAGATCGATAGCGACCTGAAAGCCTGTACCGACAGTATCAAACAGATGATTGAGGGGCTGTCGGCATGACGTTTCCAGTGTATCCGGACTACAGGGATTCCGGGGTCGAGTGGCTAGGGGCTGTACCTGTACATTGGGATATTAAACCGCTCAGATATCTCGGTCGCTTTAGAAAGGGGTTGACGATAACAAAGGCAGATTTAACTGATACGGGTATCCCTTGTCTGAACTATGGTGAAGTTCACTCCTTATATCCTTTTGAGGTGAACCAAGACATACAGGTTCTAAAGTGCGTGCCTGCGGAGTATCTGGACACAGAGCCATCATCTTGTATTAGCTATGGCGATTTTGTGTTTGCCGATACCTCGGAGGACCTTGAAGGCGTCGGTAATTTTACTCATGTGTCAGGCTTGGACCCTCTTTTCGCTGGTTATCACACGATTATCTACAGCTTGGATTCGGACGTAAATTCACGGTTTCTCGCCTATTGCCTAGAGTCATTCGCCTTCAGAACCCAGTTACGTATGGGTGTAAAAGGGGTCAAGGTATTCAGTGTTACTCAGGAAATTCTTCGCGGTGGTATTGCTTGGCTTCCTACAACAGGCGAGCAAACCCAAATCGCTCTCTTCCTCGACCACGAAACCGCCCGCATTGACGCGCTGGTCGAAGAGCAGCATCGCCTGATTGAACTGCTCAAGGAAAAGCGTCAGGCCTTGATATCCCACGCCGTCACCAAAGGACTCGACCCCACGGTGCCGATGAAAGACTCCGGTGTGGAGTGGCTAGGCGAGGTGCCGGCGCATTGGGGAGTGAAGGCTTTACGTTATCTGGGTGAGTGTCAAAACGGCATAAATATTGGAGGAGAGGCTTTCGGGTCGGGCTCCCCTTTTGTAAGTTATGGCGATGTGTATAAGAACGCCGTATTACCTAGTGAAGTTACCGGGCTTGTTCAATCCTCACCGGAAGACCAGCGACGTTACTCGATTGAGTATGGGGATGTATTTTTCACCCGAACATCGGAAACAGTTGACGAGATAGGCTTCAGTGCAACCTGCCTGCAGGAGCTTCCAAGTGCTGTTTTTGCTGGATTTCTGATTCGATTTAGGCCGACGGGAAAGTCTCTATCCCCTGGGTTCTCTAAATATTATTTCCGTAACCAAAGGCTACGTATTTTCTTCAACAAGGAAATGAATTTGGTTACCCGAGCATCTTTAAGCCAGGACTTGCTGAAGTTGCTGCCTGTAACTATTCCGCCAGTAGTTGAGCAAATAAAAATCTCTGATTATTTAGATAGAGTCACTGCGGAGTTCGGTTCTTTGCTGGGTCAAGCAATCAAGGCTATTGATCTACTGAAAGAGCGCCGCTCCGCCCTAATCTCCGCCGCCGTAACCGGGAAAATCGACGTGCGCGGCTGGCAGCCACTGGCTCTTGCCCAATCCCCCGAATTAGAAGAAGAGGCCGTGTAATGGCGGACAGCAAGGAAGCTCAGTTTCAACAAGACATCATCCTCGCCCTGGCCGCCCAGGGCTGGCTAGTCGGCACCGCCAGCGGCTACGACCGGCGCACGGCACTCTATACCGAAGATGTGCTGGGCTACTTCAAGGAGGCCTGGCCGGAGCGTTGGGTCAAGTTCGCCAAGGCCAACCCGAATGACCCGGATGATGTGCTGGTGCAAAAGTTGGTACGTGAGCTGGAGCAAAGCGGCACCCTGGATGTGCTGCGCCATGGTTTCAAACTACCGGCAGTCAAGGTGGAGCTGTGCAGCTTCCAGCCCGACCATGGCATGAACCCGGACACCCTCAAGCGCTACCAATGCAACCGCCTGCGCGTGGTGCCGGAGGTGTCGTACTCGCCGCATGCGCGTGAGGCGGGCAGCAGCGGTCAAAGCTACAACCCACGGCTGGATCTGGTGCTGTTCGTCAACGGGATCCCCACCGCCACGCTGGAGCTGAAAAGCGAGTTCAAGCAGTCGGTGGAAAACGCCAAGCGCCAGTACCGCCAGGACCGCCAGGTCAAAGACCCGCTCACGCGCAAACCCGAGCCGCTGCTGACCTTCAAGCGCGGCGCGCTGGTGCACTTTGCCGTAGGCCAGAACGAGGTGGCGATGACCACGAAGCTGGCGGGTAAAGACACCTTCTTCCTACCGTTTAATCTCGGCAGCGAGGAAGGTGGTGCGGGCAACCCGATGCCTGAGGGCGACAGCCAATACTCCACTAGCTACTTATGGCAACGCCTGCTGCAGCCGGATGCGTGGCTCAAAGTGCTGGGTCGCTTTCTGCACTTGGACAAGAAAACCAGTGAAAGCTTCGATGGAACGCTGGTGACCAGGGAGACGATGATCTTCCCGCGTTACCACCAATGGGAAGTGGTCAATAAGCTAATCGATACCACCCGCACCGATGGGCCGGGCAAGCGCTATTTGATCCAGCACAGCGCCGGCTCGGGCAAGTCCAACTCCATCGCCTGGACGGCGCATCAACTGGCCTCGCTGTACGACGATGCCGGCCAACGGTTGTTCAACTCGGTGATTGTGATTACCGACCGCACCGTGTTGGATAAGCAGCTGCAGGACACCATCTACCAGTTCGAGCATGCCCAAGGCGTGGTCAAGCAGATCAATCGTGAAAACAGCAGCCAGAGCAAATCCGAACAACTTGCTGAAGCACTGGCCGAGCAGACGCGCATCATCATCGTCACGATTCAGACTTTCCCGGCGTTGTTCGACGCGCTGGATAAATACCCCAAGCTCGCCAGTGGGCGCTATGCGGTAATCGCCGACGAGGCGCATTCCTCGCAAACCGGTTCATCGGCCAGCAAGCTGAAGCAGATTCTTGGCAGCGATGCCTTGGAAGGGGAAGAAGTCAGCGCCGAAGAGCTGCTCGACGCTGCTGTGCAGGCGCGCCAACCGAATGAGCGCATCAGCTACTACGCCTTTACCGCCACGCCCAAGGCCAAGACCCTGGAACTATTCGGGCGCCCGGCCGACCCGACGCTGCCAGCCAGCTCAAGCAATAAGCCGGAGGCGTTTCACCTGTACTCTATGCGCCAAGCAATTGAGGAGGGTTTTATCCTCGATGTGCTGCGTAACTACACCACTTACAGCACCGCCTGGAAGATCGCCCACCCGGACGGCGAAGACGACGAAGTGGACAGCAAAAAGGCGCGCATCAAACTGGCCCGCTGGGTGCGTCTGCACCCGTACAACATCAGCCAAAAGGTCGAGGTGATCGTCGAGCACTTTCGCGCCAATATCCGTGGCCTCCTGGGGGGGCAGACCAAGGCGATGGTGGTGACCAGTAGCCGTCAGGAAGCCGTGCGCTACCAGTTGGCGATGAAGGCTTACGTGCAGCAGATGGGTTACAGCGATGTGCACCCGCTGGTGGCGTTCTCCGGTAGCGTGTTACCGGATGAGGTGATCCCCGAAGAAGTGACGGAAAACAACAACCTGCTCAACGCTGGCCTCAATGGCCGCGACCTGGCGAACGCCTTTGACACCCAAGACTTCAACGTGATGATCGCCGCTAACAAGTACCAGACCGGCTTCGATCAGCCCAAGCTGTGCGCCATGTACGTGGACAAGAAGCTGCAAGGCGTGGACTGTGTGCAAACCTTGTCGCGGCTGAACCGCACTTTCGGTGATAGCAAGCAAACCTTCATCCTCGACTTCTTCAACGAGCCGCAGGACATTCTTGACGCCTTCTTGCCTTACTACACCAAGGCCGAACTGACCGATGTGACTGATCCGCAGATCATTTATGACCTGCAGAAGACACTGGATGCCGAGGGAATTTATCACTGGCAGGAGGTCGAAGCGTTCGCCATGGCTTTCTTCGACCCCAAGGCGGCGGCCAGCAAGCTCAGCTACTACTGCACCCCGGCTAAAGAGCGCTTTGCCAAGCGTTATGCCTTCTCGATCGAATCGCACCAGCAGGCGCTGGATTACAAGCGCACCGCCGAAGCCAACGGCGACAGCGCTGGCCTGAAAAAAGCCGAGCACGCGCTGAAAGAGGCTGGCGAGCAGATTGATCAGCTCGACCTGTTCCGCAAGAACCTGCAGAGCTTTGTGCGCCTGTACGAGTTCCTCTCGCAGATCGTGCCTTATGAGGACCGCGAGCTAGAGCAGCTGTGTGTGTACGCTAAGCATCTACATCCGCTGCTGCGCATAGATCGTTTGCAACAAGACGACGTGGACGTGGGCGAACTGCAACTGAGCCACTATCGCCTGAGCAAGCGTGCTGAGCACCAGCTGCGGCTGAGCGAAGAAAGTGGCGAATCCACCCTCAAGCCCGGCAGCGATGTGGGCAGCGGTAAGCCCCATGACCCGGAGAAAAAGCGTCTGTCGGAAATCATCGAGGCACTGAACGATATCTTCGGTGCCGAGGTGGGCGAAGAGGACCAACTGCAGTTCCTCACAGGCATTGCACAGCGCATCAGCCGCCAGGCAGATGTGATGGCTCAGGTGAACAATCACTCGGTAGATCAAGTGATGCATGGCTTATTCCCCAAGCGTGTTCTGGACACCGTACTGGATGCTATGACCGACTACGAAAAACTTTCGCTAGAAGTCTTGGACAACGAGACAAAAAGCCGGGCTTTTGCGTTAGTGATTTTGAAGATGCTGAAATCCACGGCCATCTTTGATGAATCCGGCTTGCGTGATGCCTGAAACCGTATAACTCCATCAACGACATACGCGCCGACATCTGCTTTTTTGCCGATATCAGCCCTTCGTCAAAGGCCGCGTTGAGTCCAAAGCCGCCGGAAGGAAATGGCAGCTTTTGGCCGGTAGCGGTCGCTTGTTCGCGTACCGGGTAGGTACGACTCTGATAATCAGTGTGCTGTGACTTATCCATGGCTGGGTTCCTATGCCTGCTCGCCGGCGAGAACACGGTGATGGAACTGGGACAACGATTGCAACGCGTGCTCAGCGGCTTGGCGCTGAACTTCACAACGAGAGCCGAAGAATCGCAACTGCCGGGTGAATACGCTCTGCCCCCTATCGGTTTGGAAGGCCCATGCGAAACAGATGGTGCCCGCAGGTATCCCGTCGACATCATCTGGGCCAAGAATTCCGGTGGTCGCCAGTGCAACGCTGGCGGGGCTATCGCGCAAAGCGCCCAGCGCCATTTCTCGAGCCACTTCACAGCTGGTCAGGTTGAACGTCTCGATTGTACTGGGACTGACATTTAACAAGCGCTGTTTGGCCTCAGGGGAATAGACGACGTACCCGCTTTCAATCAGTTCGCCACTGCCCTCCACTTCAGACAGAAGGGTGACGATCTTGCCTGCCGTACACGACTCGGCCGTCGTCAACCGCAACGAGTGGTTGCGGAGCAAAAGGAGGGCCTCATGAATCGCACTGATCTGTACATCATTGAATATCGGCTTCATGGAAAGCCAAAGTCGTTCGTCATTCGTTCTCCAAAAATGCGGAACGCTGACGCCTGGCATTGGGGATGTTGCGACGCAGACTTGGCACCTATCCCTAAACCGGGGAAGGCTCCGCTCAAGATGTTCAGCAAGCCTATGGCTGAGAGGTTCGGCGTGACGGACGTGAGATGGCGGGAAACTACCAAAGTAGAGTGGACGGGGGCTATTTCATGAACCAAGACACAATGCAGCAGGCGGTTTCATCGGCCGACGATGAGCTCGCGCGCAACGCGGCACTTTTCTTCGAGGTGGACCGGCTGGAGGCGTATGCCTACAGCCTACTAGAGGGCGACTCCACGAGCGCAGTGTCTTGGAAACGGTTTACACAAGCCAAGGTTCTGGCCGATGCTAAACGTATTGAAGCGCAGCAGGATCTGCTGCGCATTCGCGGGTGACTTTAAAGAAAAAATGCCGACTAGTACTTCAATTCGATGATTGACAACTGGATTTGGTCTGCCGATTTAATTTCATCGATAAATCTGAATCCAGCGACTGTTCAGTTTAAGGCCTCGCATCCAATGCAGGAATAGGATCCGTATGAATGGGAATAGAAAAAACAGACCATGTATCAAATGCCAGCTTCTGGTGAGATAAAGCTTCTACCCAATCAGCACCCGATACCTTACCCGAGACCACCAACATCATCAGGCGTGTCGTAGACGCATCCAGCTCCAGCAAAAGCTTGTGGGCTGTAAAACGAAAATCATCACTGGAAATCACAAAAACGAACCGGAGAAGGCATAGTCCGCAGACCGGACCACTATTCCTCTTAAGAGTATGGCACTCCTGCAAAGTTTAGTGAGCATAATCGCTGATAATCACGTTGGCGCTGGATTAAGCTACGTTTTAATCGAAGGCGATATCAGGACGAACGTGGTTACCCCTTGCTATGCTCCGGCGAGGAAGGCCCCTTGGTGACCCCCCGGGGTCCCGCAGCCCCCCAGATCACTACCCCAATTACAGGGATCAAAAAAACTAACGCCGCCCACCCTACTTTGGCCCCGGAAGGCTTATCGCTCCTCATCACACTATTCACTGCCCATAGATCCAGCAGCACCATAATCACCGCACAGGCGATCCAAAAGTATTCGGTTTGCATGATGCACCTCCGTCGTTTGTATAGTTTGGTGAGCGACCGATCGCTAAGGTTCATACGGTTCGACAGTCGGCTTCTTTGCAAAACGCCACAGCGACCGTATTCGCTGTGGCGTGTGTAGGCGACCTACTTCAGCGCGTTGTTATTTTTCCAGGGTGGCCGCCTGGTTACCCCCTTGCTCCGCGATCTTCGACAGCTTCTCGTCGGCGCCTTTCTCCTCAGCGAGGGTGGCTTGCAACAATGCAGCGGCATCGTCGAGTTTAAGGTGCTTGGCCATTGCGATCAGAGTGCCGTAACTGGCGATTTCGTAGTGTTCAACCTTCTGCGCCGCACCGATCAGCGCCGCGTCCAGCACCGCACCTTTGTCGATTTCATCGAGCAACTCTTTGGACTCTTCGACCAAGCCTTCCATCGCAACGCACTTCATGCGTTTGAGCTTCAATCCAGTTAGCTCGACCAGTTGATCAATACGTTCGATCTGACCCTGGGTTTCTTCAAGGTGCGAGGTGAAGGCTTCCGCGAGCAGTGGATTGGTCGCGGCCCGCGCCAAACGCGGCAATGCTTTGGTGATCTGTTTCTCGGCGCTGTAAACATCGGAGAGTTCATGGATGAACAAGTCTTCAATAGTTTTTCTAGCCATTTCCTAACTTCCTTCTGGTCGTTGGATGTTTGCCCGAGGCGTGACGATCAGGATGACTCGCCCGCCATCGTGGCGTTCATGAAAAATGACCCAACCCTTTTGAGAGGCGTTCCAAGATTTTTTCGATTCGCAGATGAAGTGCTCATGCCGCTAACCCAACGCGGTATCGAGGAACATCATCACCCCGAATCCCAACATGAGACCGAGGGTCGCAGGTGTCTCATGGCCGTTTCGATGCGTTTCAGGAATGACTTCGTGAGATACCACAAAGATCATCGCGCCGGCTGCGAGACCCAGGGCTACTGGATAACCCAAGGCAAATCCGCTCGATACACCAAGGCCCACGACTGCGCCCAAAGGCTCCATCAAACCGGAACCGATGGCGATCAGGGCCGCCCGCCAAGCCGATATGCCGGTGACCCGCAGAGCCAACGCTACGGCGAGGCCTTCCGGAATGTCCTGAATGGCGATGGCGGTCGTCAGAGGCAGGCCTACTTTCATGTCGCCGTTGGCAAAACTGACTCCGATGGCCATGCCCTCCGGCAAGTTGTGCAGCGTGATGGCCAGAACGAACAACCAGACTCGATTGATACGTTGGGAGCCGGGTCCGCGCCTGCCGCTTTCCTGGTGCTCGTGAGGTACGAATCTGTCCAAGCCGACCATCAGTACAACGCCTAGAGCCAGTCCGAACACGACAACAAAAGCGGCAAGTAGCTGGTTACCGCACAGTGCCTGAGCGGCCTCGATACCTGGAAGGATCAGCGAGAAGGAGCTTGCTGCCAGCATCATGCCGGCGGCAAAACCCAGCATGATGTCTTGGGTGCGCGAGGCGATATCGCGAAGGATGATCGCCCCCAAGGCGCCCAGGGCGGTCGCAGCGAACCCCGACAATCCTCCCAATGCTGCCAGACGCAGATTTTCATTATCAGCCCCTACCAGCGCAGAGTAACCGCTGATCGAAAGCAATCCAGTTACCAGCAGCAGCGTCGCCCAGAACAGCACCCCGGGCCAACCGCCACTGGACACCATGCCCCACCAGTTACGTGATGGGGTTCTGGCAGACGATGAGGAAAGTGCCATGTCGCCTCCTATCGTCCTGTTGAATGTTTCCCATTGGTGCTGACCGTGGATTGGCGCAACGTTCGGGCGATCCGCAGGGCGGTGCGGTCATAGGATGCAGCGGTTGCGTTGAACCGATCGGTCAAGGACTGCGCCAGGTCATTGTTGAAAACATCGGTATTCGAGCTCATGTCGTGTACCTCGGCATGAATAAAAAACCGCACGCCGTGGCGGCGTGCGGGACTGGTCATCAAGCTTTTGGGTCACCCTGAACACCCGCCCCCAGATCGGCGCCGGTGATGGGGTTACTGTCCGGGTCGGACATGGTTCCAGCCTTCATGTCCAGCAGCAGCGCATCTTCCTCAGTGCTGAGCTGGACACTGGCGGTCCCGTCCCCGCCATCCACCGCTGGCCCTGGGTTTTCCACGAACTCCCAGTCGTCACCCTGGTTCCACGGAC
This sequence comes from Pseudomonas sp. IT-93MI4, assembly GCF_949767635.1. Lineage (NCBI taxonomy): Bacteria > Pseudomonadati > Pseudomonadota > Gammaproteobacteria > Pseudomonadales > Pseudomonadaceae > Pseudomonas > Pseudomonas sp. IT-93MI4. The sequence continues at coordinate 43,672 of NZ_CATKPP010000008.1, forward strand.
CACGGGTGCTGCCTTCCCCTTGGGACATGTTGAAGTACACGTTGGTGAACTCCGGCATACCGGGTAGCTTGCCCTGCGGGAAGTTCGGCTGGATCGCATGCAGTGCTTTTTCGAAGGACAGTTGGTGGGCGATTTCACGGGTCATGAGAAAACCGAGCGCTTCTTTAACGCCGGGGTCGTCCGCTACGTTCATCAGCCGCTCATAGATGATTTTTGCGCGAGCCTCGGCAGCAATATTGGAACGGAAGTCGGCCGTCGGCTCACCGATCGTATCAACGTAGGCTGCCGACCATGGCACACCAGCGGAGTTGGTCAGCGGTGCGCCGGCGCCGTAAAGCAGACTGGTGATGTGTGAATCGTTGCCCGCACCATTGATGGCCCGGTACAACTCACCTTCCTCTTCAACGCCTTCGGCCATTCGGCCTTTCGCGCCTTTGTTCAACATGACGATGATGGAGCCGACGATTTCGAGGTGACTCAGCTCCTCGGTCGCAATGTCCATCAGCAAGTCTTTGCGGCCCGGATCATCCTCGGCCAGCGCTTGGGTGAAACCGCGATGCCGCAGCGAGTTCTCCCTGTGCTCCGCCAAATTGTTCAAGTAATAGATTGGCCAACCCTGGATTGGGTTCGGCAACACGCACGGTGTATTGAAGCCGCTTGTTATGTATGAACATTAGAAGTCTCCTCAGACAGTGTTAAAAAAATCTTGAATCACACAGTTCTGAAGCAGCCACAAGGTTAGAAATTGCATTTCTTTTTTACGCAGCCGACGAATGGATTCGTACACCCCTACATAGACGATACGCTAGGAATATGCTTATGATTTATCAACAGAATTGGCATTTGTCGCGTCGCTACTTAAATATAGAAACCTATACAAATTCATAGAATCCTATACAATCAAAAAAATATGTATAGATATTTTTACCAAAAGATGGCCCTTTGCCGTTTTTGGTGGTGCTATATTTTTTTGAAAAACTGGGGAGTCCAGAACATGTCAATCTCTATCGATCCTCACTTTAACGACCCACTCCAAAGATTAATATTAATTGATTCTTCTTCTGGTGAGCTTGCCATAGACCTCGTCAACTCAATTGAGCCCGAGCCTATTAAAGATCACAATTCTTTAACAGCTACAATCATTGAAACTGGATTTGGACTTGCCGAGGGAAGACCAGAAGCAATTGATTATCTTTTGAAAGTCTTATTAGACCTAGAAAGAAAGGGGGCCTTGCCACATGACCTTGCTCAGCATTTCACTAACCGAGTTATTTCACTGGGTAGCCGAAATCCAGAAGTAACACAACACACTCACTCCCGCACCTCATGAAAAAGAAAACAAAAAAGAGCGACGAACCTATAAGCAGACTACTTATAGCGCTTATAGTGCTCATCGCCTTGATTTGGACTGCCCTAGTATCACTTGTGATGTACTGGACTGCTCAGCCCACATTAAACTAGCCGAACACCAGAAAACTGAAATAACGCCCCTTAAAACAAACAATTAAAAGCATCAGCGCTCCAATTCATGATCACCAGTTCGCCACTGACTTCCGCTTTGCCTTGCCGCTGATTGGTATTGCTGTAGCGAATTTCCAAGGTCTCGAAGTGGAAGCCTTCAAACACACGACGAATATCCGGATGGTCGTTGATGCTTACCATCACCTTGCCTTTGCAGCGGCGCATGAAGTCAGCCATCCGTTCGTAGTTCTCGAACGGGAATTCGACGCCATAACCAGCGGTCTGCCAATAAGGCGGGTCCATGTAGTGGAAGGTGTGAGCCCGGTCGTAGCGTTCAGCGCATTCAAGCCATGAGAGATTTTCGACGTAGGTGCCGGACAAGCGCTGCCATGCGGCCGAGAGGTTCTCCTCGATGCGTAGCAGGTTGATGGCCGGGGCAGTCGTCGCCGTGCCGAACGTCTGACCGGAGACCTTGCCGGCGAAGGCATGGTGCTGCAGGTAGAAGAATCGGGCGGCGCGCTGGATGTCGGTGAGAGTTTCGGGGCGGGTCATTTTCTGCCATTCGAACACCTGCCGCGAACTGAGCGCCCATTTGAATTGGCGCACGAACTCTTCGAGGTGGTTCTGCACAACGCGATAAAGTGTGACCAGGTCGCCGTTGATATCGTTGAGGACTTCCACGGGCGATGGCTGGGGCTTCATGAAGTACAGCGCGGCACCACCGGCAAAGACTTCTACGTAGCATTCGTGTGGCGGAAAAAGCGGGATGAGGCGGTCGGCCAGGCGGCGTTTGCCGCCCATCCAAGGGATGATGGGTGTAGACATAAAAAGCAAGACCTTTACTGTATAGATAAACAGGTACTAGGCTCGCCGCGCTTTGTGCACGGAGCAAGAGCCTTGGCTGGACTTGCAGGGATCATCTGCAGGGACGGCGGTCGATCCGGATGTTGACGCATCCGGACCGGCCGCTCTTTTTCACTTCGGTGTTGAGACTTCTTTGGCGTATGCCTGACAGGCCGCGAGGGCAATCAGCCCCCGGTCGCCGTCGTCGGTGACGCTGATAATTCGTTGAGCATGCGCTGGGTCAAGTTCGGCTCTTGTGGGGCCATGAACCACGCCGCCGCTGCCGGTGGTGGCTGACACCGATCCGTTGCCGGCGCCGCTGGTGGCTTCGAGTAGGACTGACAGGCGCAGATCAGCAGTGGCAAGGCGGTCGCGCAAGCGACCTTGATCACGTTGGACATCGCTCAAGGCTCGATAATGAGTTTGTTCGCTCGTCGCCAGATGCTGCTCGAGGACGAGACGTTTGTCTTGTTCGTCACGCTGCTGCGCGGCCGAGGCCAGATTCAGTTGGTTGAGGGTTTCGGTGTGGAGGCGGGCCTGCTCTGCGAGCTGTTTGCCGTAGCGCCAATCCTGTACTTGCCAAGTAACGGCCACCAGCACCAAGCCTTTGGCCACCAGCCGATACGGTGCCGGGATCAGTTCGCCGAGACGCATAGCACCGCCCTCGCCCGCCCCCAAAGCTCCAGCCGATCCTGCAGCCCATTGAGACCACCGTTGATCCTGCGGGTGATCGCGTTGAATTCGTTTTGATCCGCGAGCGCATTCAAACCATTCACCGACCAGAACCATGCGGCCGACTCGGCGGCCCACTGCGGCAGCTCCAACAGTTCAGGCGTGCGCAGCAATCGCTCATCACCGAAAAGCGCCAGGCTGCAGCGCAGGTAATTGTCGTGGCCGGTGACCTGGATCAGGCCGCGACCGCGATAGCGCTGGCCATCACCATCCGCTGCCGGGGTATTGCCCAGTTTTGCGGCCAGAGCGCCAGTGTCGTATTTGCTTAGATATTGCTCGCCGCCCAGCTCCCGCACGTACTGCAGCTGACCTGACTCGTGTCCGATTTGAGCCAGGAACGCGGCTTGGCGTTTCGGCGTGTTGATCTGTCGGTGCGCCATGGCAGCGTTGAGTGCAGATACAAAAACGCCCGCTTGGCGGCGGGCGTTGGGCATGATGCGTTGCAGTTGCTGTTCTGTCAGTGACATTGATGTCTCCTTGAGGTGTGGGGATGCGACGCTCTTAGTTGAGCTGAACGACCTTCAGATCCTTCGCCGCTTTTTTCTTCTTGCCTTTAGCTTTTGCCTTGCCCTTCTTACCGCCGTTGCACTCGACCGTTGTGCTCCAGCCGGACTGGGTAAACACCTGCTCCACAGAGTCGACCAGGTACTCGCCATCGAGGCCGGCCTTGAAGCCTTGAGCGTTGATCGATCGTTCGGCAAACAGATCGGTGCGCCCTGGCATTTCCAGCCGGACGCCGGCAGTGGAGCGGTTGAACGCAGTGAGACGTGCCTGGGCTGCCGCTTCGGCGGCTGACTTGTTCGGGTAGATGTGGCGGTCGGTATGCACTGGCGGTAAGCCGTCCGGCGATTCGTTGTTGTCTAAAGTGACCACTGCGAGCTTTCCCGTCTTTTTATCCTGGTGTTTGGTCGATACCGCCTTGTGCGTGTTCCGATCACCGAGCCGAAACTGGAATCGACTGACGTCGCGCCGCTGGATCGCTACAACGCCGAAGCTTTTACCCGAGGCGCTCTGCCCGGCCTGGCGCGACATGACCAGCAGTTTGCTGTCGGCGACCTTGGCCGTGCAGTCGTACTGCTTGGCCAGACGCGTGATGAAATTGAAATCCGATTCGCTGAGTTGATCAGCGCGAGGCACTTTGGTTTGTACCGGGCACACCGCTTGCCAGCCATTGCGCGCGGCGACGTCGGCGACGATCCGCGACAGCGGTACGTTTTCCCAACTGCCGCTGCGGGTGGTCTTGCCACTGCCGCGCATGTCGCTGGCCTTACCGGTGATGACCAGCGTATCGGGCGGGCCAGATAGCTCAATCTCATCGACGACGTAACGGCCGATGCGGGTCAGTTTGGTTTCTGCATAACCGAGGAAGATCTCGATGCTGGCCCCGCGTGGAGGCAGCACCACAGCGCCGTCACGGTCATCGATGCGTAACTCGAACTCATCGGATTCCATGCCGGGCTTGTCGGTGGTCTTGAGCTGCAGCAGCCGATCATTTATCCGCTGGGTGATGTCGGCGCCGTCGGCCACGACGCGAAAGATTGGGGTCATCATTCCATCCAAAAGAAAGCCCGCACTGGGCGGGCCGATTGAGTCATTGCGCGGAATACCGGAGGGGCATCAGCCCCACAGCATCACCTCGCTGTCATCGGGTGCCGGCAGGTCCGGCAGCTCGATCACGATGCCGGCGCGATACGGTTGCGGCTCGTCGGCCAGGCCCTGATTGGCGTCCAGCACCGCTTCGACCGATCCGCTCAGATGCCCATAGGCGTGGTAGCACAGGGTGTCCAGCAGATCCCCGTCAGACGTTCTGCAGGTCATCGCCATAACGCGTGAACTCCAATGTAAATGCCTGCTTGCGCGGGATACCGCCCTGCAGCAGCGCGCTCTGTTCTTCTTCGACGTTCTTCAAGCACCAAGTGCCGAGCACATCGCCATAGCCGGTGGTCAGGGTCAGAGGCAGGAGCTGGGCACCGAGACTGCGTAGGGTGTCCAGCTGCTTGATTCCGCCCTTGAAGCCCGGGAAGATCGCGCCCTTGAGGGTGATTTTTTCCTCGCCGATGCCCACCGCTTGCTGCGCCGGACGGCGGGTTAACCGTTCTTGCGACGCCCAGCGGTACTCCGTCGAGCGCCGCAGCTCGTCGAAGGCGGCGGTGTCCAGGTTGAAGTAATACGGGACCGCCTTGGGATCCAGCGGCTGTACGATTAACAGGTGCGGAAACGGCTTCACCGCTTCCGGCATCGGTGTCGCATCACCCGCCAGTGATCCGGTCGGCAGAATGTTCCCCAGTGATGGACTGACCTTGCCGGCGATCTTGTTGATCGCGGTGGACGCCCGCGCTGCCTGTTCCTTGAGTTCTCCCATCCGCTCATCAATCTGCGACACGGCGCGGGTAGCCTTGTTGTAGGTGGCCACCACCTGCCCGACCTTAGCCTGCGCGGCGTTGACGCTGCGCATGACACGCTGCAGCTTTGCCCCGACCGCCGGCCCCACGATTGGAATACCTTCCAACTCCGAGGCAGCGCCGCTGATCTCGCTGATGGCACCGTTGACCGGCCCCATCATGCCGTCCAGGCTACGGCGTCCAGTTTCCCCCGCTGCAGCCAGATTCTTCAGACCAGACTGCAGCTGTTCCATGTAGGCCATTGGCCCTCCTTACACATGCGGTTCGTCATAAAGCTTGCGGTTCTGCAACTGCTGCGTGGCCTGCTGCATCTGCTGAGCAATGAAGGGCTGCAGCTCACGCGCCATTTGCGCCGGATCCTTGGCATCGCCCTGGACGGTGATGTGCAGCGGCGCCGAGATTTGGACCTGTTGCTCGATCTTAGGCGACTCGGCTTTCACAGCCGGAACCGGTGCAGCCAGAAGAGCCGGTGGCACTGGCGTACTGGCAGGTGCGGCCAACGACCTAGCCACATCGCCCATTGCTGCAGCAGGCGCCAAAGGACCAGCCGGCTTGGGTTCGAATGACCGGGCAATGTCGCCCATCACCGGCGTCAGGTTTTTCCCGGCATCAGCCATCATCAACGGCCCGGCATCCGGTACTTTTTTCAGCGACTCATCAGCGCCGAACAGTTTTTTACCCATGACTCCACCGAGCGCATCGCCGCCCATGTAACCGAGATAGCCGCCAATAAGGCCGCCGACGATGTTGCCAATGATCGGCACCGCCGTACCGATGGCTGCACCGGCAGCCGCACCGGCCAAGGTACCTGCCAAACCGCCGGCCGCTTGTCCGTAACCTTCCGCCTTTTCATCCTGGGTCTCGGCATTTTCATAGGTGTCGTAGGCTTTAAAACCAGCATCGACCACCGCCAGCAACGCTGGACCTTTCATGCCTCCGACTATCTTCGCGCCACGACCACCTCCTCCTCTCCCGCGGCCTTTCCCCCCTTTGCCTTTCTTGCCTTCGCCGCTGGCATCGAGATCACCGCCATTCAGCCCGCCACCAGCACCGGGAAGGTTGGTGACGATCACCTTTTGCGGGATGTTTGGGTTGCCCATCAGCGTACCGCGCCCGAGGTGCATCAGCCCCTTACCAACCTTGAAGGCGCTGACGGCCCCCTTGAGCGCAACCAGTCCAGCCACGGCTGTGCCGATGCCAAGCGTTACCCGTGGAAATTCGTCGGCAAAGCCCGACAGTTTGCGACTGACGTTGTTGATGCCGTCGGCCACGGAATCGGTGACCGGCCGGATCGCATCGCCGATGCTGCGCATGGCATCGTCCATCGACTGGGCCATTTCGGACCATTTCTGCGCCGAGGTTTGCCGGCGCTCGGCTAGGTTCTTATCGAGGATCCCGGTCGCCCCGGCGGAATCCTTTTTCAGCTGCTCATACAGATCCTTGTTCTGCATGTACGCGGTCAGCGCAGCCTTGACCTGCATATCGGCGAACAGGTCACCGGTGCGCAAAGCCTCCTCCAGAGACTTCATCATGGCCTTGGCTTTCTCGGGGTCAGCCTCCTTACTGATCGCCGCTGTGGCCTTGGCCATTTCGGCCGCCCGCTTCGGATCGGTCGCTTCAATGTACTTCTGGGCCAGGGCAAAACTGGATTCCAGTGTGGATTTGCCATTCTGCAAACCGGTCTGCATCGACCCCTTATAGTCGATCCCGGCCTTCTGGTAGGCCTTGACCGTTTCACCAGAGCCTATTTTCTCCATCCAGTTTTTGAGGTTGTTCGCCGCCTCGTCCGAACCACCGGCCGTCTTCATTTGCACCTGCAACATCGCGCCCAACTGCGTCACCGAATCCATGCCGGTGATACCCAGTTTGCCCATCCCGGCCAGCAATTCAGGAAACCACTTGGCCATGTCGACCGCTTCAAAACTGCCCGCCTGGCCTTGGTAGGCGATAGCCTCCAGCGCCTGCTGCATCACTTTGGGGTCGGTAATCTTGGCGTTCTGACCCAAGGCGTTGATCATCTTCGCCGTTTCAGTGCCTTCCGATCCTTGCCCCACCGCAAACTTGGCTGCGGTCGGTGCATAGGACAGCGCCTTGTCCAACTCCATACCGGCGGCGACCAGGGCGTTGACGACTTCGGCCACCTGATTACGCGCCATGCCTGTATCGCGTGACGTGTCGATCACAGTCTTGGACAGTTGCGCCTCTTCCGGCGTGTTGGCAATGTTGGCCTTGATCGCAATGTCGCGAATGATCGCACCATAGTCCGCACTGACCTTGGTTGGAATGGCAGCCGCTGCAGTCAGTGCACCAGCCTGACCGAGGGTGCTTTTCAGACCCGTCCGCCCCTCCTCAATCTGCCGATGTCCAAGCGCCTTGAGTTCGGCGCCGGCTGCCACACGCCCCATCGTGGCGTAGGCCTTGCTCAGCCGCCCGACCTCAACGCCTTGTTTCTTCAGCAGTTCGAGGTTCTTTTCGTACTTGCTCAGCAGTTTGTCCGCGCCGGCGACGCCGGTCATGTGCGCCTTGCGCCATTCATCGCGCAGACGCATGGTGTCGCCGATGGTGTTCTGCAACACGCGGGCCTTGCTGCCCACGGTGTCCAAATGTTTGATTTTGCTTTCGACGTCCTTGAACGCTTTGCCTACCGTCGGATCGACGGCGCCGCCAATGACAAAGCCGAGTGCGAGGTTCTTCGCCATGTGCGGACCTTATGCGCAAGGTTGGTTAAGCGGTGGCTCAATCGGAGAGCCACCACACCAGTTCGTTGAAGGACATGGCCAGGATCTCGGCCGCCGAGAATCCGGTTTCTTTAGCCATACGCTTGGCCAGGATCTTCAACGTAGAACCGTCGCACTTAGTCGTCCGTGACCAGACGAAAGTAGCCGGCCTGCAAGCGCATGTAATCCACCATCTTGAGCCCCACCAGATCCACCTCGGAGGTTTGGGTCAGCGAGGAAAACAGCGACAGTTCCCGCTGTTCGGCGTCACCGTTGGAGGCCGCTTGCGCGGCCCGCACATCCCGCACGCAAGGTGCGCGCATCGTCAGGCGGTCGACCTGTACACCATTGAGTTCGGTCGGGTATTTGAGGCTGATACGAAACCCTTCCTCGGTCAGTTCCATCCACTTAGGGAGCGACTGTTCGGGTGTAACTTGAATTGCTTGAGTCATTGCGTAAGTCCTTAAAGGCCCAGGGCAGAACGTTCTTCTGCCAGTTGATCAACGCCGTCGACCACCAGCACCATGCCGACCATGTCGATCTCGTAGATCAACCGACCGCCGACTTCGAGCTTGTAGTAGGTCAACGCCATGTTGTGTTTGCTCTCGGCTTTTTCGCCGGCCTTCCAGTCGCCCATGTCGACTTCTTTGAGACCGCCGCGCATCGTCACGATGACCGGAGTGACCTTGCCCTTGAGGCCTTTGAACGTGGCTCGGAACACCGCCGTACAAGCGGTGCGGTCGGACAAACCGAACCATTTCAATGCCTCACGGCGCACACCGTTGGTGGTAAACCCGGCTTCAAGTTTCTCGACACCGGTCGGGATCTCGATCTCGCCGGCCATGCCGCCGCCCCGATAGGTTTCAGTTTTCAGTACGACTTTGGGCAGGGTCAGGCTCGGCATCTCGCCGGCAAAACTCACGCCGTCGATAAACCCGGCGCAGTTGGACAGAACTTCAGGAATCATCAGGTGGCCTCCTTAGGCGGCTTCAAGCACTTCGGTCATCCACTCGTTGGTGACTTCGAAAAGGAAATTCGGGTTCTCGGCCGGCGGTACGTCGGTGAAGCGGATCCGCCAATACACCTTGCCCTGCTCGATCTGGCTGGCCGTGTTCAGCTCCTGGTCGGCGTACACCTCGAAGTTGATCACCGCGCCCTGATTTTTCAGGTCGCGCATGAATGCTTCTAGGCCGTCGGTGACGTCCTTGACGTAGGTCTTGGTGATCGAGCGGTCGACCGCCCATTTGTGGCCGGCCTGCACCGCGTCCATGAGAATGAACAGCGTGCGCACGCGGGTGACGAACGCCCATTTCGGATCGCTCGACAGGGTACGGTTGCCCCAGAGGCGATAGCCGTCGTCGCGAATGATCGTGGTGATGTTCGCGTTATTGAGCAGGTTGGCCCGGCAGGTTTCATCGCCGTCCAGATACTCGACGGCGCGGGTGGTACCGGTGATGCCGGTGAGTTCCTTGTTCGAAGGCGAGGCCCAGAAACCGTAGGTGGCATCCGTCCAGGCAAACAGGCCCGCCGTCCATGCAGAGCCAGGTGCATCCACGGTTTTGCTTTCACCGGTATCCCAGTACTGCACGCCCGGATCGACCATGAACAGGTTGCGACTGCCGAAATTTTTCGCGTAGGCCATCGCGGCCTCATCAGTGGTGCATGGCCCGTCGATGATGCCGATTGCCCGCAGCTTCTGCGCCAGGCTATCCATGGCCGTGGCCACCGCTTGGGTGGCGGAATGGCCGGGTGCGATCAGCAATCGCGGCTGGGCGTTGAACAGACTTTTGCCATCAAGGAGCGCCTGCAGGCCGGTACGCTGACCGGACGCCAGAACACCGCCGATGATGGCTGATGTCTGCAGCGCCGGGTCGTCCATCTTTGGCACACCGATGGCGACGATGACCGCCTTGGCTTTGGTGTAGATCGCTTGGCAGGCTTTGGTGATCGCCGACTCGGCGCCGAACGCGGCAATGGCTTCACGCTCGGTAGTGATCAGTTTGAGTTCGCCGGCCTTGGCGGTACCGCCACCGAGCAGCCCGGGACTGAAGGTGTCGCACAAGCCGATGATCGACGAGGACGGCAACGAGATAGTGCGTGCGCCGGTATCGACCGAAGTGGTCGTGACGCCGTGAAAGAAACTCATAAGGCTCGTTCTCCAGAAACGAAAAAGCCCCGCATAAGCGAGGCTGTGAGGTGTGTTCGAGTTGCGCGTAGTGAAAATGAAAACGCCCCGTCAATGCGGGGCGTTTATTGGAGTCCGGCCAGCCAAAGAGGCGCTAGTGGCCGGCGTTCGATCAGCGGGAACTCGTCACCCTCCGGCCAGTTTCTAAGCGCCCGCCGGAAGGCTTGCAGCTCAGCATACTGCTCAGCGATCAGGGTTGTAGTACTGCCGTCCTCAACCTCATCACGGTGACGAACCACCAAGCTATCGGTTTGCACCAATTGAGCGTCACGCCAGACTCGTTCGACCTGTTCAAGCTCTTCGGCACTGAGTGGCGGTGGGTCGATCAAAATCGGCAAGCCTTCGGCATCATGGCCGCGAACCCTCCCATCAACCCGACAAGCAATCACCGACAAGTACCGCTCCTCGGAAATAGGGATCGCATCATCGGGGCACACATGAACACCTTCAAGATAGGTGCTTCCCGTGCTTGGACTGTAATAACGCATGCCAACTCCTTATTTCCCGATGGCCAACCAAGAGACGCCCCGATTACCTTGAGCATTTCCCGACGAGCTGGACGTAACAACTTTCAGAAAGATTTGTGACGAAGACACTACACCCGACTCAACCCAAGCAGATCCGCCTGTGCTGCCATCAATGCCAGTTTGTCCTGCCCCCCATACGCCAAAGCACTTGCCAGTGGGCCAGGCCATGGGCAACGGAACAGTCGCAGTGCCGGCAACGCTCAGACTGCCCCATTGAATAACAAGCCCTCCCAGCCATGATGGGAAAGCCAAGTAACCGTTAGCGGTAAAACTCGACAAGAATCCAGCACGCAGCTTCTTCGGCGTAACAATGGTGCCGTCATCGATTCCGGCATCCGTCAGCGCCTGCGTCGCGATCTTGGCCGTACCGAGTTTGATTTCAGTGGCCTGAGTCGCCAAAGCCGCCAGGGCGGCAATGTCGATGTTTCCCTGATTGATCGGCGCGTTCCAGGCCTTAATGCACCACATCACCGCCAAGTTGCGCGGGCGCGATATACCATAATGCGCCTGAGCAAAAAGCGAGGTTCCGGGGACAGCAACGCCGCTTGCCGTGTAAGCACCGGAGCCGGAATAGTCAGCCATCACCGGAAGATCCCAGCCCAAGCCCACACGATTAGCATTGATACCATTTAGCCCGTGAATCTCGGCACCATTGTCATCATTACCGTGAAGCAACGAACCTTTCTGATACGTGCTAATTGCGCGACCTGCATCAACCCCGCGTCCATGATCCCAGCCCCGCAGGAACTCACCGCGAGAATCGGGCAGGCGGAAATTGCCTGCACCCTCGTCACCCTTGTTGAAGGCCGTGCCGAGGAACGCCGCCAGATCGGGATAGACCGCAACGCTCTTTACGCTACCGTCCAGCTCAAGAAAGCCCGGCGCGACCTTGTCCAACGGGAAAGCGACCGTAGCGCCGACCGGCAAGGCCGAAGCCTGCGCGATCATCGACTCGATCTCAGTCTTGGTGTAAGTGTCCTTGATGCCAAACCCGGCCAAGGTTGTTGGATTGGACCCGGACATGAACACGCCGCGATCATTCACCGTGACCTTGGTGTACGTCCCGGCGACTTTGTTCGCCGGCAGCAGTCCGTTGATCAAATCGTCCACATACCCGCGAGTGGCCAACACCACCGACGGGTCGATCTTCAACTGAATGTTCGAGGTGCCGCTGGTGATGATGTGCATCCGCACCACCTGGTTGCGACCAGAGCCTTGGGCGAGTAACGGCTTGTAGCTCGGCGCCGCATTCGCCACCGCACAGAAAACGCCGTCCTTGTCTTCCAGCCCAAGCTCGCGAATCCACCAACCGCCTACATCCGGTGGCAACACCAGTTCGGCAATCAGAACATTGGAATCAGTGGGAGAGACACGTAACTGATTGAGCTGCGCCCGGTAAACCTGGTTCACCAGTTTGGTTTGCGAAGCGCTGGGGACAGGGTCGGTGCCGTTTGCATCACCGATCAGCATGTAGCGCGGTTCCCAAGGGATGCCCAGCGCGTCGCAGTTGGTTTTCTTGGCGGCACCCTGCGTGGTGAGCATGCCGCCAAAAATAGAGTTTTTGTCAACCATGGGGATATACGTCCAATTCGTCGAGGGTGTATTCGCTGACGCCATGGTTCCCCTGAACCATTACGTCCATGTCCGGGTTGCTCCATGGGTAAACGTCGATTTCATCACCGTCGTAAACGGCAAAACCGACATAGGCGTCCAAGTGAGTTTCAAGAGTGATGTCGAGTCCGGTCAGTTTTCGGCTGACGGGTTTGGCATCGTCGATCAGGCGCTCAAGTTCGAGGTACATCTCTTCGGTGATACCGGTGTCCAGCACGCCGACCTTCAACGCGAAGGTGCCCGGCACGCCTTCCGGGATGGTCTGCCACCATTCCGAGATCTCGATCAGATAGCCCAGCGGTTCGACTACCCGGCGTAGAGCGCCAATGGTGCCTTTGTGCTTGTGGATGTAGAACGAGGCCTTGATCGCGGCGCGCTTGACCGCTTCCGGCCACTCCGGATCCCAGCGGTCGACTGACCAGGCCCAGGCCAGATGTGGCAGCAGGTGCACAGGACAGGTGTCGGGGTTGTACAGCGTCCGCAACGGAATCAGTGTGGTCTCGGCAAAGGTCGCCTCGATACCCCGTTCCAAGGGAGTGCTGTTGAGCGGTAGAAGACTGCGCATATCAGCCTCCCAACACGACGGTGAAACCGGTGCAGTACGCCGCCTGCGCCTTGGTTGGTGTCAGATCCTGCCAGTCCTTGAGTTCAACGCGGGCCATACCGGCGACGTGCAACTGCGCATCGACACCCGAGCGGGCTACCTCGACGCCCAAGCGACGGCGTGGATTGACCCAGGCCTCAAGGCGCTTGATTGCCTCGGCGAGCGCGGCGTCATTTTCCGGTCCGGTACCTTTCATGTGCAGCACCGCATCAATCCGATACCGCAGGATCTCGGCACCGCGTACGGTGACCCGATCACCGACCGGGCGCACATCGTCGTCATTCACAGCCTCGGCGACCAGGGCCAGCAGCTCCGGCCCAACCGCGCCGTCCCCTTCCAAACCCAGCACCGTCACGTCGACACAGGCCGGCGCCGGGCTTTCGGCTGTTGCGTCAGCAACCAATGCCGAGGCATTACGGGCATGCAGGATGTAGCTGTTGCGTGGCCCCGCCGTGGTCAAACCCTCATAGGCCATCTGTACCCGTTCACGCAGAGCATCGTATGATTCCAGTACTGCCTCGACCGGCGGCACCGCCAGCGGATCCGCCGCCTGAATCACCAGGCGTTTGAGATTCACGTTGGCGGCCAATTGCTCCAGATCGGCGCCGATGGCATAGGCCAGCAATTGAGCCTTGGCCGCATCGTTGACCCGCGCCCGGTTGCCGAGTTTGATGTAACTGCCGACTTCCAGCAGCTTGGTCACAGGATCGCTCTCCAGCGCCGCTGTCCAGTTGTCGCCCATGTAACCGCGAAACACGTTCAACGCTTCGCCGTACACTTCTTCGAAGTCCAGAGGCTCCAGCACGTCCGGTGCGGGCAGCTCAGTCAGATCCACCAGCGTACTCATACCCACACCTCCAACGTGCCGCGCTCACCGAAATACTCGCCACTGATTCTGAAATTGATTTTCCCGCCCAACACCGAGATGGCGACGACGCGCTCAAGCTTCAGTCGCGGTTCCCACTGGCGCAGCGCCCGGGCCGCTTCCGCTTGAGCGGCGCTTTTCCAGCCTTCGTTGATGGGCAGGTCGACCATGCGCCGCAGCTTGCTGCCGTACTCCGGACGCTCGCGGCGGCTCAGCAGCGGCGTGCCGAGTATGTCCGCCACCGACTGACGTAAATGCTCGATGCCGGAGATGGGTTGCCCGGTGTGGCGATCCATTCCGATCATCGGGTTTACTCCTTGAGCTGCTCGAACTCGGCGTTGGCTTTGAGACACTTCAGCGCCACATCGTCGGTGCCATCAACCGATACCTGGGCTTTCGCTACAGCCAGGGTGCGGCCGTCAGGCAGGACGACCGTGCGCGAGGTGTAGAGCGTGTCGCGAAAGGTCACGGTCGAGTTCGCCTGCACGGTGCTGATCGGTACGGACTCAGGCGCATTCGAATCATCTTGATGTTTGGCCATGGTTTCTCCAGGCATAAAAAAGCCCGCTCGCGGCGGGCTGAATGAGTGATGAGTTAGTGCTTGTGGTGGTTGTCACTTTGGCCGGTGGCCAGAATGTCGGCATCGCTGGTGAGGCTCTGTGTCGCGTGCAGCGGACCGTCTATGTTGACCGGCCCTTTGATGTTCACGGCGCCCTCCAGATCGATCGTTCCCGACTTCACGCTGACAGCGTTGTCGGTGACTTCGGCCAGTGTTGAACCGACCTTGATGGTGACCGTACCGCTCGGCAAAGTGATTGTGTAACTGTTGGCCCGCCAGTCGTAGACCAGTGAGCCTCCATCATCGAAACGCCAGACTTCGACGTGATCGCGGTTGTCCGGCGGCGCGCCGCCATTCCCATAAAGACCAGGAATGAATGTGCCCTGCGCCACCTCGCCACTGGCACTGATCAGGGTGCCCTGCTCGTTGAGACTCGGCGCCCGCCAGTGCCGCGCCTTGCCGGCGGCGATGCTGTGCCAGCGTACCCAGCCGCTGACCCACTCCCCGTCCGAGACTCGGCACACCGGAGGTGACGCGGCGAGATCCACCGCCACCACGTAGCAATCCTTGACCAGGCCAGAGAGCATGCGGTCGTGCTGGGCCGCGACGTAACCGGAACTCATGGAACATCCTCCGGACGGAACGGGCCGTCGCCTGGCTCAATGTTCAGCAGCAGGGTGCCCGGTGGCTGATCCGGCCAAGGCCATTCTGCCTCACCGAGGTAGATCTGCTGCGTCCATTCCACGACCCAGACGGTGTAGCCGTCCAGTTCGGGTTTGGTCCAGTCCTGCATGGCCTGAACGAACTCGGCCGGCTCGACCTCAACGCCCCAGCACTGCATGCGCAGCAACGCTGCGAGGTGGCCCGCCAGGAACACCGCTTGTTGATGATGATCCGACTGAATCGGATCGGTGATCACTCGCGCTTCGAACTTGCAGGTCAAACCGGTTTCACCGGTTCCCGGATCGAGACCCGGCTCCATCTCGGCCAATTCGATCAGCACCGCTGGCAGCGGTAAGCGATCCAAATCATCCGGCCACATGGACACCGTCTGCAGGCCCGGAAAGTGTTCCTGAATGCGCCGCTCGATGGCGTGATACAGCTGTTCAAGACTGAACGGCTCGTCGACTTGATCCGTCACGTCATGTCCCCTTCAAGTGCTTCTGCACTTCGAAATTGAGTTCCTGCTGCAGGACATGCACCAGTTGTTCGTCAGCCTTACGTACCCAGCTCTCGAAGTGCGGGCGGGCCTGCTCCAACGACACCTTGGCCTTAGCCAGCGGGAAGCGGTTGTCGTGCTCGGCGATCCAGCCCGAACTCGCGCCAACCGCACCGCTGACATCGCTGTCGGGATAATCGCTCGCCCTGAAGTGCTTGCTGCCGGTACGGATCCAAACTTCTGCGCTGTTGCCGTAGACCTTCTTGAAGAACGCGCCCTGAAAGCGCCGGCCTGCCACCGAGACACCGGAGCGACTCTGCCGAGGCCGGCCGATGCGGCTGGCCTCCATGGCATTGAGACCGAACCACAATTTGCCGCTGTTGGCCCCGCCACTGACCGGGTAGGCCCGCAGGCGCTGACGTACAGCAGCGACCGCAATGCGTTCCTGCCGGCCGACGGCGCGGGCAATCTGTGTGGCAAGCCAGCGCAGGGTTTTGTTGATGGCTCGGCGCTGGGCGTTGGCCGCTGCTTTTGGCACTACGGCGGCAAAGTCCTGAAAGGCTTTCAGGTCTGCCGCCGAGGTCTGCAACGAGATCATCCCGCCGCCAGCCGAGGGCTTGAAGTGACTGCCGACACTCATGGTCGTTTCCTTAGAATCAGGGCGACCAGACCGTCACCGGTGGGCTCAAGCTGCAGCAGGTCGTAGTCCCCGCCACCATCCAGGCCCGGTACGTCAACGCTTACCAGCAGCCCCTTGCTCAGACCATCGGCATCAGCAACGCGGACCTCGAAGCGCGGCTCACGAATGGCGGTATTCATCCGCCCGATCCGCGGTTGCAACCAGGGCGCCGAGAACATGCCAAGTACCGGTTCACTACGCCCTTCGATCCGCGCACTGTCGCCCAAAGTTTCAAAGACGATGTCGTCGACATCGGCCATCAGCTCGCGAATGCCCATGACTACATCTCCAACAGGATCTGCGCCAGCGGCCGGGTGCACATGTGCAGTGGGTTGGACTGCGCTTCACCGGCCATGCCTTTGTTGAACGGCAAGGGTTCGATCTTGCTGTAGTAAGGCACGCCTTCGGTGTTGACCGTTTCCATGTAGTCGGCCGGTGCAAACACCGAGATGTAGAGGTCGGGCACACCCTCGGGAATCAGCAGTGCCTTGTCGTCATGCACGAAGGTCATGCCGGCGATCTTGCCGCGATAACGTTCCCAGGTGATGCCGCCGTAATCGAAGCTCTCGCGCGCATCACCGCGCAACGATGCTGCCTGCTGGGTGTTGAGATAGGTCTCTTTCACCTCATCAAGTTTCAGCATTGCGTTCCAAAAGTTTTTCCCGCAAAACGCCCGCGAACCGCTGCTGGTCACGCTACCGAGCGCATCTTCTTGCATATCCAGCGCTTCGCCACATTTGACACGGAAATCGCTTTCCGGGTTTGCGAACTCCATCGGCATACGTTGTCGCTGAACACCGAAACGCTCATAAAGATCGAGCAATACGGTTTTGCCGTCGGCATCGTAGATCTTGCCGTTCAGCGCGCCCAGTCGCTGGAACTCATGGGTGACGTCCAGCTGACGGCGCGCCTTGGCCAGACGCTTGTTGACCACGTCCTGCACCGACTGCAACTCCGAGCGCGTACCGAAGGCGCGAATACCCTGAATCTCGTCAGCCTTGATGGTGAAGCGCTCAGGCAAGTGCACGGTGTTGAATGGGATCAGGTTGCGCTTGCTGCCTGACACCACCAGACCGGAGGTGCCGCGCTCACCGGCCGGTACCAGGGCGAGGGTGTCACCGTCTTTCTCGATCTGTACCGTGAGAGTGGTAATGCCCTCCTCTTGGAACAGACCCAGGCTGCCAATGCGCCCGGGAACGTATTCCTGTTCGTTGATGGCGGCGGTCAACGAGGACACCGAGAATGCCTCGTCGTTGAAGATTTGAATGTCAGCCATGTAGCAGTCTCCAGAAAACAAAAAACCCGCACAGGGCGGGCTGAAAATTTGAAGGCGATCGCCTTAGCGAACGATCACGTTATGGGCAGCCAGCGCTTTCTCGGCGGCCAGATCCAGACCGGTCAAGTGTGCTTCGCTGACCTCGGCCAGACGCACCACGGCGCGCCCGCGACGGACAATGTCGGACGTGCTCAGCGGGCCGAAGAGAATCGCCTGCGCGTTTTCGCTGCCGTCTTCGGCGGTCGGGTTGTACGGAGCGAATTCGCCGGTGGCAGTGACCAGACCCAGGATCTGACCAGGCTCCAGCGCCGGGCCGGCGGCAACGTTGATTGCTTCACGGGAAATGGTGCCGGCGCCCTCGGACAGGAGGAATTCCCCGGCGTGCATCGGTTCGCGTTGAATGTTCATGCAGTAGCTCCAGTAAGTGAGGTTCGTTTGCCGGTCTGCGCCGCTTGGCGTGCGGACCAGATCGAGGGCTGGTCGATCTGCTTGGCCTGCACTTTCGGCGGAGGGTCATCGGCCAGCGGCAGGCTGTTGTCGATCTCGAAGCCTTTGCCGCTGCCGACTAGTTTGTCGAAGAGTCGGGCACGCACCGCCGAGGCATCCAGGCCGGCCGAAACGTACTCAGCACTGAACTCCTGTAACCGCGCGGCGACGCACAAGTCGTTGATGGCTTTGGCCTGGGTCAGCGCCGCCTGCACCACCGCTTCGCTTTCCAGCTTGGTGACAGCGAGCAGCGGCTCGATCAGGTTGCTGATACCCGCCGCCGTGCAACGCTGGCTGATTAGCACCGCGAGTTGCGCGGCATTGGACGCCGGCGCCGGCGGGTCATCCGGGATCGGCGGCGCAGGCTCCGGTGTGGGTTCGGGTTCCGGATCGGTCGGTTCATCCAGTTGAGCCAGCAGTGCGGCCGGGGCATGCTGGAATCGCTGCAGCACGGCGCCTTGCCCCAAGCACGCTTTGACCTTGACGCCGTCGCCGATCTCATCGGCCAAACCCAACGCCACCGCTTCGTTTGCCGTCAACCAGGTCTCGGCCGCCACCAAGCGGCGCAACTCGGGCTCGTCGATGTCAGGCGCCTTGGCCTTATAGGCCGCGATGATGGCTTCCATGGTCTGGTCCAACACTTCGGCGACCTTGCGAAAGCTTTCAGCGTCGCCGGCGGCGTAGGTCCACGGGTTGTGAATCATCAACATGGCGTTGGACGCGATCACCACCCGGTGCGCTCCACACACCGCAACGCTGGCTGCGCTCGCGGCCAGTGCATCGACCCGGCCAGTGCAACGCTCGCCCAACCGCGACAGCGCGTTGTGCATCGCCAGCCCATCGAATAGATCACCGCCGACGCTGTTAAACGCCGCCACGACGGGCGAAACACCGTCGTCCATGGCGCGCAGATCCTGGACAAACTGATTGGCGGTGATGCCCCAAGTACCGATCTCGCCGTAGACGAACACTTCAATGGTGCGTTGCTCGGCTTCGCCGTTGGCCTGCATGGCGTACCAGCTTTTGTCCGATACCTGCACGCGCTCGCCGGCTTTATTGTAAATGCGCGGTCGCGCTTGTTTGCTCATGGTTGCTCCTTGTCGTCGAGCGACTCGATGACGTCCAGGGTGTTGTAGTTGAGGCCCAGGCGAACGGCCCGGGCGAGATCAGCGGCGTTCTCCGCATCGACCGTTTCGGCGTCGTAGCCGGTGCGCAGCACCATCTCGCTGCGCGATGCAAAGCCGGCTTTGACTTCCATCGTGCGCGCCTGTACATCCTGCACCGGCTGGATGTAGGCCCAACCCTGCGGCACCCAGCGCGTTCGTAGATACTCGCGCCGTCGCTGGGCGTAATCCTCCAGCACCAGCGCACCGGACAGCACCGCCATGTCCATCCACGCGGCACGAACCGGACGGCACAGCTGATGCACGTAAACGCTGAACTGCAGTTGCTCCAGACGACGGCGAAACTCGTTGAGCACGACGCGCAACGCGCGGTCGTTGATCTCGCGCATGTCGCCGGTGAGGATCTCGTAGGGGGTACCGGTACCGGCCGCAGCGGCCATCAGTTGCTGCCGCATGAAGTCCGGGTAGTTGTTGCCAGCATCGGGCGGTTTGGAGAACTCCACCTCCTCGCCCGGGCCGAGCTCCTGCATGGTTCCGGGTTCGAGCGCGACCATTGGCGTGAAGCCGTCGCGGTCGGTCACCAGTGGCTGACCGGTGACCGGGTCGCGCGGCATGGGACCGGAATCCGGCGGCGGTCGGGTGATGAAACCTGCGAACAGGTTGGCCACCTCTTGGCGAAACAGCACAGCGTCATCGTAGTTGTCGAGGCTGCGCAGGCGCTTGAGCACAGGTGACAAGCGCGGCACGCCACGCAACTGCCCAGGCTCCAGTGGCTCGAAGATGTGCAGCACCTGCGAGGCAGGCACACGCACGAGCTGGTTGTAGCCGGCATTCAGTGACGAGGGATCGCCCGGGTGCGAGCGATACATCCAGTACGCCACGCGTTTGCCGACCGGGTTGAACTCGATGCCGGCACGGATGACGTTGCCGTCGCGGGTGGTTTCGAATTTGTCGTGCGGTACGAACTCCGGTGCGAGCAACTGCAATTGCAGCGGCACCGCATGACCGTCGTCCAGACTGCGTGGCCGCAGACGAATGAAGCACTCGCCGGAGGTTTCCACCGTCCGCGCGGCAAGCGCCTGTTGGCCGTAGAAGTCGGTGAGGTCATCGGCATCCGATTCATCGACCCAGTCTTCCCACAGTTCCTGCAGTTGCTTACGCAGGGCGTCATCGTCCGTCTTCGGCCGGGGGTTGATGCCGGTGCCGATCAGGTTGCTGACGCGTTTTTCGATGACGTTGAAAGCATACGGGTCATTGCGCACTGCGGCCCGCGAACGGGAACGCAGGTTGCGCAGCGCCGGAGTGTTGATGGAGTTCAAGCCATTGTCGGGCGCATCCCAGCCAGCGGAACGACGGCCCTCCCCGGCGCCTTCGTAACTGGCCTTGATGTTCGACGGCAGCAAGAATCCGTTACGGGTTAGCGTCGGATAACGAGCCATTAGAGTCCCTTGCCTCCGTGGTAAAGCCGGACCACGCGCGAACGTGGCCCGGCAGCGTTGAGCAGCGAGGTGCGAATTTCGTCGCGGGCCTGCAGCAGCTCGGTGATGGTGCGGTACTCGACGGTGCGGTCGCCGAAGCGAACGGTTTTTTCACCGCGCGCGATGGCCTTCTCGATTACGTCGAGGTGCTGTTGGGTAAAGGACATATCAGCGTCTCTTCAGATAACCGCTGGTAGAGCTGCGGCGTGGTGATGGCGATGCAGCAGGTCGCGTGGGTGCGACAGGTGCAGCCGGTGTAGGCGGTGCCAGCTGGGCTTGCCGGAAAACAGCCGGCGGCGCTGTTTCGGTTGTTTGGGCTTGTTCAACACGCGGGGCATGGACAGGCTGGACCGGGGCATCGTCGAACAATCCGGATTGTGCCAAGGCTTGCCGCACCCGATCCCAGTCATGCTCTTGGTACCGATTGATGCCCAGGTAATGCGCCATGGCCAGGCAATACACCATCAGGTCCAGTGCTTCGTTGCGCTCGGCTTTGCCCTTGATCCACTCGACACGTTTATGACCGCGGACGTAGCGAGCGACCTTGCGTTCTGCCACACATTGGGCGAAGAAGTCGTCCGGCAAATCGTTGGCAAAATGCAGCGAGCCGGGTCCATCCGGGAACGGGTAACGGTTGTAGATCCAGTCCTTGGCGGTGTCGGTACCGACGAACCACAGCTCGGCGCCGTGGCGCTCGGTCTGACCCTTCCAGGTCACGTCGACCATCGAGGGCCGCTGGGCAATCACCGGTCTGCCGGGCTTGCTCGCACCTTTGATGGCGAAGATGTTGCGCCAGCGCCGCATGCGGCAGAACTGGTAGACCTCATCGGTGTGATGGCCCCCGGAGTCGACAGCCGTGGCAAGAATCGCCAAGCCGACACCGCAAGGGTGCCGGTAGCGAGCTTTGAGCAAGTCATCAAGTACCGCCCAAGTTCGCTCATCAGCGGGGTCGCCTGAGATCACCTTGTGATCAATCACCCAACGCTCCATACCAAAGCCCCAGCCCATGACCATCAACTCTAGACGGTTAGCCTGAACGTCGACGGCGGCGGTAAGCATCAGCGAACCGGACGGCATTGAGCCGAGGCCGTAGCTTTCCAGACGCGCCCGGTCCATAAGAACATCGGCTTTGGTTTGCTCTTGAGCGCTGTCCCAGACCTTGGCCAGGCGGGTGTTGTAGAACACCTGCATCGGTTCAAGATCGCCTTTCGCCTGCGCCCGCTTGGCCTTCTCGTACTGCCTGGCCAGCGTACGCCAGTCCATCCAGCCTGGTGGCGAGTACAACGCGTTGAGATGAAAGCCAACCGTTTCGCCATCACCTTCGGCATGGGCTATCCACTCGCCATTGGCAAGCATCCAGCCCTTATGGTGCTCCTCGATCAACACGTCGCACTCAGGCCCAGCACACTGGTAGTGAATGAGCTGGTAATCCTTGGAGTAGAGCAAACGTTCCCACTCCAGTACCTGCTTGTGCCCGCAAGTTGGACACGGCACGTAGAAGTAACGTTGATCGCTGGACTCGAACAGATCACTGATACGCGAAGCACCTTTGATCGTTGGTGAACTGGAGAAGTAGAACTTGGCATTCCGGCCAAAGGTACTGCCCCGAGTCTCTGCCAGCTCGATGGGATCACCCTCCTCTCCGACGTCGACTTCCCAACGATCCACCTCATCGCCGTACACATAGCGCGCTGAGAGCTCGGCCAAGTTGGCTGCGGAACCCGCAGTGGTCACGTACAGCGAACCACCTTCAAACTCTTTGGTGTCCATCGTGTTGCGGGAGTCACGAGACCGACTGGACGCCACTCGCTTACGCAGAACGGGCGTGGCCTTGATGGTCTTGCTGATCCTCGATGACACCCGCTTAGCCAGGCTAAGGCTCGGCAGCAGTGTCAGGATATTGGACGGTGCCATATGGATCAGGCCACCAATCCAATTTAAGGCGATTTGGGTTTTCATTAACTGCGAAGCCACCATCGTAACGACGCGCTTGCAGGGGTGAGCTGGCGATAAACAGCGCATCGGCTCACGTGCGTAAGGGGTGCGAGAGGTGCGGTATTGGCCGGGCTCAGCGGCACCTGAATCACGCGGAATACGCATGTATTCGTCGGCCCACTCGTCCACCCACACATCCGGGTCAGGTTGAAGCCCCCGGAAATAAGCCTCGCAGTACACCGTCGCTCCATCAGATCTGGTCAGGCTCATCTATCACCTCCCAGTTAGTATCCAGTGTGTGGCCGAATTCCTCAGAGGACATACGGCCGGCGTCCTCAAGCCGTTGTCTCAACGCTGCAGTCAGGTGTCGTTCGATCTCCCATGGATCCGACATGGCCGCCAGTTCCGGAGCCAGTTGCGGAGGCATACCCAGCAACGTGTCGCGAAGCATGCGACCGGCGTTGTATGCCCCGGACTGAACTGCCGTAACCTCGACTGTTGAGCCCTGTGCTTTGTGAAACTCCATCTCGGCCATCTGCGCCAAGTAGAACTCACGGTGCGCGCGTGCCTTCTGAAAATCCGGATGCTTGTCTGTCGTCGGAACCGCCAGCGGCGGCGCAGCCATGGAAGTCGGCTCGGTTTGGGTCGACAGTTGGCTGTAAACGTTGCGCTGAATCCGATCTTGTTGATGGCGTTCAGCAACGGCGGCCTTGCTCGGGTCGGCGGTGTCGCGAATCAGCGCTTCGGTGGCATGTACATCAACCTGTTTGCCATTGGGCGAAAGCACCAAACGGTTGTTGTCTTTCAGCCAGGTGATGTAACTCGGCGACCTGCCGAGCCGGGCCGCGAAGGCGCTCTTCGACAGGTAGGTTGGTTCTGTCATGAGCCCTCCTTTTTCAACGTATTTCAATGAATCCTTTCAAGATTTCAATGATTGAAATTTCAGTAAGCTGGGAAGTCTGCGGCTAACAGTTTCCCGCGGGTTTCCGACCCCGTGTCCTTCAGATACCCCTAGGGTCCCCGGCGGTTTTCGGCGCACCAGATCGGTGCATCACCCCTGTTCGCCCCCGGCAGGCGGTACTTCGCAGACGCCCAGCCGCTTGGCAGCCCATCGTTCGTACAACCCGATGGCTACGTCCGCACCGGCCATCGCCGTGAGGCACCCCAAGGCACCCGCCGTCCAGATCGTCATACCGGCGGCGATCATCAGCATCATCGCCGACACTCCGCAGACAATGCAGGCCCCGGACCGAAGCACGAGGCGGCGCAACAATGCCCAGCCCCGCGCCCCGTCCTTGTCGGCTCGCCACATCTCCCCCGATACGCCGCCGACCAGGGCCAGGACGATCACTAACCAGATCGGCATCTCTGCCAGCGCTTGTTGCTCGTTTGTCATCGCCAACCCCTAAACGCAAAAACCCGGCGCAATGGCCGGGTTTGGTGGTGTGGTGACTGCCGCTCTCTGCGGTCGCACCTATCGAAGATGGGTACTTTTTACAGGGCGATTCCGGTGGCAGCAAGCGAGTTTTAATGCCATGGAACAATACGGGTGCAATATGGGTACGACGCGGGTGCGACAGGGGTACAACGTATTCACTCGGCTATCGCTTTTGATTCGGCGTCCCATACGTCCCACCTTTCAAAATCGAAGTGGGACGCCTGAGAGCGCCTAGATTCGGGGTCTCGCCCCACCGTCCTACTTATTTATCTCCTTTTTCGTGTAAAGGGAGAAATTTAAGAACACGCTTGCGCGTGAAGCGCGCGTGCAATGTGCCTGCTACGCATATGCGGGCGGGTGACGCTGAAAGGTGGGACGGTGGGACAACCCAGTAAAGACAAGGCCCGCACCTGTCCCACTACGTCTAAACATAGTGGGACAAGGCGGGCCGGTGGGACAGCAACTGCCGGAGCCGTGCCTAGGGTCAAGCAGCCACCCCCATCATGACTCCAAGAATCTGTAGGTGTGCGTCGTGCAGGCGCTGATAATAAGTGTCACGCCCGCAGCCGCAGTGCGCATATCGCAAGCGCATGCCGACATCGAGGGTGCAGTAGTGCTCTCGCACCACCGTCACAAGCTCGGGCGCCAGATGCTTGGTCACGATCAGCTCGATGTCGAGAGAACTCTCTAGCGGCGCACGGAAGGCCCGCCGCCCACGGATCAGTTGCCCATTGCTCTCCATCATCATCGCGACCATATTGCCACCTGCCAGCCCCCCTTTCGAATGATCGGAGTGCAGCTCCTGAGCCCACTTTTTCAGTAACGAATCGATTTCCTTAATCACCGAAACAAGGCTCCTCGACACGCTCATTTTCCAAAGCAGACGCCTTGCCCCAGCCCTCAGGTTTCTTGTAGCCCCACAAACGGATCCGACTCTTGGTCATTGCTCCGAGCCGGTAACGACTCCAACCTAGCCGATGCAGTATCGCCCCGACCCGCATCTGCTCCGGCTTGCCCCAATGTCCCGGATCAAGCTTGAGCGCTTGCGTCAAAATCTCACTGCCGGTCGTAGTCTCTCCAATCTGCGATTCCTCCAGCCAGGTCAGGATCGGCGTCTCCCATTCGTCCACCACGAAGCGCTCGTCCTGCTCCTCAGCGAACAATGTCGCCTCATCTCGCGTCACCCACCAGAGGTCACCCGCGTCGTAACAAAACACAGCCTCGGCCCATAGCTGGTCGCGAATGGAGCGCAGCAGCTCTAAGTCCACCTTGGTACAGGCGACCGGCCAATACCGCCGGTTACCGGTGGCGTCCTTCAGGTACTCCTCCTGATTGGTGGTGCCGACAAAGACGCACTGACGCGGGACGTCCATGGTGCGACGGCCGTAACTCTCGCGGTAGGTATCCGTGGACGCCGAGAAAAATTGCTTGGCCTTTGTACTTTCCGCTTTGTTGAAGCTGTCCAGCTCGCCAAGTTCGACGATCCATTTTCCCCGGATCGCCTGAAAACCGTCTTTGTCGCCCAGAGCGAAAGGTGTATCCATGAACCATTCACCGCCGAGAATGCTCATCGCCGTCGATTTACCAGCACCCTGCGCACCTTCGAGGATCATCACCGAGTCAGCCTTGCAGCCCGGTTTCATCACCCGTGCTACAGCCGAAATCATCCAGCGCTTGCCAACCTTGGACGAGTAAGCAGAAGCCCTAACGCCCATGACGTCCGTCAACCAGCTTTCCAGACGCGGCACACGATCCCATTCAAGCTTTTTAAGGTATTGCCGCACCGGATGAAACTCGTGGTCATGAGCCACAACGCTCACCGCCTCGATCACATGGGATGCCTTGACCCGCAGGTTGTAATGCTGCGCGAGCCATTTCATTACCCGCACATCATCAATGTCAGCCCAGTCGCCCGTGCCCCCGCCATAAGGCGCTGCACGGAGCTTGACGATCTTCGAACTGAACGCGCTGAAACTGATGACTCCGGCCCAGCGAGGATCATTGGCGAGGATCAATTCAACGTTTTGCATATGTGCGATCAGTGCGCCGCTGTCGCTGCGGGCCAGGAGATCTTTCCAACCGCCTGTGGCGGGCGGTTTGACCACCGCCAGCACCTGACGACGCACCGCCTCCAGCCCCTCTGCAACGTGCAAATCGTTGAAGTCGGTCCATTTATCACCGCGCTCACCGGAAAAGATTGGTGCAACCACCTGACCACCGACGATCAGTGCCGCGTTATTGGCCTTTTCTTCACCAGGGTTCCACGCATCACCGTTCGGCTTGGTAGTTTTCCAGTCATCATCGCGACAAATGATCAGCGGACAGCCCGCGAACCGCTCACGCATGGCCTTACAGACCGCAAGCAAGTTACCCGCATCGAATGCCACGGCCACGGTAAGCGAGGTCGCCATGTGCAGGCTGGCGCCAGTCGCGTAGCCTTCACACACCAACACGGGATCGCCTGGATCGGCGTCCGGTCCTAGGAGGTGGAAAGCCCCCTCTTTCGACATCCCGTAAGGCCAATACGTCTTGTCCCGGCCAGTGTCTTCCTGTTTGTTCGGGTAAATCACCTGAAGCCCGACGATGTCATCCCGTGCGTTGCTCATGGGGACCAAGACTGCCCCGGAACGCGGCGCGTATCGCACCCGGATACCGACGATTTGCTTGCGGTCCAGGTATTCGCTACGGCCTTTCTCCGGCATCCGCTGAAACAAGCCATCCGCTCGCTTTGCCGCCCGGCGCGCCGCATTGGCCGCAACCTCAGCAGCACGACGCTTGCCCTCTTCCTGCCGAGCGCGCATCACTTCGCGTTCTTCGGGTGACATCCGACCGGCCTTGACCTTGATCTTCTGCGTCTCACCCGAACGCCAATCGCCGAATGAACCGAAGATCAGCGTCTCACCTTTCTCGGTGCGGTGTTCATGGGCGACGTACCAGCCGTTTTTCTCGGTGCCCTTATCCTGCGCCGTCTTGCACCGGGTGAGCTTGCCGAACACCAGCGGTTGCGCTGGTACAAGTCCGTAATCCGCGAACTGCGCCAAAACTTCATCGAGCATGACGAGCTCCCTTCAATTCCGCGAGCGAAAGACAGTCCACACAATGCGTGCAGCCTGGTTGCGCTACACGACGTCCCTCTGGAATCGGCTCTTCGCACTCTTCACAGAACAGATAAGAGTGCGCCGCCAATGCAGGTTTGGCGGCGTTGCGACGTGCTGCGAGCGCTTGGTCGACACGCTCTTGGACGAGATCATTAGCAAAGTCTGCGATGTCAGCCACGGTCAGCACCTCGCGTAGTCTGATTGACGTAGGTGGCGCGGTTGAATAACCCGAGCAGCCCTTGAATACCTCGGAACACCTGCAGACGAATCGCAGCCAGTTCCTGATCGGTGACAACGCCGTCGCCGATGCTCTTGGCCCAAGTCTCGGCGAGATCCGCGACCTGCCGGAAGTATTCGGCGATACCGGTCGTGAGCGTTTCAGGCATGTCGTTGGTGTAGGTGTCGGCCAACTCCTGCCAGACCGTGTCGCCGACCAATGCATGCACCGCATCGAGAATGCGGCGATCCTTGGTGAGCTCGAGGATCTCACCGAACTCCTGAATGTTTATGGAGTGGCTCGGGTGGGTCGGCGAAAGCTTGTGCTGCAGCGTGGTCGGGTTGCGACCGGTCGTGGCGGCGATGGCCGCAGCGCCGCCTGGGTATTCGCGAGCGGCGTGGTACAGCGCTAAATCGAGCGGCAGGACTTCCCGCTGGGCCCGATCTACGGAACTCAGAGCGATTCGGCTCATGGCATTAATCCTTGAATGTTGCCAGTGCCGCACGACAGGGAGTGGTGGTACATTTGTCGTGTGGCGTGTAAGTGCCCAAACGCCGGCGAGGTTTCATAGACCAACACCGGCACCGTGCTGGGGCGAACAATCCGTTGTTCACCCCTAGCGCAACAGCTGCCAGCTCTGTGGTGGAAAAGGCAGCAACACCAAAGCTT
The DNA here is from genome assembly GCF_949767635.1 of Pseudomonas sp. IT-93MI4. Lineage (NCBI taxonomy): Bacteria > Pseudomonadati > Pseudomonadota > Gammaproteobacteria > Pseudomonadales > Pseudomonadaceae > Pseudomonas > Pseudomonas sp. IT-93MI4. The sequence goes on from NZ_CATKPP010000008.1 coordinate 71,737, forward strand.
CCGAGCCTTGGAAAACGCGAGAGGCGTGGGCGGTTTGCATTTGGTTTGCCCCCCTACTCCTAACGCGGCCCGACAGCGCTGTGGTGGTGCGTGTCGGGAGGAACTGGGCGACCTTTGGGTCGCCTTTTTTCTAACTATGCAGCTTCGCTTGGCGAGTCATCGTCCATGATCCCAAAGTGTTCAAGAACTTCTGAGATCGTCACGCAGCCATCACTTTCGCGGGCCAATGACTTGATTAGAGAAACGCTTGGATCTTTGCTCGCATATTTCACGTGTAAGCGAAGGTAGCTATCAGCTATACGGCAGCGATTCGCGTAGGCCTTTAGCTTTTCCTTATCCATGTTGCTGATGTAATCACGCAGGTTCATTGAGTAGTCCTCCGGGCGACAAATTAACCTTTAGGGTTATTTTTTGCAATACCCAGAGAGACATTCACCTCAAAGGTTAATGAAGCCAAAATCATCACATGAAAATTTCAGATACCCGGCTTCACAACTTTCGACGAATCATCGCTGAGCGGAATCTTCGCTTGACGGACGTAGCTGAGCGCCTAGGTAAAGCGCCTGCGCAGGTCAGTGCTTTCGGAGGGAAGAATCCTACGAAAGGGATTGGTGACCAGATTGCACGCGAGCTCGAAAAAGCTCTGAACTTGCACGAGGGTTACCTCGACATGCCTTACGGTGTTGGGGAGTTCAATAACGCTACTGTGCTAAGCCATACAGGACGTAAGCTTCCGGTTATAGGCTCCATTGCTGCGGGCTCATGGTGCGAGGGCCAAGGGAGCTTTGATCCAAGAGATGCTGAGGAATGGATTGATGCTCCCGGACCAGTGGGGCCAAGCGCGTTCATTCTCAGAGTTGAAGGTGTGAGCATGGAGCCAAAGTTTATGGAGGGTGACAAGATCGTGATCGATCCATCCCTCGAAGCTTTACCAGGCCATTTTGTTGCAGCGAAGCGAGTTAGAGATGAAGCGGCAACACTCAAGCAACTCAGACAAGAGGGTAGCGAACGTTATCTCTATGCAGTCAATCCTGATTGGCCGGAACGAATAATCCGAATGACTGAAGAATGGAACATATGCGGACGAGCTAGGTGGAAAATCTCCGACCTCTAAAGTTAACCCTGAAGGTTATTTTTTCTTGACCAAATAACCTTTAGGGTTAATATTGCCTCACTCTCCACCATAGAGCGAGGCTTCACCCATGCTATCTAGCGCTACCCTCCACGTTCACCCGGCGTGCGTCAGCAACAAAAAAATGATCGAGCAGTTGCAGCTCGCCACGGGCCGCTTGGTCATCATTCATAACTGCAAACCCCAGCTTGTCGCCAAGTCCTGCCAGCCCTCTCCTGTCGATCCGAACGGCGGAGGGCACGCGGCATGATCAAGTACAAGATCGACAACCGCACCCTCCAACTGCTCAACGCCCAAGTCAACCTGACCGAGACTTTCAACCACGTCCTGCGCACAGCTCCGAAGCGCGAGTGCTTGGCATTCCGTCTCAAGGCCGAACGCGGCACCACGGAAAGCACTTTTGTCATCGAGCTGGGCAATGAACGCCATACGCTGACGCTGCCGAACGACAAGAAGATGCACCTCAAGCTGGCCGACTTCATCGAAGAGATTGCCAACGGCCCGCTTGATTCGCGCAGTACCAGCGACCTGGTGCATCGTACCCACGCAGATCGTCAATACGGCCGTTTTGAAATCCAGGACAAACAGCGGGTATTCGAGCTGATCCGCACCGGTGGCGTGCTGAGCCTCGACATGGGCTTCGACCTGCCCCTGCACGTCGCTATTCATCGCCCGCACACCCTCTCCTGCATCACCGGCATCCTCAGCATTGGCAAAAAGAGCCCGCGTACCCGGTGTTTTACCGCGTGCGGTACCGATGTCGAGATCTACGGCAAGGTAAGCGAGTTCATCAGCCAAATTGCATTAGCGGCCACCCCTGCCGCACACGCGGCTTAAGGAGAGCGCCATGGAACGTACCCTCGCCCAAACAGCTGCTCATCTCGGCCTGACCCGTCCCAAGCTCATCGCCCGCATGCGCGAAAAGGGTCTACTCAAGGGAAACCTGCCGGCGGATCTCAACCGCGACGGTGATTATCTGCGGATCAACAACAGCCCATGGTACGACGAGAAATGCGGCATGCAGTACAGCCAGTCGACTCGGGTCAAGCAGGCCGGCATCCGCTGGCTGGCTGACCAGTTGGGGATCGACCTCCCCGCCATTCCGGCAGACCGCCGTGACGTGGCCTAGGGAATACGCCCGACAGATCATCGCAATGCGGACACGTGAGGAGCGCAATGCCGCGCTCCAGGAGGTGCCCGAACATCTGCGGGAATTGACCAAACGCCATTGCCTGAACGCCTGGAACCACCCCTCACGATCCAAACGCAAGGAGGCTCAATAGCCACATGACCAACGTGAACCAAACACCGCTGCGACTGCTTCCAGCGCCTGATAACTGCACCGTTGACATGCTTTACCGTCTTTTCGGCGACGTACTCATTCCGCTTGAAAAGCTGCGTGTCCACTACTTCAAGAACCTCAACGAAAAGACGTTCACAGAAGCGATCAATAGCCGCCGGATTCAAATTCCCGTGACCACTATCGACGAAAGCGGAAAAGCATTGAGGTATGCCCACATCAAGCACGTTGCCGCTCTGATCGATATCCGCGCCTACAAGGCTGATGAAGAGATGCAACGACCGCTAGACGACAAGTCGGACGCGTAATACCCATTTGAGATCGAACGACACCCCCATTTGGCTGCCACCACCAGCCAAGCGAGCCCAGGAGCAAACCAAATGACAGCAATTCAAATCTGCGCACTCATCTCTCTCATCACTCTGGCGGCGCTATTAATTTGGGCCGGCTACTTGATGAGCCATACCGACGGAATGTCCGCCGGTAAGAAAGAAAGCGACGACATCCAGCGTGCCGAAAGCGCCAAAACCATTCGTGAGTTAAGGGCCTCACTCGACTTCATTAAGGCCGACCACGCCCACCTGGCGCAATTCAGCAAACGCCTGCAGAAAGCGTTTACGCTAGGCGATCCCGAGCGCCAGACACTGCTCGATATCGCCGAAAAGCTCCGCATTGCCGCCGAGACTTTCGCCGCTTTCCGCACCGGGAAGAAATTGGAACGCGAAACCCGCGCCCTGCGCGATGAGGCGCTAGCCATGGCCGAATTACTGGAGCCCGTCGAAACAACAGGCCGTGCCAAGGTAGAAAAGGTGTTCCCTCTCATACCTCTCAGCAAGGTAGATGCAGAAAAAGCTGCATTATTTTTCCAGCAAGATAGCCAAGCAATCGCAACAACATTGCAAACAGCTTCAGGTGGTGCCGCATGAGCGAGATTCTGACTTCCACCGGCAAACGGTTCGAACTGTTCAAACCCGACTCAATCATGATTGAACCGCACGACATCTCTCACGCACTCGCCCACCTGTGCCACTTCGATGGCCGGGCCCGCGAGTTCTACAGCGTTGCTCAGCACAGCTGCATCGTTGCCACTATGGTGCCGAAAGAGCACAAACTCGCAGCGCTACTTTATGCCGCCACCGACGCGTATGTGGCTGTGATCAATGAACATCCCAAGAAATGGATGTTCCTCCAGCAGCGTTTTGAAGATGTTATTTGGCAACGCATTTGCGAGCGCTTCAGCCTTTCCCACGAGACTCCCGAATGCGTATACGAGGCAAGTCTCGTCACGATGGCAACCGAATATCGAGATCTCATGCCTGCAGACCCGGCTATCCGTGAATGTCTGGTCGGTATCGAACCTTCTGCCGAAACCATTCGCCCTTGGTCGCCTAACGAAGCGCAACACACGTACCAGCAGCGCCTGATGGATCAACTCACTGTCGAACACCGGAGGAAAGCGGCATGAGAAATGTACAGAACACCACCGAGACCCTGCCCGCTTTGCTCCGCATAAACAACTGGATCGCCACGCCTGTAAACAACAGCTGCTGCGCAGCAGCAAGCATCATTGCCTCTTCCAGCAGCACTGCCGAGGGTCTGATACCCCACGAAAAGCTGCGCGAGGCAGCCATCCCTAATGCAACGCTGAACGCTCAGAAACGCTCGCCCGCGCAGCTTGTCGAGGGGTATACGCAATGTGATGAGGCAGCAGAGCCATCGTTGCCAACCTATCACCTCGACAAGATTCCAGAAGACAAGATGGCCGAACTGGTCGGTACCACCCGCCGGGCATTACAAGGCAAGCGCGCGAGAGGCGTCATACCGAAAGGGGTTTGGAACAGCATCGATAGCCGCATTTACTACAGCCTAAGGAGATATGAAGCATGGCTCGAGAGCCAATGGGATTGCCCACCGGAGTTGAATTTGCTGGACAGTCCGTCCGCATTCGCTTCACTTGGAACGGGCAACGCCGTTGCGAAACCCTCCCCTATCCCCAAACGCCGAAGGGGATTAAGGCTGCCGCCGACTTACGCGCTAACGTAATCAGCCTAATCAAGCATGGCGTGCTGGATGATCAGCGCTACTCCGAGCTGTTCCCCAACTCCACTTATGCCACCTACTCAGCGACTCCCCGTTTCGGGGAGTACGCCCAAGAGTGGCTCAACAGCCGAGAGATCGTGGCCGGGACTCGAAAGAACTACCTCGGTTCGCTCAATCTGTACTGGATGCCGTATCTGGCAATGCTACCCATCGACAGCATCACATCGGTGATGCTGCGCAAGGTGGTGGCCAATACCGAATGGCCTACGCCGGGCGTGAAGCGTGCGGCGATCCAGCGCCTGACCACGGTGTTCGGTACCGCAGTGAAAGACGGCCTGATCAACCGTAACCCGGTGGAGTCCATCGAGCTGCCGGTGAAGGCCAAGAAACCCATCGATCCCTTCACCGTGGGCGAGGCCAACCAGATTATCGATCACCTATATAAGACGCTGACCCACTTGATGCGGATCTACGCGGCCTACTTCGAGTTCGCCTTCTACACAGGCATGCGCCCCAGCGAGATCGCGGCGCTGCGCTGGGAAGAGGTCGACAAGGAAAAGCGACTGGTCAACGTGTGTCGGATCGTCGCGGACTACAAGATCGAGGAGCGCACCAAAACCCGCAACAGACGCCAGGTCATGCTCAACAGCCGAGCACTGCACGCCATCGAGCAGGCAGAACTGTTGGCGAAGCAACGTGCTTTGCCAAGCCGGCGCAAACGCACCGAATCGACCTATGTGTTCCCGCCCACCAAGAACTTCGAGTTCATCCAACAATCGAGCGTAACCGACAAACACTTCCAGGCTGCACTGACTGAATTGGGCATTCGCGCCCGCCGGCAATACAACTGCCGACACACATACGCTACCATGTGCCTCATGGCGGGTATGAACCCTGCGTTTATCGCCACTCAGCTCGGTCATAGCGTTCAGATGTTGCTATCGACATACGCCCGATGGATAAATTCCAGCACCGACTGGGGTGAACTCGGGAAGCTCGAAAACAGCTTGATTGGTACAAAATTGGTACAGGCAGAAACAGTACCCCTCTGAAACCCTTATGGAATCAGCCCCTGTGACACTGGAACAGAACTACACCGCGATTCTCGGCCAACTGGGCGAGGACGTGTCCCGCGAGGGCCTGCTCGACACGCCAAAGCGTGCCGCCAAAGCCATGCAGTACCTCTGCCGCGGTTATGAACAGACGCTCGAAGAGGTCACCAACGGTGCCCTGTTCAGCTCCGACAACAGCGAGATGGTGCTGGTCAAGGACATCGAGCTGTACTCGTTGTGCGAACACCACCTGCTGCCGTTCATCGGCAAGGCGCACGTTGCGTACATCCCGAGCGGCAAAGTGCTGGGCCTGTCGAAGGTCGCGCGGATCGTCGACATGTACGCCCGCCGCCTGCAGATCCAGGAAAACCTCAGCCGCCAGATCGCCGATGCAGTGATGCAAGTCACCGGCGCGCTGGGCGTGGCCGTGGTGATCGAGGCCAAGCACATGTGCATGATGATGCGCGGTGTCGAGAAACAGAATTCGTCGATGATCACTTCGGTGATGCTCGGTGAGTTCCGCGAAAACGCGGCGACTCGCAGCGAGTTCCTCAGCCTGATCAAGTAATCGGCTGCAGAAAAAAACCGGCGTTGATCGCCGGTTTTTTTTCGCCTGTGAAAAATCGGGTAAGCTGCGCGCCCTTCTCTCTTTGCACCGTGAGGCTTTCAACGTGTTCGTAAAAGCGCTTCGTGTCGGCCTTGGCCAACTGATCATCTTCATTGACTTCATCACCCGCCCGGGCAAGAAACAGCGCCCGGCCGAGGTACAGGCGCAAGTCAACGCCGCCGCCAAAGGCCTGACCCTGTATCAGTTCCACGCCTGCCCGTTCTGCGTGAAAACCCGTCGTACGCTGCGTCGCCTGAATGTGCCGGTCGCACTGAAGGACGCGAAGAACAATGAACAGGATCGCCAGACCCTGCTGGACCAGGGCGGCAAGATCAAGGTGCCGTGCCTGCGCATTGAAGAGAATGGGCAGACGACCTGGATGTATGAGTCCAAGGTGATCATTGATTATCTGGATAAGCGGTTTGCGGCGGTCTGATGATTATGTGGTGGGTTGATTGACGCCTTCGCGAGCAGGCTCGCTCCCACCCTTTGGAATGCATTTCCACTGTGGGAGCGAGCCTGCTCGCGAAGAGGCCTACTCAGCCACCACAAATTCCAGTCAAAAATAAACCGGCCCTCGAGCCGGTTTATTTTTTTCAGGCTGCTTTGTCTAGTTGCGCCTGCCTCACCACCGCCGCCAACCGCTTCAACCCTTCATCCAGTCGCGCCGGGTCGATGTGGCTGAAATTCAAACGCAGGTGCCCGAGGTTTTTATCCGGTTCGGGAAAGAACGGCTCGCCCGGCATGAACGCCACATCATTGGCCAGCGCCTCGTTGAGCAACGTCCGCGTATCCAGCGGTTGCTTCAGCGTCAGCCAGAAAAACAACCCGCCCTGTGGCATGTTCCAGTCCGCCAGATCGGAAAAATGCGTTTCCAGCGCTGACTGGAAAGCATCGCGCCGCTCACGGTAGAACCCACGCAACTCACTCAAATGCTGCTGATACTTTTCCGTGCCGATCCATTGCAGCGCCTGCCACTGGCCGATGCGGTTGGTGTGCAGATCTGCCGATTGCTTGAGCTTGAGCAGGTGTGGAAACAAGTCCGGGCTGGCGATTAGGTAGCCGACGCGCAAACCCGGCAGCAAGGTTTTCGACACGGTGCCGGTGTAGATCCAGCTGGCTTTCTGCAAACGCCCGGCAATCGGTTTGGCGCTGCCGCCATCGAACGTCAATTCGCGGTACGGCTCGTCTTCGATCAGGGTCACGCCGAATTCATCGAGCAATGCGGCGACGGCGGCGCGCTTGGCTTCGCTGTAGCGCACGGCGGAGGGGTTCTGGAACGTCGGGATCAGGTAGATGAACGCCGGGCGATGTTGCTCAAGGCGACTGCGCAGTTGGGCCAGATTCGGGCCATCGGCCTCTTGCGGCACGGTCAGGCACTCGGCGCCGAACAGCTGGAAGATCTGCAGCGCGGCCAGATAGGTCGGCGCCTCCAGCAGGATTTCGGTGCCTTTGTCGATGTATAACTTGGCCGCCAGATCCAGGGTCTGCTGGGAACCGCTGACCACCAGCACCTGACTCGCCGTGCACTCCAGCCCCAACGCTCGCGCCTGCGCCGCCAGCGCTTCACGCAGCGCCGGCTCGCCTTCGCTCATGCCGTATTGGCCAAGGGACAGCGGCATGTCGGCCCATTCGACTTTCGGCAGCATGGCTTCGGCCGGCAAGCCGCCGGCAAACGACATCACCTCCGGGCGCTGGGCGGCGGCGAGGATTTCACGGATCAGAGAACTTTTAAGACGCGAAACACGTTCGGAAAAAGCCATGGGAGTCACCGGTAGCGAGGCCTGGGAAAAATGAGTCAAACTGGTTGACTGAAACTACGACAGCTTGAGCGAGTACGTCAACATGCTTGACCTTAAAAACCCCGCCAGCCAGCAACAGGCGATGGAAGCGTTTTTCTTCGGCTATCAGGCGTTCACCGCCAAGGCTGATGAAATGCTCGAGCGGCGCGGCCTGTCCCGGGTGCATCAGCGGATTGTGTTCTTCATCGCGCGTTATCCGAATTTGAGTGTGAAGGAATTGTTGGGTTTGCTCGGCGTCAGCAAACAGGCGCTGAACATGCCGTTGCGCCAGCTGCAGGAAATGCACCTTGTGGAAAGCGTGGCGTCGGAGGCAGACAAGCGTAAGCGCCTGCTGGAGCTGACTACTGAAGGTGAGAAGTTTGAGCAGGCGTTGCGGCGTGAGCAGGTGAAATTGCTCGAGCGGGTGTTTGCTGAGGCTGGGGAGGCGGCGGTGAATGGGTGGTTGGCGGTGAATATGGCACTTGGGAACACTCAGTCACTTCTCGATTGACTGGACTGGCCTCTTCGGGAGCAAGCCCCCTCCCACAGGGCTCTGCTGATTACCCATTATTCGGGTCCACTGGAGATCCACTTTGGGAGGGGGCTTGCTCCCGAAGAGGCCAGAACAGGCGATATATCCCTATCGCCTGACCTTTCGTAAACAAAACCAAAAACAATATTTGCTTTATTTGTACACAAAAGCATAATCCACTGCGTGCGAGTTCCTGACCGCATGGTCAACAAATTCGCGTATGCCTCAAAGGGCTGCTGCCACCCCTCATGGGTCCGGCCCTGGAAATAACAATAAAACTCTTGAGGAGTACTCGCTGTGGAAAGCCGCAAATCCGAAGCATCGACGCTGGAACTCTCGCCGCCCTTACGCACAGGCGTGCTGGAGCGCATCTTCAAACTCAGCTTGCATGGCACCACGGTGAAGACCGAGCTGATTGCCGGTCTGACAACCTTCATCACCATGGCTTACATCATCTTCGTCAACCCGAACATCATGGCCGATGCCGGGATCGATCACGGTGCAGCCTTCGTCGCCACCTGCATCGCCGCCGCACTCGGCTGCCTGCTGATGGGCCTGTACGCCAACTGGCCGGTGGGCCTGGCACCGGGCATGGGCCTCAACGCCTTCTTCACTTACACCGTGGTCGGCACCATGGGCTACAACTGGGAAACCGCGCTTGGTGCGGTGTTCGTTTCCGGTGTGTTGTTCATGATCCTGACCTTCTCGCGGATTCGCGAATGGCTGCTCAACAGCATCCCGGTCAGCCTGCGCTTTGCGATGGGCGCTGGCGTCGGCCTGTTCCTCGGGCTGATTGGTCTGAAAACCGCTGGCATTGTCGTCGACAGCCCGGCCACCCTGATCAAACTCGGCTCCCTGCGTGAACCCGGCCCGCTGCTGGCGGCGATCTGCTTCCTGATGATCGCGATCCTCAGCTACCACAAAGTGTTCGGCGCGATCCTCATCAGCATCATCACCGTGACCCTCGCCGGTTGGGGCCTGGGCATCGTGCACTACGAGGGGATCATGTCGACCCCGCCAAGCCTGGCACCGACCTTCATGGCAATGAACGTCGCGGGCGTGTTCAACGTCAGCATGATCAGCGTGGTGCTGGCTTTCCTCTTTGTGCACATGTTCGACACCGCCGGCACCCTGATGGGTGTGGCCCAGCGCGCCAATCTGGTCAACGCTGACGGGCGTATCGAAAACCTTTCCCGGGCGATGAAAGCCGACAGCGCCTCCAGCGTCTTCGGCGCGGTGGTCGGTGTCCCTCCGGTAACAAGCTATGTGGAAAGTGCCGCTGGCGTAGCCGCTGGTGGTCGGACTGGTCTTACCGCAGTCACCGTGGGTGTGCTATTTATAGCCGCGATGTTTTTCGCGCCACTGGCCGGGATGATTCCGGCTTACGCCACAGCCGGTGCGCTGATTTACGTAGCGATGCTGATGATGGGCGGCATGGCGCACATCGAATGGGATGAGGCCACTGACGCCATCCCGGCGATCGTCACTGCGATCATGATGCCGCTGACCTTCTCGGTCGCCGATGGCATTGCGCTGGGCTTCATCACCTATGTGGCGCTGAAGGCCGGCACCGGCAAGTACAAGGAAATTTCCGTCAGCCTGTGGGTGCTCTGCGCGATCTTCATCGCCAAGTTCATCTTCTTGTAAGCGACACGCGGTTCAAGCGTCAAACCAGCCTCACCTTCGCGGGTGGGGCTTTTGCACATTCTTGAGTACAACAAAAAAAGGAGCAAATTGATGAGTCTGGAAACCTGGCTGCTGTTCAGCGGCGCGGCATTGGTGGTGATCCTGATTCCGGGGCCGCTGTCCTTGCTGATGATCAGCAACAGTCTGAACTACGGCTTGCGCCGCTCTTATCCGGCATTTCTCGGCGGCGTGATCGCCTCGATCTGCCTGCTCAGTGCTTCGGCGCTGGGGCTCGGCGCCCTGCTGCTGGCCTCGGAACAACTGTTCAGCGCCCTGAAAATCGTCGGGGCGCTGTACCTGTTCTACCTCGCCTGGCAGAGCTGGCAGCAATCGCGTCAGCCAGCGGTCGGTGCCGAAGTGCCACAAGCCGCGCCGGTGCCGCGTTTCCGCACATTGTTCGGCCGCGCGTTTGTCTTGGGCGCGAGCAATCCGAAGGACATTCTGTTTTTCGCCGCGTTTCTGCCGCAGTTCCTTAGCGCGCAACAGCCGTTCCTGCCGCAGTTGCTGATCATGATTGCCACGTGGGTGGTGCTGGATCTGTGCTGCAAACTGGCTTACGGGCTGGGTGCACATGGCGCGGCGCGCTATCTGCGCAGCGGCAAGGGACAGAGCTGGTTTAACCGGGTGAGTGCCGGACTGTTCAGTGGTGCGGGCGCTGCGTCGCTGTTGAGCCGCTGACAGCAAAAGCTTCGCGAGCAAGCCCGCTCCCACATTTGGAATGCATTCCCTTGTGGGAGCGGGCTTGCTCGCGAAGGCGTCAGACCAGACAGCACTATCCTCCAAGCGAAAAAAAGCCCGCAGTGTGAGCGGGCGAAAGACCAAAGAAGCTATATGCGCAGTCGCTTCCCGGTGGGGGCAGCTGCTTGGGGGTCAGCTGCCCCGATAGGTGGAATAGCTGTAAGGCGAGATCAGCAGGGGTACGTGGTAATGATCCTGCTCGGCGGAGATGCCGAAACGCAGCACCACCACGTCGAGGAACGCCGGCTCCGGCAGTTGCACGCCACGGGCGCGGTAGTAATCGCCGGCGTGGAACTGCACCTGATAGACCCCTGTGCGGTAGTCATCGCCTTGCAGCAGCGGCGCATCGACCCGGCCATCACTGTTGGTAATCGCACTGGCGACCAATTCCAGATGCGAGCCTTCAACGCGGTACAGCTCGACCTTGATCGAGCTGCCCGGGCAACCGTGTGCAGCGTCCAAAACGTGTGTTGTCAAACGTCCCATTGATTCTGCGCGCCTGGCCGCAAAGAGCAGTCAGACTTCGCGCCTCCCGAAGTCAGGTAAAAAGGAGACCGCACCGATTCGGAGCACGAAAAGTTGCGGCGAGCGACTGATTAAGACACTTTTCAAAAAAATTGTACACAATAAAAACGACATTTTTCGCATCACCCCCGCCATTCGGGCGTTTACTGCGGATCTGCGCCTAAAGCGCCTGGCTATTGAACCTCACAACCATTAGCTGACTGATCAGGCAGGTTTCTTGCAGGTTTACGCCATTAACAGCAAAAGATGACAGTCGGTGAAAAATGCGAAAATTCAGGCTTACAAATTGCGAATAAAGTTGTATACAATCAGCCCATCGCTGTGACGCCAGCCTGTGCAGGCCGTTACACAAACCTGTCAACGAATAAGAAGGAAGACTGCAGTGAGCGCTGACTACCCACGCGACCTGATCGGTTACGGCAGTAACCCTCCTCACCCACACTGGCCGGGCAACGCGCGCATCGCCCTGTCCTTCGTGCTCAATTACGAAGAAGGCGGCGAGCGCAACATTCTGCACGGCGACAAAGAATCCGAAGCCTTCCTCTCCGAGATGGTTGCTGCCCAGCCGCTACAAGGCGCGCGCAACATGAGCATGGAATCGCTTTACGAGTATGGCAGCCGTGCCGGCGTCTGGCGGATCCTGAAACTGTTCAAGGAATTCGACATTCCGCTGACCATCTTCGCCGTGGCCATGGCTGCCCAGCGCCACCCGGATGTGATCCGCGCGATGGTTGAAGCCGGTCACGAGATCTGCAGCCACGGCTACCGCTGGATCGACTACCAATACATGGACGAGGCGCAGGAGCGCGAGCACATGCTCGAAGCGATCCGCATCCTCACCGAACTCACCGGCGAACGCCCACTGGGCTGGTACACCGGCCGCACCGGCCCGAATACCCGGCGCCTGGTGATGGAAGAAGGTGGTTTCCTCTACGACTGCGACACCTACGACGACGACCTGCCCTACTGGGAACCGAATAACCCGACCGGCAAGCCGCACCTGGTGATCCCGTACACCCTCGACACCAACGACATGCGCTTCACCCAGGTGCAGGGTTTCAACAAGGGCGACGATTTCTTCGAATACCTCAAAGACGCGTTCGACGTACTGTACGCCGAGGGCGCCGAAGCGCCGAAGATGCTGTCGATCGGTCTGCACTGCCGGCTGATCGGCCGTCCGGCGCGTCTGGCCTCGCTCAAGCGCTTCATCGAATACGCCAAAAGTCATGAACAGGTGTGGTTCAGCCGTCGCGTCGACATCGCGCGTCACTGGCACCAAACCCACCCGTACCAAGGGGCCGCTAAATGAGCCACTTTCAAACCCTGCAACCGTCGACCCTGAGCCGCGACGCCTTCGTCAAAGCCTTCGCCGACATCTACGAACATTCGCCATGGGTGGCCGAGAAGGCCTACGACCTGGGCGTGGACGCTTCGATCGACGAGATCGAAACCCTGCACCAGCGCATGAGCGACATCCTGTTGAGCGCCGATCACGCCAGTCAACTGGCACTGATCAACGCTCACCCGGACCTGGCCGGCAAAGCCGCCGTCCAGGGCCAACTGACCGAAGCCAGTACCAATGAACAGGCTGGCGCCGGTATTCACCAATGCACGGCCGAAGAGTTTCAGCGCTTCACCGAGCTGAACGACGCCTACAAGGCCAAGTTCAAGTTTCCCTTCATCATGGCGGTAAAAGGCAGCAACCGGCATCAGATCCTCGCGGCGTTCGAAACGCGCATTCACAACTCGGTCGACACCGAATTCAAATGCGCGCTGGCGGAGATCAACAAGATCGCCCTGTTCCGTTTACTGACTCTCTAGCGAAGCCTGGCCCGAGTGCATCAAACGCGGAGAGCACCCAGGGCCTTGCAAGCATCCCCAGCCAACTTATTAAAGGCAGACAAGAAGAATGAAAGCTTACGCCGTACCTTTCGAGAAGTTCGTCAACCTGGCCGATGCCCGTCTGGGCACCAAAATCATCTCGGTCACCGATGACTGGTTCGCAGACGCCAATCGTCTGTTTCAGCCGACCCCGGCCGTGTGGAAGGAGGGGGTGTTCGACGACAACGGCAAGTGGATGGACGGCTGGGAATCGCGTCGCAAGCGCTTTGAAGGCTACGACAGCGCGGTAATCCGCCTGGGCGTACCGGGTTCGATCAAAGGCGTGGACATCGACACCTCATTCTTCACCGGCAACTTCCCGCCATCGGCCTCGCTGGAAGCGTGCTTCCTGGCCTCGGGCGAGCCGGACGAAAACACCCAGTGGACTGAAGTGCTGTCGGCCGTCGAGCTGCAAGGCAACAGCCACCACTACCACGAAATCAGCAACGACCAAGCGTTCAGCCACCTGCGCTTCAACATCTACCCGGACGGAGGTGTCGCCCGTCTGCGCGTGTACGGCATTCCGTTCCGTGACTGGTCCGCGGTTGGCGACAACGAGCAAGTCGATCTGGCCGCAGCCCTCAACGGTGGCCGCGCCCTCGCCTGCTCCGACGAACACTTTGGTCGCATGAGCAACATCCTCAACCCGGGCCGTGGCATCAACATGGGCGACGGCTGGGAAACCGCACGTCGTCGCACCCCGGGCAATGACTGGGTGATCGTCGCGCTGGGCCACCCGGGCGAGATCGAAAAAATCATCGTCGACACCCTGCACTTCAAGGGCAACTACCCGGACACCTGCTCGATCCAGGGCGCGTTCGTCAAGGGCGGCACCGACAGCCAGATCGAAACCCAGTCGCTGTTCTGGCGTGAACTGCTGCCGAGCCAGAAGCTGGAAATGCACGCCGAACACACCTTCGTCGAGCAGATCAAGGCACTGGGCCCGATCACCCACATCCGTCTGAACGTGTTCCCGGATGGTGGCGTGAGTCGCCTGCGCGTTTTGGGCAAGGTCGCGAAGTAAGCAGTGAAACCATTCGCGAGCAGGCTCGCTCCCACAGGAGACTGCATTCCAAATGTGGGAGCGAGCCTGCTCGCGAAGGCGTCAGAACAGTCAACACAGAATTCGGAAAAGAACAGCATGCGCACACTACAGATTGAACCGCTGACCAAAGAAGCCTTCGCCCCCTTCGGTGACGTGATCGAAACCGACGGCAGCGACCACTTCATGATCAACAACGGTTCGACCATGCGCTTCCACAAACTGGCGACGGTCGAAACCGCTACGCCTGAGGACAACGCGATCATCAGCATCTTCCGCGCCGACGCGCAGGACATGCCGCTGACCGTGAGCATGCTGGAACGCCATCCGCTGGGCAGCCAGGCTTTCATTCCGCTGCTCGGCAACCCCTTTCTGATCGTGGTCGCGCCACTTGGCGATGTACCTGTATCAGGCTTGGTCCGCGCCTTCGTCACCAACGGCAGGCAGGGCATCAATTACCATCGCGGCGTCTGGCACCACCCGGTGCTGACGATCGAAAAGCGGGATGACTTCCTGGTGGTTGATCGCAGTGGCACAGGCAATAACTGCGATGAGCATTTTTTCAAAGAGGATGAGCGTCTGATCCTCGCCCCCCACCAATAAGAGAAGGTCTGATCACTCGACAACAAGAGTGACAGGCGAGAGGTAAAGACTGTGGAAGCACATCTGTTGGAATGGCTGAACCTGAGCGTGCGCTGGGTTCACATGATCACTGGCGTGGCCTGGATCGGCGCGTCGTTCTACTTCGTCTGGCTGGAGAACAACCTCAACCGCGTCAACCCGAAAACCGGTCTGGCCGGTGATCTGTGGGCGATCCACGGCGGCGGTATCTATCACCTGGAAAAATACAAACTGGCCCCACCGTCGATGCCGGAGAACCTGCACTGGTTCAAATGGGAAGCCTATTTCACCTGGATGTCGGGGATCGCGCTGCTGTGCGTGGTGTTCTACTCCAATCCCGTGCTCTACCTCGTGGCACCCGGCAGCGGCCTGACCGGCCCTGAAGGCGTGGCCATCGGCATCGGTTCGCTGATCGCCGGCTGGTTCATCTACGACTTCCTCTGCGATTCGGCTCTGGGCAAGAAACCCGCCCTGCTCGGCTTCATCCTGTTCGTGCTGATCATCGGCGCGGCGTATGGCTTCAGCAAGGTGTTCAGCGGTCGTGGTGCGTATCTGCACGTCGGCGCGATCATCGGCACCATCATGGTCGGCAACGTGTTCCGCATTATCATGCCGGCGCAGCGTGCACTGGTCGCGGCGATTGCCGAGAACCGCACACCGGATCCGGCGCTACCCGCCAAAGGCCTGCTGCGTTCGCGTCACAACAACTACTTCACCCTGCCGGTGCTGTTCATCATGATCAGCAACCACTTCCCGAGCACTTATGGCAGCCAGTACAACTGGTTGATTCTGGCCGGGATCGCGGTGTTGGCGGTGTTGGTGCGTCACTACTTCAACACCCGTCACGACAGCCACAAGTTTGCCTGGACCCTGCCGGTGGCAGCGGTGGGCATGATCAGTCTGGCGTACGTCACCGGCCCTGCGCCGATGTCGACCGCGCCGGACGTGGCCAAGGCACCCGCGAAAATCGAGTACCAGCCACTGCCGGAAACGGCACTGGGCGGTGGCGCGAAACCGGCTGAAACGGCGGCACCTGCAGCGCCAGCAGCAGCCCCTGCTGCGGCACCGGCGCAAGCGTCCAACGCAGGTCCTGCGTTCGACAAGGTGCACAACGTGATCCAAGAACGCTGCGCGGTCTGCCATTCGGCCAAACCGACCAGCCCGTTGTTCAGCGCGGCGCCCGCCGGTGTGATGTTCGACACCCCCGAGCAGATCCGCCAGAACGCGGCGCGGATCCAGGCGCAAGCCATCACCACGCAGATCATGCCACTGGGCAACATCACGCAGATGACCCAGCAGGAACGTGACCTGATCGGTGCATGGATCGCCCAGGGAGCCCAGACCAACTAAGCAGTAAAAGCATCGCTGGCAAGCCAGCTCCCACAGGGTTTTGCAGTGCCTGTGTGGGAGCTGGCTTGCCAGCGATTAGCCGCAACGCGGTTTACCTGATGCAAAGAAACAGCTGTGAGCCACCCGGCAGCTGTTCAATCACAAGAATAAAAAAGATCCGAGGTGTTGCATGTCCGAGCTGTCCAAAGCGCGCATCCCCGACGCACCCGCCATTCAGCGTTTGCCCTTTTTGCAACTGATCCTGGTCGGTTTGCAACATGTTCTGCTGATGTACGGCGGTGCCATCGCGGTGCCGTTGATCATCGGACAGGCCGCTGGCCTGAGTCGTGAAGAAATTGCCTTCCTGATCAACGCCGACCTGCTGGTCGCCGGTATCGCCACCATCGTCCAGTCGCTCGGCATCGGCCCCATGGGCATCCGCATGCCGGTGATGATGGGCGCCAGTTTCGCGGCGGTCGGCAGCATGGTCGCCATGGCCGGCATGCCCGGTATCGGTCTGCAAGGGATCTTCGGTGCAACCATCGCCGCCGGGTTCTTCGGCATGCTCATCGCGCCGTTCATGTCCAAGGTCGTGCGTTTCTTCCCGCCTTTGGTGACCGGCACAGTCATCACCTCGATCGGTTTGTCGCTGTTCCCCGTGGCCGTGAACTGGGCCGGTGGCGGTGCCGCCGCGGCGCAATTCGGTTCACCGATTTACCTGGCCATCGCCGCTCTGGTGCTGGCGACGATTCTGCTGATCCACCGCTTCATGCGCGGCTTCTGGGTGAATATTTCCGTGCTGATCGGCATGTGCCTGGGCTACGTGCTCTGCGGCGCCATCGGCATGGTCGACCTGAGCGGCATGGCCAACGCGCCGTGGGTTCAGTTCGTCACCCCGCTGCACTTCGGCATGCCGAAATTCGAACTCGCGCCAATTCTGTCGATGTGCCTGGTGGTGGTGATCATCTTCGTCGAGTCCACCGGGATGTTCCTCGCGCTGGGCAAAATCACCGGTCAGGAAGTCTGCCCACGGATGCTGCGGCGCGGCCTGCTGTGCGATGCCGGCGCCTCGTTCGTTGCCGGTTTCTTCAACACGTTCACCCATTCCTCGTTCGCGCAGAACATCGGCCTGGTGCAGATGACCGGCGTGCGTTGCCGTTCGGTGACCATCGTTGCCGGTGGCCTGCTGATCGTGCTGAGCCTGCTGCCGAAAGCCGCATTCCTGGTGGCGTCGATTCCGCCGGCGGTGTTGGGCGGTGCGGCGATCGCGATGTTCGGCATGGTTGCTGCCACCGGGATCAAGATCCTGCAAGAAGCCGACATCGGCGACCGGCGTAATCAACTGCTGGTGGCGGTGAGCATCGGCATGGGCCTGATCCCGGTGGTGCGTCCGGAGTTCTTCGCGCATCTGCCGCTGTGGATGAGCCCGATCACCCACAGCGGCATCGCCATGGCCACCCTCAGCGCGCTGACCCTGAACCTGCTGTTCAACATCCTCGGCGGCGCCGAACGCGCAGCAATCAACGACTGCCACGCACATCAGCATTAACCAAGTCACCACAAAACCTTGTGGGAGCGAGCCTGCTCGCGAAAGCGTTGTGTCATTCAACAGTGATGGCGACTGACACGCCCTCTTCGCGAGCAGGCTCGCTCCCACAGGGGACTGTGCAACACCCTGCCTCAACAATAAAAACAAGAGGGAGCAACCGATGATTCGCACGCAAACCAACGTTCTGTTGAGTGGCGGCCTGCTGGCCGCGAGTCAGGCCATGGCCGGCGATTTACTGCTGTGGCAGACCAACAGCCTGAGCTACCTGTACGGCAAGAACTTCGCGATCAACCCGTCGATCCAGCAGACGGTGACGTTCGAGCACGCCGACAAGTGGAAGTACGGCGACAACTTCCTGTTCGTCGACAAGATCTTCTACAACGGTCAGGAAGACCGCAACAAAGGCCCGCACACCTTCTACGGCGAATTCACCCCGCGTTTCTCGTTCGGCAAGATCTTCGACCGGAAAATCGAGTTTGGCCCGATCAAGGACGTGCTGCTGGCGATGACCTACGAGTACGGCGAAGGCGATAGCGAGGCCTACCTGATCGGCCCCGGCTTCGACCTGAAAGTACCCGGCTTCAACTACGTGACCCTGAACATCTTCCGTCGCCAGACCGAAGGCCCGCGCCCCGGCGACGGCGTCTGGCAGATCACCCCGGGCTGGTCTTACAGCGTGCCGCTGGGCAACTCCGACCTGTTGATCGACGGCTATCTGGACTGGGTCGTCGACAACGATCAGAACTCGCGCGGCACCTACCACGCCAACCTGCACATCAATCCACAGATCAAATACGACCTCGGCAAAGCCCTGGGCTGGAGCCACAAGCAGCTGTACGTCGGCACCGAATACAGCTACTGGAAGAACAAATATGGCGTCGAAAGCAGCCACAACCTCGACACCAACCAGAACACCGCCAGCCTGCTGGTGAAGGTGCACTTCTGAGATGGCCCGCAACCGTGCCCCATACCTGTCGTCGGTGCTCTGTTGCGGGGCACTTGAGAGCTGGCCGAGGAGTCAGTATTCTCCGCGGCCTCTTGAATTCGGTCTAAAAAAAAGCCCGGATTTAATTCCTGACCGACAAGCCAACTTATCCCGGCCCCGGTCAGTACCGAGGCATCCCGAAAACACGCGCAATCGACTGTTTTTCAGCAGCCGAACGGGCGTTTTTTTGCTTTTCGAAAGCGTTGGCCCAGCTCTTGCTATCACCAGCGAAGCTGACCGATCGGATGACTTTTGCAGCGACGAAAAAAGGCGCCACACCAGAGCGCCGATCTTAAAAAAATAAACGTGGAACACCTACTTTGGGAGCAACCGAATGAAACGTATGTGCACCAGCCTGATGCTCGCGGGATCGATGCTGGCCGGCGGCGAGGCCATGGCCGACGGCCTGCTGCAATGGCAGAACAACAGCCTGACCTACCTCTACGGCAAAGACTTCAAGGTCAACCCGGCGATCCAGCAGACCGTCACCTTCGAGCACGCCGATGCCTGGAAGTACGGGGACAACTTCCTGTTCGTCGACAAGATCTTCTACAACGGCAAGCCGGATGGCGGCGTCGGCAACAACACTTACTATGGCGAATTCAGCCCACGCCTGTCGCTGGGCAAGATCCTCGACCAGAAGATCGAATTCGGTCCGGTCAAGGATGTGCTGCTGGCGATGACTTACGAGTTCGGTGAAGGCGACGTCGAGTCGTACCTGATCGGCCCGGGTTTTGACCTGGCGATTCCAGGCTTCGACTACTTCCAGCTGAACTTCTACCAGCGCCACACCGAAGGCTCGCGCGCCGGTGACAACGTCTGGCAGATCACCCCGGTCTGGTCCTACACCATTCCGGTTGGCGACTCGAACATCCTGATCGACGGTTTCATGGACTGGGTGGTCGACAACGACGTCAACAGCAAAGGCGAATACCACGCCAACCTGCACTTCAACCCACAGGTCAAATACGACCTGGGCAAGGCGCTGAATTTCGGCGAGAAGCAGCTGTACGTCGGTGTTGAATACGACTACTGGAAAGACAAGTACGGGATCGACGACACCCGTGCGTTCACCACCAATCAGAACGTGACCAGCTTCCTGGTGAAGTTCCACTTCTGATCTTAAAAGCTTCGCGAGCAGGCTCGCTCCCACATTCGACCGAGTTCCAATGTGGGAGCGAGCCTGCTCGCGAATGGCTTCAGCACAAATATCAGGTGGGCGCGACCGCCTCGGTGATCCCGAGAAACCGGCACAACTCCTCACGCTTGGCCAACGCGTCGCGCCGTCCCAGGTCGATCAGTTCGCTGCAATACCCCGCCTCGAACAGCAGATAACTCAGCACCCCTGCCCCACTGGTCTTGGTCGCCCCCGGCCCACGCAAAAACAGACGCAACGCCGCCGGCAATTCCTGGCGATGTCGCGCTGCGATTTCATCGATCGGCTGACTCGGCGCAATCACCAGCACCTCCACTGGCGCCACGCCCAACTCACGAGTCGGCACGCCCTCGGGCATCAGGTGGCTGAACTGGTTCAGACGCTGCAGCAACTCGATGTCGCTCTCCAGACTGTCAATGAACGTGCTGTTGAGCATGTGTCCGCCAATCTGCGCCAGCGTTGGCTGCTGACCGGTGTAGGCGCGCTCCAGCGGCTGCTGCGGATCAAACCCGCGCGGGTTGCCGCTGACGCCCACCACCAGCACCCGACTCGCACCCAGGTGCAGCGCCGGGCTGATCGGCGCCGACTGGCGTACCGCACCGTCGCCGAAATATTCCTCACCGATTTTTACCGGGGCAAACAGCAACGGGATCGCCGAACTTGCCAGCAGATGGTCCACCGACAATTGCGCCGGCACGCCGATCCGCCGATGGCGCAACCACGCATCGATCGTGCCGCCGCCCTGATAGAAGGTCACCGCCTGCCCCGACTCGTAGCCGAACGCAGTCACCGCCACCGCATGCAATTGCTTGCGGGCGATGGATTCGGCGATACCGGGCATGTGCAGTTTTTCATTGAGCAGCTCGCGCAGCGGCGAACTGTTGAGCAGCGCCACCGGCAGTTGCCGACCGATGCCGAGCAGGCTGTGACTGACAAAGCGACTGGCCTGACGGATCACCCCCGGCCAGTCGCTGCGCAGCACCCGATGGCTGCGAAAGCCCTGCCAGAACAGTGTGAGGCGTTCGATGGCCGCGCGAAAATCGGTGGCACCACTGGCGAGGCTGACCGCGTTGATCGCCCCGGCCGAAGTGCCGACGATCACCGGAAATGGATTGTCCGCGCCCAGCGGCAGCAATTCGGCAATCGCCGCCAGCACCCCCACCTGATACGCCGCCCGAGCCCCGCCGCCGGAAAGAATCAAACCTGTGACCGGTTCCGCTGGGCTCATCGCAACGCTCCATGGTGCTTGAAAGGGTAAGTGAATCAGCCGCGCCGTTTCGGGTAAAGCTTCGGCTCGCCCGGTGGACGGCTCTTGAAGCGGCGATGCGCCCACAAGTATTGCTCAGGGCAGGCGCGCAGCGCACTTTCCACCCACTGGTTGATGCGGAGGCAGTCGGCCTCTTCAGTCTCGCCCGGGAAGTCTTCCAGCGGCGGATGGATCACCAGCCGGTAACCGCTGCCGTCCGCCAGACGCTCCTGCGTGAACGGCACCACCAGTGCTTTACCCAGACGGGCGAACTTGGTGGTCGCGGTCACGGTCGCCGCCTGAATGCCGAACAGCGGCACGAAGATGCTTTGCTTGGCGCCGTAGTCCTGATCCGGTGCGTACCAGATCGCCCGCCCCGCACGCAGCAGCTTGAGCATGCCGCGCACGTCGTCACGCTCCACCGCCAGCGAGTCGAGGTTGTGCCGTTCGCGGCCCCGGCGCTGGACGAAGTCGAACAAGGCATTCTTGTGCTCGCGGTACATGCCGTCGATGGTGTGTTGCTGGCCGAGCAGCGCGGCGCCGATTTCCAGGGTGGTGAAGTGCGCGGCCATCAGGATTACGCCCTTGCCCTCGCGCTGGGCCTTTTGCAGATGCTCCAGCCCTTCGACATGCGCCAGTTTCGCCAGGCGCTCACGGGACCACCACCAGCTCATCGCCATTTCGAAGAACGCGATGCCGGTGGAGGCGAAGTTTTCCTTGAGCAGGCGTTTGCGCTCGGCGGCGGATTTTTCCGGGAAGCACAGCTCCAGATTGCGCTTGGCGATGCGCCGCCGGTCGCCGGCCACGCGATACATCAATGCGCCCAGGATACGACCGATCGTCAGTAAAACCGCATACGGCAACTGCACGACCAGCCACAACAGCCCCAGACCGCACCAGAGCGGCCAGAAGCGGGGAGAAAGAAAGGCTCTTCGAAAACGCGGGCGATCCATTAAAGCTTCCGTAAATTCAGTGGCCGCGCATTCTACATCGTTCGACCCGGCTTGCGGCTCGCGGGCGTTCTCGTTATAAGTCTCGGCACTTTTAGTGACAAGCCGTTGTATGCCGATATGAGCCAAAACGAATCGCCAGACCGAGATCCCGTGTTCCAGTTGAAGGGCAGCATGCTGGCCATCACGGTGCTGGAACTGTCCCGCAACGACCTCGACAGCCTTGATCGGCAACTGGCCGCCAAAGTCGCCCAGGCGCCGAATTTCTTCAGCAATGCACCGCTGGTCCTGGCGCTGGACAAACTGCCGCCCGGCGAAGGCGCGGTGGATCTGCCCGGCCTGATGCGCGTATGTCGCCAGCATGGCCTGCGCACCCTGGCGATCCGCGCCAGCCGTATCGAAGACATCGCTGCCGCCATCGCCATCGACATTCCGGTGCTACCGCCGTCCGGCGCCCGCGAGCGACCACTGGAAGCCCCGGAACCGGAAGTCAAAAAGAAGCCGGAAAAGCCGCCGGAGCCAACGGTCAAACCGACCCGCGTCATCACCACGCCAGTACGTGGTGGCCAACAGATATATGCCCAGGGTGGCGATCTGGTGGTGGTGTCCTCGGTCAGTCCGGGGGCGGAACTTCTGGCCGATGGCAACATCCATGTATACGGCCCGATGCGCGGTCGCGCACTGGCCGGCGTCAAAGGCGACACCAAGGCCCGGATTTTCTGTCAGCAATTGAGCGCTGAACTGATCTCCATCGCCGGGCATTACAAGGTTTCCGAAGATTTGCGCCGCGATCCACTGTGGGGCTCCGGCGTACAGGTCAGCCTGTCGGCCGACGTGTTGAACATCATTCGGCTTTAACGGATACTGCCGCATTTTCCAAGCATCTCTAAAACGTAGCGAAAACGGCTCAAACGAAGTAGGAAAAAGGAACAAGCAGCGTTTGCCCCCGGCAATTGCGACTTGCGCCGAATTCCAGCCAAGGCTGTCCGACTGCAGTAGTTTTCAAGAGATGTTTTTCAGGGGCTAAAAAGTCCTTCTTCCTTAGGGGTGAAACACCTTGGCCAAGATTCTCGTGGTTACATCCGGCAAGGGTGGTGTGGGTAAGACCACCACCAGCGCCGCTATCGGTACCGGCCTCGCTCTGCGCGGCCACAAAACAGTGATCGTCGACTTCGACGTGGGCCTGCGTAACCTCGACCTGATCATGGGTTGCGAGCGTCGCGTGGTGTACGACTTCGTCAACGTGGTCAACGGCGAAGCCAACCTGCAGCAGGCCCTGATCAAAGACAAGCGCCTGGAAAATCTCTACGTGCTGGCCGCCAGCCAGACCCGCGACAAAGACGCGCTGACCCAGGAAGGCGTGGAAAAAGTCCTGATGCAGTTGAAGGAAGACTTCGACTTCGTGGTCTGCGACTCCCCGGCGGGCATCGAGAAAGGTGCGCACCTGGCCATGTATTTCGCCGACGAAGCGATCATCGTGACCAATCCGGAAGTGTCCTCGGTACGTGACTCCGACCGCATGCTCGGCCTGCTGGCCAGCAAATCGCGTCGCGCCGAAAAAGGCGAAGACCCGATCAAGGAACACCTCCTGCTGACCCGTTACAACCCGCAGCGCGTCAGCGATGGCGAGATGCTGGGCGTCGAAGACGTGAAGGAAATCCTGGCCGTGACCCTGCTGGGCGTCATCCCTGAGTCGCAGGCGGTTCTGAAGGCTTCCAACTCGGGCGTTCCAGTGATTCTCGACGACCAGAGCGATGCCGGTCAGGCGTACAGCGATGCCGTTGATCGTCTGCTGGGCAAAGAAAAAGAACATCGTTTCCTCGATGTTACGAAGAAGGGATTCTTCGAGCGCCTGTTTGGAGGTAGGTAATGAACCTTTTTGACTTCTTTCGTGCCAACAAAAAGCCAAGTACCGCCTCGGTAGCGAAAGAGCGTCTACAGATCATCGTGGCGCATGAGCGCGGCCAGCGCAGCACGCCGGATTACCTGCCAGCCTTGCAGAAGGAACTGGTCGACGTGATCCGCAAGTACGTCAACATCGGCAACGACGACGTACATGTTGCACTGGAAAGCCAGGGCAGTTGCTCGATTCTGGAACTCAACATCACCCTGCCCGATCGCTGAGTCGATCCGGCAGGAACGACGGCGGCTCAGGGCCATTCCCATCGCGGAATGGCCCTGAGCCGCCGTTGGCATTTGTTACGAGGCTGTTTTAATGCCGTTGTCCAACATCCGCATCATTCATCAGGACGCCGCCGTACTGGTGGTCGACAAACCGACGTTGCTGCTCTCGGTGCCCGGTCGCGCCGACGACAACAAGGACTGCCTGATCACCCGCCTGCAGGAAAACGGCTACCCGGAAGCGCGCATCGTTCATCGCCTGGACTGGGAAACCTCCGGCATCATTCTGCTGGCCCGTGACGCGGATACTCACCGCGAACTGTCGCGGCAGTTTCACGATCGTGAAACAGAGAAAGCCTACACTGCGCTCTGCTGGGGTCAGCCGGAGCTGGACAGCGGCAGCATCGACCTGCCGCTGCGCTACGATCCGCCGACCAAACCGCGGCACGTGGTCGACCACGAATTCGGCAAGCATGCGCTGACCTTCTGGCGCGTACTGGAACGTTGCGGCGACTGGTGCCGCGTCGAACTGACGCCGATCACCGGTCGCTCGCACCAGTTGCGTGTGCACATGCTGTCCATCGGTCACCCGCTGCTGGGCGACGGGCTGTACGCCCATGAGCAGGCCTTGGCGGCCTGGCCGCGTCTGTGCCTGCACGCCAGCATGCTGAGCTTCACCCACCCGCAAACCGGCGAGCGTTTGCGCTTCGAATGCCCGGCACCGTTTTGAGCGCTGCCTGAGTGGCAGTGCTGTTTATTTGGACAAGGATTCTGTTTTCGGATGAGTTGTATTGATTCCCTGGTAACCCCCCTCACGAAAGTTCGTCATCAACTGCTTTACCTGGTTTACGGCAATCAGGATGTGTACCGGCGCGAAGCCAAGTTCAGCATCCTGACCGTCCTGTCCCAGGCTAAAAACGGCGAGCGACCGGCGATCCGCATTCTCACTGATCGCCCCGACGACTATGCGGGCTGGCCGGTCGACACGGTGTTGCTGGATGAAGCGACTCTGACCCGCTGGCAAGGCACCCACGGCTATCACCACCGCCGCAAGGCCTGCGCCATCGCCGCGGGCATGCAGTGGGCGGAAAAAACCCTGTTCGTCGACACCGACACCCTGTTCACCCGCCACCCGAGCCAACTGTTCAAATTCATCGAGCCGAATCGCTCGGTGATGGATCGCTTCGAGTACGACTGGAAAGATGTGCACCAGCGTCCCGACTATCAAAAACTCGGTCGCGACCTGCGCAGCCACGGCGTGACGCCGGATAACGGTTTCAAGCTCTACAACAGCGGCTTGTGCGGCGTGACCGACAGCGACTCAGCGCTGTTCGAAGAGTCGATCCGCCTGATTGATGAGTGGACACTCGGCGGCTTCGAAATCCACACCATCGAACAGATCGCCCTGTCGTATGCCATGCGCGAGCGTCAGGTGGTGGAAGCGCGCAAACACGTCTACCACTACTTCGCGGAAAAACGTTTCTTCCACGCGATGCAGACGTACTTCTTCTCCCAGCACGGCGAGCAGTTCAGCCAGCGCCTGGTGGATCTGTGCAGCGATGTGCCACGGGTCAAGCCGTTCCCCTCGGCCTGGCGCCGATTGAAAATCAAATGGAAGCTGCGCCACCAGAAAGGCGCCCTGCGCAAGGTCGGTCGTGATCTGCTGTACGGCAGCGCCGCGCCGGAAGATCCGTACTACAGTGTTTGCCGACACGAATGGTGGGAATGCGCCTCGCGGGAAATTCTGCGTTGGGACGAGAGCCAGCAGAAAAAACTGCTGAGCCAGAAGTCCTGGCCGCAACAGCTGCCGCGTCCGGATAAACCGGAAGATGAAAAAGTCATCTTGAACTATTTGAAAAAACGCATAGCCGCCCGCTGATCCACATTACTCCCTGTGGGAGCGGGCTTGCTCGCGAAAGCGGTGTGTCATCCAAAAAATCTGCATCTGACCCACCGCTTTCGCGAGCAAGCCCGCTTCCGCCCCGATCCTGTCCGGATTCAATTCCCGGGCCGATGCGTTAAACTCGCGCCCATTGCTGTCTGGAGCTTCTTATGCGCGAAGAGTTGAACCAAGGCCTGATCGACTTCCTCAAGGCCTCCCCTACCCCGTTCCACGCCACCGCCAGCCTTGTTCAGCGTCTGGAGGCCGCCGGTTACGTGCGCCTCGACGAGCGCGAGCCGTGGACCACCGAGGCCAACGGCCGCTACTACGTCACCCGTAACGACTCCTCGATCGTCGCGATCAAAATGGGCCGCAACTCGCCACTGCACGACGGTATCCGTCTGGTCGGCGCCCACACCGACAGCCCGTGCCTGCGGGTCAAGCCGCAACCGGAACTGCAACGTCAGGGCTTCTGGCAACTGGGCGTCGAAGTCTACGGCGGCGCGCTGCTGGCGCCGTGGTTTGACCGCGACCTGTCGCTGGCCGGCCGCGTCACTTTCCGCCGTGATGGCAAGGTCGAAAGCCAGCTGATCGACTTCAAGGCGCCGATCGCGATCATTCCCAACCTGGCCATCCACCTGAACCGTGAAGCCAATCAAGGCTGGGCGATCAACGCGCAGACCGAGCTGCCGCCGATCCTCGCGCAATTCGCCGGCGACGAACGCGTCGACTTCCGCGCCGTACTGACTGATCAACTGGCCCGCGAACATGGCCTGAACGCCGATGTGGTGCTGGATTACGAACTGAGCTTCTACGACACCCAGAGCGCGGCGGTCATCGGCCTGCATGGCGACTTCATCGCCGGCGCGCGCCTGGACAACTTGCTGTCCTGCTACGCCGGCCTGCAAGCCCTGCTCAGCGCCGACACCGAAGAAACTTGCGTGCTGGTGTGCAACGACCACGAAGAAGTCGGCTCCTGCTCGGCGTGCGGTGCCGATGGCCCGATGCTTGAACAGACCCTGCGCCGCCTGCTGCCGGAAGGTGACGAGTTCGTCCGCACCATCCAGAAATCGCTGCTGGTCTCGGCCGACAACGCCCACGGCGTGCACCCGAACTACGCCGAGAAGCACGACGCCAACCACGGTCCGAAACTCAACGCCGGCCCGGTGATCAAGGTCAACAGCAACCAGCGCTACGCCACCAACAGCGAAACCGCCGGGTTCTTCCGCCATCTGTGCATGGCCGAAGAAGTGCCGGTGCAGAGCTTCGTGGTGCGCAGCGACATGGGCTGCGGCTCGACCATCGGCCCGATCACCGCCAGCCACCTGGGCGTGCGCACCGTCGACATCGGCCTGCCGACCTTCGCCATGCACTCGATCCGCGAACTGTGCGGCAGCCACGATCTGGCGCACCTCGTCAAAGTGCTGAGCGCGTTCTACGCCAGCCGCGAGTTGCCTTAAAAGCTGAAAAGCTTCGCGAGCAAGCCCGCTCCCACATTGGAATGCATTTCAACCTGTGGGAGCGGGCTTGCTCGCGAAAGCGCCAGTCCAGACAACACAATTTCATCATTGGACTGACTCAATTCTGATACACATCAGAACCGCTCCGCCAAATGCGACCTAGACTTAAATCATTCCCTTCGACAAGGCAGTCACCATGATTTCGATGTCCTCCTTCCACGCCATGCTCATTCCGATTCTGTCCGGGATGATCCTGCTGGCGATCGGCTTCAACTTCCGCGACAAGAACGCCGGTGTGTTTGCCATGTGGGTCGGCATGCTGATGATCCTGGCGACCGTGGTCTACAAGATCCTCGCCAAACTCAACGAATAAATCCGCGCCCGGCTCGCATTGATTCTGGCTGCCTCGTACACTCGCTCAATTCGCCCCTTTGCGAGGTTGACCGCCTAGTGTTCGCTCGTCTGTTTGCTCTGCCCTGCCTGTTCCTTGTCTGCCTGATGACGCTGCTGCCGCTGGCCCCTGCCCAGGCGGTCGGGTTGCCGGGCCTGCTCAACACCACCAAGACGCAGCCGGAGGCGCAAGAGCCGCTGGGCCAGTCGCTGGATGAAGTCATCAAGTCGCTGGAAAACGACAAGCAACGCGCGCAATTGCTGAGCGATCTGAAAAAGCTGCGCGACGCCACCAAGAAAGCCCAGGCCTCACCGGAAGAAGGCGTGCTGGGGCTGATCGGCGGCACCCTGGCCAGCTTCGAGAAACAGTTCTCCGGTGACGACAGCCCGCTGACCCGCTGGTCCGACGAGTTCGATCTGGCCAGGGACGAACTCGACACCCTGATGTTGCCGGCCAGCGAATGGCTGCCGATCATCTTCGGCTTCGCGGTGATCCTGATGGTCTGGAGCCTGCTCGCCGCCGCGCTGATCTGGCTCGGTCACCGGGTGCGCATGCGCTTCGGCCTGACCGAAGAATTGCCGCAACACCCCAAGGCCCTCGACATGCTGCGCTTCGCCCTGCGCAAGCTCGGGCCGTGGTTGATTGCATTGGTCATCACCGTTTACATGAGCTACGCGCTGCCGTCGTCATTGGGTAAAAGCCTGGCGATGGTGCTGGCTTATGCGCTGGTGGTCGGCACCTGTTTCTCGGCGATCTGCGTGATCGCCTTCTCGCTGCTCGACGGCCCGCACCGGCACCGGGCGCTGTACATCCTGCGGCATCAGGCCTTCCGTCCGTTGTGGCTGATCGGCAGCTTCGCCGCATTCGGTGAAGCGCTGAGCGACCCGCGCCTGGTCGAAGGCCTCGGCGTGCACCTGGCGCACACCACCGCGACCATCACCAACGTGCTCGCGGCGCTGTTCACCGGGTTGTTCATCCTGCGTTTCCGCCGGCCGATCGCGCACCTGATCCGCAACCAGCCGTTGTCCCGCCGCCTGACCCGCCGCGCCCTCAGCGACACCATCGATATCCTCGGCACCTTCTGGTACGTGCCGGCGCTGGTGCTGGTCGGGATCTCGCTGTTCGCCACCTTCGTCTCCGCCGGCGACACCAGCACCGCCCTGCGTCAGTCGCTGATCTGCACGGTGCTGCTGGTGATGTGCATGGTGATCAACGGCCTCGTGCGCCGTCATTCACTCAAACCGCAGCGCGGGCCCAAGCGTCACGCGTTGTACTCGGAACGCCTGAAAAGCTTCTTCTACACCCTCGCCCACCTGCTGGTGTGGCTGATCTTCATCGAGCTCGGCCTACGCGTATGGGGCAAATCGCTGATCGGCTTTGCCGAGGGCGAAGGGCATGACGTCAGCGTCAAACTGTTCAGCCTGATCGGCACGCTGATTTTCTCCTGGCTGATCTGGATCCTCGCCGACACCGCCGTGCACCACGCCCTCACCCGCTCGCGCAAAGGCCTGGCGAATGCCCGCGCACAAACGATGATGCCGCTGATCCGCAACGTGCTGTTCGTGGCGATTTTCATCATCGCGCTGATCGTCGCCCTGGCGAACATGGGCATGAACGTCACGCCACTGCTGGCCGGTGCCGGTGTGATCGGTCTGGCCATCGGTTTCGGTGCGCAGTCGCTGGTGGCGGACCTGATCACCGGTCTGTTCATCATCATCGAAGACTCGCTGGCCATTGATGACTACGTCGACGTCGGCGGCCACCTCGGCACCGTCGAAGGCCTGACCATCCGCACCGTGCGCCTGCGCGACATCGACGGCATCGTCCACACCATCCCGTTCAGCGAAATCAAAAGCATCAAGAACTACTCCCGGGAATTCGGCTACGCGATCTTCCGCGTGGCGGTGCCGTACAACATGGAAATCGACGACGCGATCAAACTGATGCGCGAAGTCGGCCAGAAAATGCGCACCGACCCGCTGCAGCGACGCAACATCTGGTCGCCGCTGGAGATCCAGGGCGTGGAAAGCTTCGAGTCCGGCAGCGCGATTCTTCGCGCGCGGTTCAAGACTGCGCCGATCAAACAGTGGGAAGTTTCCCGAGCGTTCAACCTGTCGCTCAAACGCCATCTGGACGAAGCCGGACTCGATCTGGCGACGCCACGCATGAGCGTGCAGGTCATCACTGCCGGCGGTGGCCAGCCGAAGGAATAGCACTTCGCGCAGACACTCGGGTCACAGGCAGGGAAGCCAGAAAAACAATAACCACGGAGAAACCCGATGCAGCTGACACGTATCGCCCAGACCGTTCTGCTCACCGTGCTGGCCGGCACCGCCAGCGCCGCCACCCTGGACAGCACCCGCGAACTGATCGCCACGCAAGCCAAGGCACTTGAACCGCAGCTGCTGGAAACCCGCCGCGACATCCACGCGCATCCGGAACTGGGCAACACCGAGAAACGCACCGCGGAACTGGTCGCCAGGCAACTGAAGGCCATGGGCCTGGAAGTCAAAACCAACGTCGCCCGCACCGGCGTGGTCGCCATCCTCAAGGGCGCCCTGCCCGGCCCGACCGTGGCCTTGCGCGCCGACATGGACGCGTTGCCGGTCAAGGAAGTCGCCGACCTGCCCTTCGCCTCGAAAGCCAAAGGCACCTACCTCGACAAAGAAGTCGACGTGATGCACGCCTGCGGCCACGACGCCCACACCGCGATCCTGCTGAGCACGGCGAAAATTCTTACGGGCATGCGCGACACCCTACCCGGCACCGTGGTCTTCTACTTCCAGCCCGCCGAAGAAGGCCCGAGCGACTTCATCCCCGACGGCAAAAACACCTGGGGCGCGAAAATGATGGTGCAGGAAGGCGTGATGAAATCACCCAAACCCGACGCCGTCTTCGGCCTCCACGTCTGGGCCGGCGTCCCCGCCGGCCAGATCGCCTACCGCCCCGGCGCCACTCTGGCCAGCTCCGACGACCTGCGCATCAAAATCCTCGGCAAACAGACCCACGCCGGCCGCCCGTGGGACGGCATCGACCCAATCACCGTCGGCGCACAAACCATCGTCGGCCTGCAAACCGTGGTCAGCCGCCGCACCGACATTTCGTCCTACCCGTCGGTGGTCAGCATCGGCACCATCAACGGCGGCACCCGCTACAACATCATTCCCGAGTCCGTGGACATGAGCGGCACCATCCGCTCCTACGACTACGGCATCCGCCAGAAACTCCACGCCGACGTACGCCAGACCATCGAAAAAATCGCCGAAAGCGGCGGCGCGAAAGCCGACGTCACCATCATCGAAAAATACGACCCCACGATCAACAACCCGGCACTGACGGAAAAAATGCTGCCGACGTTGAAGTGGGCCGCCAAGGATGACGTGGTCAATGCGCCGCTGGTGGGCGGCGCGGAAGACTTCTCGTTCTTCGCCAAGGAAGTGCCGGGGCTGTTTGTGTTTCTCGGGGTGACGCCACGGGATCAGGACATGAGCAAGGCAGCGCCGAATCACAATCCGGGGTTCTTTGTGGATGAGTCGGCGCTGGTGGTTGGAGTGAGGACGATGGCGTCGTTGGCGACGGATTATTTGTATGCCAATGCAGGGGCGGGCAAGTAGAGATGAAGTGACAGTGGGGGCGCCTTCGCGAGCAGGCTCGCTCCCACATTTGACCGTGTGCAGCCTGTTAGAGATTGGTCGGCTGTCAGGCCGCCATCGCTGGCAAGCCAGCTCCCACAGTTGGATTGAGTGCAGGCAGTTGGAGATTGGTCGGCTGTCAGGCCGCCTTCGCGAGCAGGCTCGCTCCCACAGTGGGATTGGGTGCAGGCAGTTGGAGATTGGTCGGCTGGGAGGTCACCATCACTGGCAGGCCAGCTCCCACAGAGAGATTGGGTGCAGGCAGTTAGAGATTGGTCGGCTGTCAGGCCGCCTTCGCGAGCAGGCTCGCTCCCACAGTGGGATTGGGTGCAGGCAGTTGGAGATTGGTCGGCTGTCAGGCCGCCTTCGCGAGCAAGCTCGCTCCCACAGTGGATGGGTGTGGGCTGTTGGAGTTGGTCGGCTGGGAGGTCACCACCACTGGCAGGCCAGCTCCCACAGTTGGATTGAGTGCAGGCAGTTGGTGATTGGTCGGCTTTCAGGCCGCCATCGCGAGCAGGCTCACTCCTACAGAAAAGCAAAAGCCGACCGCCGGCTCTTCACCACTCAAATGGCCGAGTGTCAGCTCGCCGAAAGCTCTTGATCTTGACTCACCGGCCCGTCGGCAGGCTGAGCGGAGGGATTGATCCGGGGGTGGGAGCGCAGCGACCGTTCGACGAAGTCGAACACATCGAGAGGAGGTGCAGCGAAGCAAACCGGAGGCGATGCGCCCGGATCGATCCCGGAGCGAAGGAACCCCGAGCTTTAGCGAGCGGGCCGAACGTCAGGGCACAGACCTTTGGTTCCTTTGGGGCGTTTGCCAAAGGGACTCGCTGTAAAAGCGAAACCGCCAGTGGCAACACCCGAAGCAACGGATATACACCCAAAACCCCAAGAACCTGGTCGGCCCAAAGGCCGCCAAGGTCAAACAACATCTACACCAACGTGAATCGCATCATGCCGCCAAAACTCCAGATCACAATCAATCAACCGCTCATGCTGATCATAATTGACCCGAGCAATCCGTAACCCCGGACTCCCGACAGAAACCCGCAAAGCCGCCGCCGCATCCACCGACAACGACGTCGGCACAATCTCGAACCGCACCCGCCCATAGCGCAAATCGTAATGCCGCGCATAAAGCTCGGTCATCGACTGATTCAAATCAAATCCCAGAATCCCCGGAAAATACTGCGGATTCAGATAGTGCTCCACATACAAAACCAGCCGCCCGTCAATCCGCCGCGACCGGCAAATCTGAATCACGCTCGACAAAGCAGGCAACTGCAACAACGCACACACCGCCACCGACGCCGGCTGCAACCGCGCCGAAATCACCTCGGTCGACGGTACCCGCCCCTGCGCACTGACCATCGCGTGAAAATGACTGCGCTGCATCAGGTTGTACGCCAGACGTGGCGGCGAAACGAACCAGCCACGGCGCTCCTCGCGATAGATCTGCCCCTGCGCCTCCAACTGCAACAAGGCCTCACGCACAGTAATGCGCGTGGTGCCGAACAACTCACTGAGCTTGCGCTCGGCCGGCAACTTGCTCCCGGGCGCGAGCAGGCCGTGATCAAGTTGCTCCTGCAGCACCTGACCAATCGCTGTCACCGCTTTTGTTGCCTCATCGCGCATCAACGTTACCTATCTGGACTAGACCAGCACTGTTTCGGGGCAAAAACCGTACGGCCTGCAAGCCGTTTCCTTGTATTGCAAGCCTAGGCAGTGCAGATGACCGAGAGATGACAAACCCGCCCGACGGTCGCCCTCATGACTTGCAATACATCGGCCAAGTGCCTTGTCCGCCGGGGCTTTGA
The DNA here is from genome assembly GCF_949767635.1 of Pseudomonas sp. IT-93MI4. Taxonomy (NCBI): domain Bacteria; kingdom Pseudomonadati; phylum Pseudomonadota; class Gammaproteobacteria; order Pseudomonadales; family Pseudomonadaceae; genus Pseudomonas; species Pseudomonas sp. IT-93MI4. The sequence continues at coordinate 105,192 of NZ_CATKPP010000008.1, forward strand.
CCTTGGTCTACGCTTACCGGGCAAGCGCCGAAACCGGGCCAATAAAAGGCCTGCCGGGCGACCGCCGACATCAAAGTGTCATCCAGCCCCCTTAAATTGGCTCAGGTATTGCTGACCTAGACCAACACAAACCGCAATCGCAGCGTTGAACACGACCAAGGAGCTTCGGAATGAAACAGCTTTTCCTGGCAACACTGTTAGGCTCGACCATTGCAATGTGCACCTCCGCCATGGCGGCGGGTACCGACCTGAAAACCCTCGAAGCCGCTGCGAAAGCGGAAGGCGCCGTCAACAGCGTCGGCATGCCCGATGACTGGGCCAACTGGAAAGGCACCTGGGAAGACCTGGCCAAGACCTATGGCCTGAAACACATCGACACCGACATGAGCTCGGCCCAGGAAATCGCCAAGTTCGCCGCCGAAAAAGACAACGCCACTGCCGACATCGGCGACGTCGGCGCCGCCTTCGGCCCGATCGCGGTCAAGCAGGGCGTGGTGCAACCGTACAAACCAAGCACCTGGGATCAAGTCCCGGACTGGGCCAAGGACAAGGACGGCAACTGGGCACTGGCCTACACCGGCACCATCGCCTTCATCGTCAACAAGAAGCTGCTGCACGGTTCCGAAGTCCCGACCAAATGGGCTGACCTCAAGGGCGGCAAATACAAGGTTTCCATCGGTGACGTGAGCACCGCTGCGCAAGCCGCCAACGGCGTACTGGCCGCTGCCCTGGCCAACGGTGGCGACGAGAAAAACATCCAGCCGGCCCTGTTGCTGTTTGCAGACATCGCCAAGCAAGGTCGCCTGTCGATGGCCAACCCGACCATCGCCACCATGGAAAAAGGCGAGATCGAAGTCGGCGTGGTCTGGGACTTCAACGGCCTGAGCTACAAGGCCAAGATGGCCAACCCGGATGACTACGTGGTGCTGATCCCGTCGGATGGCTCGGTGATTTCCGGCTACACCACCATCATCAACAAGTACGCGAAAAACCCGAACGCCGCCAAGCTGACCCGCGAATACATCTTCAGCGACGCCGGCCAGACCAACCTCGCCCGCGGCAATGCTCGTCCGATCCGTGCCGAGCACCTGCAACTGCCGGAAGACGTGAAGGCCAAGCTGCTGCCAAACGAGCAGTACAAGAAGGTCACGCCGATCAAGGACGCCGACGCCTGGGAAAAAACCTCCAAGGCCCTGCCGCAGAAGTGGAACGAAGAAGTCATCGTAGAGATGAAGTAATCCTGTAAATCCCCACTGCTGGATCCATTGGAGATCCAAATGTGGGAGCGGGCTTGCTCGCGAAGGCGGTGGATCAGTCAAGCATCTATGACTGACACTCCGCCTTCGCGAGCAAGCCCGCTCCCACAGGGGATCCAGGTTGAATCTGAAATTTCCTGTTTTCGCGGAGTTTTTGCCCCTATGAAGCACAACGTCATCCTTGTCGTGCTCGACGGTCTTAATTACGAGGTCGCGCGTCACGCCATGGGGCATCTGCAGGCTTACGTTGGCGCAGGACGCGCCGCGCTCTATCAGTTGGAGTGCGAGTTGCCGGCCCTGTCCCGACCGCTTTACGAATGCATCCTTACCGGCGTGCCGCCGATCGACAGCGGCATCGTCCACAACAACGTTGCGCGCCTGTCCAACCAGCGCAGCATCTATCACTACGCCCGCGACGCCGGCCTGAAAACCGCCGCAGCGGCCTATCACTGGGTCAGCGAACTGTACAACCGCTCACCGTTCGTAGCGGCCCGCGACCGTCATACCGACGATCCAGCGTTACCGATCCAGCACGGGCATTTCTACTGGAACGATCACTACCCGGATTCGCACCTGTTCGCCGACGCGGAACACCTGCGCCTGCGCCATGCGCCGAACTTCCTGCTGATCCACCCGATGAACATCGACGACGCCGGGCACAAGCACGGCCTCGACTCTTCGCAGTACCGCAACAGCGCACGCTCGGCAGACATCATCCTCGCCGACTACCTGCAAGGCTGGCTCGACGCGGGTTATCAGGTGCTGGTGACTGCCGATCACGGCATGAACAACGACCGCTCGCACAACGGCTTGCTACCGGAAGAGCGCCAGGTGCCGCTGTTCGTCCTCGGCAACGCCTTCAGCCTGAATGCTGACGCCGCGCCGAAGCAGACCGAGATCTGCGGCACCGTCTGCGAACTGCTCGGCGTCCCTCACGACAAACCTGTGTGCCGGGAGCTGCTCAAGTGAATGCCATGACTCGCGGCAAATGGCTGGCGGCCCTGTGTCTGGTGCCGTTCGCGCTGTTCTTTATCGTGTTCGAAATCGCCCCGCTGGTCTGGGTGATGATCAACAGCCTGCAATCGGAAGAGTTCGGCTGGGGCTTCGCCAACTTCAGCAAGATCTTCAGCTCGAAGTTCTATTTGCAGGCGATTCAGTACAGCCTGGAGATCAGTTTCTGGTCGAGCGTATTCGGCATCATCATCGCCGTGCTCGGTGCGTATTCGTTGCGCCGGGTCGACTCGAAACTGCGCAACTTCGTGAATGCCTTCGCCAACATGACCAGCAACTTCGCGGGGGTGCCGCTGGCGTTCGCGTTCATCATCCTGCTCGGCTTCAACGGCAGCATCACCATCATGCTCAAGCAGGCCGGGATCATTCAGGACTTCAACCTGTACTCGAAAACCGGTCTGATCATCCTCTACACCTACTTCCAGATTCCCCTCGGCGTGCTGCTGCTCTACCCGGCTTTCGACGCCTTGCGTGAAGACTGGCGCGAATCCGCTGCGCTGCTCGGCGCCAACGGCTGGCAGTTCTGGCGCCACATCGGTCTGCCGGTGCTGACCCCGGCCCTGCTCGGCACTTTCGTGATCCTGCTGGCCAACGCCCTCGGCGCCTACGCCACGGTGTACGCCTTGACCACCGGCAACTTCAACGTGCTGCCGATCCGAATCGCGGCAATGGTTTCCGGGGATATTTCCCTCGATCCGAATCTGGCCAGCGCCCTGGCTGTGGTGCTGGTGGCGTTGATGACCATTGTCACCGTCGTGCATCAACTGCTGTTGAAGAGGAGCTACCATGTCTCGCGCTGAATCCGGCCCGGCCGGCGTCTACCACCGCGTCGTGGTTTATCTGCTGTTCGCGATTCTGCTGCTGCCGCTGGTGGGCACGCTGATCTACTCGATTGCCAGCAGTTGGTCGGCGACCATCCTGCCCAGCGGTTTCACCTTCAAGTGGTACCTCCAGTTGTGGAGCGACCCGCGCTTCCTGCATGCCTTCGGCCAGTCGCTGCTGGTGTGCGTCGGCGCGCTGGTGCTGTCGGTGGTGCTGATCCTGCCGCTGCTGTTCGTGGTGCATTACCACTTCCCGAAACTCGATGCGCTGATGAACATCCTGATCCTGCTGCCCTTCGCGGTGCCGCCGGTGGTGTCGTCGGTGGGTCTGTTGCAACTGTACGGTTCCGGGCCGCTGGCGATGGTCGGCACACCGTGGATTCTGATCGGTTGCTACTTCACCGTGGCGCTACCGTTCATGTACCGGGCGATCACCAACAACCTGCAGGCGATCAACCTGCGCGACCTGATGGACGCCGCGCAACTGCTCGGCGCCAGCACCTTTCAGGCGGCATTTCTGGTGGTGCTGCCAAACCTGCGCAAGGGCCTGATGGTCGCGTTGCTGCTGTCGTTCTCGTTCCTGTTCGGTGAGTTCGTGTTCGCCAACATCCTCGTCGGCACGCGCTACGAAACCCTGCAGGTGTACCTGAACAACATGCGCAACAGCAGCGGCCACTTCACCAGTGCGCTGGTGATCTCGTACTTCTTTTTCGTGCTGGTCCTGACCTGGATCGCCAACATCTTGAACAAGGACAAAAGCGAATGAGCTATGTCAGCGTCCAACACCTGCAGAAAAACTACGCGGGCACGACCGTGTTCAGCGACATCAACTGCGAAATCAACAAGGGCGAATTCGTCACCCTGCTTGGCCCGTCGGGTTGCGGCAAGTCCACCCTGCTGCGCTGCATTGCCGGCCTGACGCCGGTGGATGGCGGCAAGATCCTGCTTGATGGCGTCGACATCGTGCCGCTGAGCCCGCAGAAACGCGGGATCGGCATGGTGTTCCAGAGCTACGCGCTGTTCCCCAACATGACCGTCGAACAAAACGTTGCCTTCGGCCTGCGCATGCAGAAGGTCAATGCCGACGACAGCCACAAGCGTGTCGCCGAGGTGCTGAAACTGGTTGAGCTCAACGACTTCGCCAGTCGTTATCCGCATCAGCTCTCCGGCGGCCAGTGTCAACGCGTTGCCCTCGCCCGCTCGCTGGTGACTCGCCCACGCCTGTTGCTGCTGGATGAACCGCTGTCGGCGCTGGATGCGCGTATCCGCAAACACCTGCGTGAACAGATCCGGCAGATCCAGCGCGAACTCGGCCTGACCACGATTTTCGTCACCCACGATCAGGAAGAAGCATTGACCATGTCCGACCGGATTTTCCTGATGAACCAAGGGAAGATCGTGCAGAGCGGCGATGCCGAAACCCTCTACACCGCACCAGTGGACATATTCGCCGCAGGCTTCATCGGCAACTACAACTTGCTTGACGCCGACAGCGCCTCGAAGTTGTTGCAACGGCCGATCAACCACCGCATCGCGATTCGCCCGGAAGCCATCGAACTGAGCCTCAATGGCGAACTCGATGCGCAGATCCGCAGCCACAGCCTGCTCGGTAACGTGATCCGCTATCGGGTCGAAGCGCGCGGTGTGGAACTGGTGGTGGACGTGCTCAACCGCTCGGCGGCGGATCTGCATCCCGACGGTCAGCGTCTGGCGCTTTCCATCGATCCGACGGCCCTGTGTGAGGTAGCCTGATGACTTTGCTGACGTTGAAGAGAGAACTGCACTGATGGCCCTGGCAATTTTTGATCTGGACGAAACCCTGATCCACGGCGACTGCGCCACCCTCTGGAGCGAGCAGATGGGGCGCCTGGGCTGGGTCGATCCCGAGTCGTTCATGCGCAAGAACAACGAGCTGATGGACGCCTACAGCCATGGCAAATTGCGCATGGAAGAGTACATGGAATTCAGCCTCGAACCGATGATCGGCCGAACCCCGGAAGAGGTCGAACACCTGGTCGGCCCATGGGTGGAAGACTTCATCGAACCGATCATCTTCAGCGACGCGACCAAAACCATCGCCGCCCACCGCAAGGCCGGCGACCGGATTCTGGTGATCTCGGCTTCCGGCACGCACCTGGTCAAACCGATCGCCGAGCGCCTGGGCATCGACGAAATTCTCGGCATCGAACTGGACGTTGCGCACGGCGTTTACACTGGCCAGACCGTCGGCACGCTGACCTACCGCGAAGGCAAGATCACCCGCCTGCTGGAATGGCTGGATGCCGAGGAAGAGAATCTGGAAGGCGCGAGTTTCTACTCCGACTCACGCAATGATTTGCCGTTGCTGCTGAAGGTGGATTTCCCGCATGTGGTGAATCCGGATCCGGTCCTGCTGGAGCACGCCGAAAAATCCGGCTGGCCGATCCATCTCTGGAAGTAAACATAGATCCAATTGTGGGAGCGGGCTTGCTCGCGAAGGCGGAGTGTCAGTCGATAAATTCGTGTCTGATTCACCGCTTTCGCGAGCAAGCCCGCTCCCACAGGGGTTTGTGTTTTCAGCTCAGGCTGTCGTCAATCACCAACACCACTTTCCCCGAAACCGTATTACTCGCCAGCTCGGCAAACGCCGCTTCGGCGTCTTTCACCGGGAAGGCTTTTGCCAGTTGCGGACTCAACCGCCCTTCGGCAAACAGCGGCCACACATGCTGGCTCAAGTCGCTGAACAGGTCGGCCTTGAACTGATCGTCGCGACTGCGCAACGTCGAACCGAGCAACTGCACGCGCTTGGCCAGTACCTGTGCCAGGTCCAGTTTCGCCTCACGTCCGCCCATCAGGCCGATCAGTACCCAGCGTCCGTCCAGCGCCGTCAGCTTGAGGTTCAGTGCCGCATAGTTGCCGCCGACCGGATCAAGGATCACGTCAAACGGCCCGAAGTCGCGCAGGCTCTCCAGATCATCGCTGCGCACCGCGCCGCCTTGGGCGCCGAGCGCCTCACAGTAGGCCAATCGCTCAGCCGACCCGACGCTGACCCAACAGGGATTGCCGAACGCCTTGCATAGCTGAATGGCGGCTGAACCAATTCCACTGGCCCCGGCGTGCAGGAGAACCTTCTCGCCGGGTTTCAGCGCCGCCAGTTGAAACACGTTGAGCCAGACCGTTGCATAAACCTCGGGTAATGCCGCGGCCTCGATCAACGAAACACCCTCGGGCACCGGCAGCACGTGCCGTCCATCGACCACCACCTCCTCGGCCATTCCGCCCCCGGCCAGCAAGGCGCAGACCCGGTCGCCGACCTGCCAGGACGAGCCGGCGCCGACTTCGCTGATCACCCCGGAACACTCCAGACCGAGCACCTGACTGGCGCCCGGCGGCGGTGGATAAAGCCCGGCTTTCTGTAATAAATCGGCGCGATTGAGGCCCGCAGCCGCCACGCGAATGCGCACTTGTCCTACATCACATGCCGGACTCGGCTCTTCAAGCCATGCCACTTGACCTTCAACGCCTTGCAATGCCTTCACAGTGCCTCCATAGTGAGTCTGGACTGAGCCCGAAGCTGTAGCGCCGGGCTTTTTGCATTATGCGACCGGCTCTCGTAGAACCGGCGACTTCAAAGACGGCCTAATATGCGTTATCAATTGTCCCCGCGTCGAATCAGCATGAAGCATTTGCTCCCCAGCACCGCCCTCGCTCTTTTCATCGGTATCGGCTTGTTGCCGGTGTCGGGCACTACATTCGCAGCCAACAGCTGGGACAAGTTGCAGCCGGATCGCGACGAAGTGATCGCCAGCCTCAACGTCGTCGAGTTGCTCAAGCGTCACCACTACAGCAAGCCGCCGCTCGACGATGCGCGCTCGGTGATCATCTACGACAGCTACATCAAGCTGCTGGACCCGTCGCGCAGCTACTTCATGGCCAGCGACATCGCCGAATTCGACAAGTGGAAGACCCAGTTCGACGACTTCCTCAAAAGCGGCGACCTCAACGCCGGGTTCACCATCTACAAGCGCTATCTGGACCGCGTCAAGGCGCGCCTGGACTTCGCCATTGCGGAGCTGAACAAGGGCGTCGACAAGATGGACTTCACTACCAAGGAAACCTTGCTGATCGATCGCAAGGACGCCCCTTGGCTCAAATCCACCGCTGAACTCGACGACCTGTGGCGCAAACGCGTCAAGGACGAAGTGCTGCGGCAGAAGATCGCCGGCAAGGATTCCAAGCAGATCCAGGAAACCCTGACCAAGCGCTACAAGAACCAGTTGGCGCGTCTGGACCAGACCCGCGCGGAAGATATCTTCCAGGCGTACATCAACACCTTCGCCATGTCCTACGACCCGCACACCAACTATCTGTCGCCGGATAACGCGGAGAACTTCGACATCAACATGAGCCTGTCCCTGGAGGGCATCGGCGCCGTGTTGCAGAGCGACAACGATCAGGTGAAAGTCGTGCGCCTGGTGCCGGCAGGCCCGGCCGACAAGACCAAGCAGGTTGCACCGGCCGACAAGATCATCGGCGTTGCCCAGGGCAACAAAGAGATGGTTGACGTGGTGGGCTGGCGCCTGGACGAAGTGGTCAAGCTGATCCGCGGCCCGAAAGGCACCGTGGTGCGCCTGGAAGTGATTCCGGCCAGCAATGCGCCGAACGACCAGACCAGCAAGATCGTGCCGATCACTCGCGAAGCGGTGAAGCTTGAAGACCAGGCGGTGAAAAAATCCGTGCTGAACCTGAAACAGGACGGCAAGGACTACAAGCTCGGCATCATCGAGATCCCGGCCTTCTACCTCGACTTCAAGGCGTTCCGTGCCGGTGATCCGGACTACAAGAGCACCACCCGTGACGTCAAGAAACTGCTGACCGAACTGCAGAAAGAGAAAGTCGACGGCGTGGTCATCGACCTGCGCAACAATGGCGGCGGTTCTCTGCAGGAAGCCACCGAGCTGACCAGCCTGTTCATCGACAAGGGCCCGACCGTACTCGTGCGTAACGCCGATGGCCGCGTCGATGTACTGGAAGATGAAAACCCGGGCGCGTTCTACAAAGGCCCGATGGCTCTGCTGGTCAACCGCCTGTCCGCCTCGGCTTCGGAGATCTTCGCCGGCGCCATGCAGGACTACCATCGCGCATTGATCATCGGTGGTCAGACCTTCGGCAAAGGCACCGTGCAGACCATTCAGCCGCTGAACCATGGCGAACTGAAACTGACCCTGGCCAAGTTCTACCGGGTTTCCGGGCAGAGCACCCAGCATCAGGGCGTACTGCCGGACATCGACTACCCGTCGATCATCGACACCAAGGAAATCGGCGAAAGCGCCCTGCCGGAAGCCATGCCGTGGGACACCATCAAGGCAGCGATCAAGCCGGCCTCCGATCCGTTCAAGCCGTACCTGGCGCAGCTCAAGTCCGAGCATGACGCACGCAGCGCCAAAGACGCCGAGTTCGTGTTCATCCGTGACAAACTGGCCCTGGCGCAGAAGTTGATGGAAGAGAAAACCGTCAGCCTCAATGAAGCAGACCGTCGTGCCCAGCACGCGGACATCGATGCCAAGCAACTGGCCATGGAAAACATCCGTCGCAAAGCCAAAGGCGAAGAACCGCTCAAAGAGCTGAAGAAAGAAGATGAAGACGCGCTGGCTGCGGCTGAGCCCGACAAGGTCAAACCAGAAGACGACGCCTACCTGAGCGAAACCGGGCGCGTGCTGCTGGATTACCTGAAGCTGAGCAATCAGGTGGCCAAGAAGTAAGATGATGGCAATTTAGTGGTGACGCTCCCCGGAGCGTCATCAAACAGTCATCATTCTGTCGTGAAATAAAGGACTGGGAGCGCCTCTTCAAGCAAGAGCGCTCCCAGTCCTTTTTTTATCGCCAGAGATTGCCATGACCACGACCGAACAGCTGAGTGCCTTGAGCTCGATCCTGACTCAAAGCGGTTTGCACAGCCTGTTCCAGCCGATCATCTGTCTCTCCGAGCGTCGTATTCTCGGCTACGAAGCTCTCACTCGCGGCCCGTCCAACAGCCCTCTGCATTCGCCAATCGCGCTGTTCGCCGTGGCGCGTCAGGCCGGCCGCCTGAGTGAGCTGGAGATCGCTTGCCGCCAGTCTGCCTGCCGTCGTTTCAACGAGCAGCAACTGCCGGGCAAGCTGTTCCTCAACGTCTCGCCGGAATCCCTGCTCGAAGCCGCGCACCAACCGGGGCGGACCTTGCAACTGCTGCAAGACTTCGGCATCCCACCGAGTCAAGTGGTGATCGAACTCACCGAACAGACGCCGATCGACGATTTCCAGTTGCTGCAAACTGCCCTGCATCACTATCGGGCGATGGGCTTTTCGATTGCACTGGATGACTTGGGTGCCGGCTATTCGAGCTTGCGTCTATGGTCGGAGCTGCGTCCGGACTATGTGAAAATCGACCGCCACTTCATCGACGGCATCCATCAGGACGCATTGAAACGCGAGTTCGTCGGCTCGATCCTGCAAATCGCCAAGGCCTCGCGGGCGCAGGTGATTGCCGAGGGGATCGAGTTGCCGGAAGAACTGGCAGTGCTGACCGAGATGGGCGTCGATCTGGTGCAGGGTTATCTGCTCGGTCGTCCACAGGAGCATCCGCCCCGCGATGCCCGGGCCCTGATGCCAAAACACGACAGCAGCGCCGTGGCGCTGAACGACGAGGGCAGCGACCTCAGCGCCCTGCTCAACGAGCAACCGGCGGTGCATCGCGACACACCGACTGCCACCGTACTGGAAGCCTTCCGCCGCCAGGCCAATCTGAATTCACTGGCGGTGCTCGACGAACAGGGCCAGCCGTGCGGCATCGTCCATCGCCATTCGTTGTCCGACGCGCTGCTCAAACCGTTCGCCACCGACCTGTTCGCACGCAAGCCGATCAGCCGCCTGATGAACGACGACTTCCTCGCTGTGGAAATGAGCCAGTCGCTGCAACAGGTCAGCCGCCTGATCACCAGCCGCGCCCGGCAGCGCATCGAAGAAGATTTCATCATCACCCTCAACGGCAGTTATCTCGGCCTTGGCCGGGTGATCGACGTGCTCAAACTGATCACCGAACTGAAAATCCAGCAGGCCCGCTACGCCAACCCGCTGACCCTGCTACCCGGCAACGTGCCGATCCAGCAATGCCTGACCCGCCTGCTGCAACAGGGCCGTGAATCGATCATCTGCTACGTCGACATCGACAGCTTCAAACCCTTCAACGACATCTACGGCTACGGCCGTGGCGACGAAGTGCTGCTGTGCCTGGCGCAATGCCTCAACGAACGCGTCGACCCGTCCCGCGACTTCGTCGGCCACATCGGCGGCGACGACTTCCTTCTGGTACTCGGCCCGGAAGACTGGCGCAAACGCCTCAACCAACTGCTCGACGACTTCCAGAGCCAATGCCGCCGCTTCTATCGCCCTGAGCATCTTGAGGCCGGCTGCTTCATCGCGCCGAACCGCCAGGGTGTACGGCAGGAATTCCCGTTGCTCTCGTTATCGATCGGCGTAGTCCACTTGCAACCCGAGGCCTGCGCAGAACTGGATGCCAGCCAACTCGCGGAAATGGCTTCGCAGGCGAAGCATCATGCGAAGAATGTTCCGGGGTATAGCGTGCATGTGCTCGACACCATCACCGCCGCCGACCTCCACACCCCGCAACTAATCAGTCAACGCTAACTCCCCAAACAACACAAATCCCTGTGGGAGCGGGCTTGCTCGCGAAGGGGTCAGTCCATACAGCTCATAACTAACCCCGAGCCAATTTAACAAAGCCTCCGCGCACATTTTCAAAAACATCACCACGTAGTTTTATCTTCGCCTGCAGCCCTTGAGAGATCTTCTTTCCAAACTTCCTGTGCTATTTGATAGACACTCTGGAAAAAACTGCGCGGTTCTTCTAACGAATACCATTCCTCCCGTGGCCAGCTATTCGCTTCGCATTCATCGATTTCAAAGGGACTTTGAAAATCATAATCCGAATTTTTTAGCGCTCCCTCTAGAAACTCAAATAATACATATTTATGTCTATACGAGAGATATGGCAACTCCAAACAATATTTTCTGACAAGAGTTTCCCTATCAACGCGATCATCCGGATTATAAACACCAAGCTCTACGCCTCGCGTTTCCTCACGATCATAAACATCGAACACTCCAATAAACCAAGTCAGGCTCGGTTCAAAAGGCTCGTTCAAAAACGGATCTTTCAACATTACCTGCCCTCCGCCGGGAAGCCCGTGAATGGTTTCTGCGTATTTATCTGATCGAATTTAACTTCAAACCAATTCAAGTCCTCATTAAGGGTCGGATTTTGCTGGTCTCGTCTATTCGGTCTATATCCACGACCTGCACCGGGCAACTCCAACTTAACTATTGGAATATTATTATGGTCTCTGCCTGTGTGCATTATTAAGCCATTTCTGTCCTTCGTCATCGCTTTATTCAACGCCCCCAAATGCATTCGCCAGTTATGGAACTGAGAGCTAAGATTTCCTCTGGCACCTCTTGGGACTATACCTGTATGAGGATCTGCCCCATTGATGCCACGTTGCTTAAGTGCTGGATCGGAAATTTCCGAACTATGTTTTTTCACAGTGTGCATGCCATAAAGATTTTCATATTCATATACCCGACGCTTCGCGTTCTCCTCAGCCACCTCATCAAGCCTCGCCCGCCGCTCCTGCGCTGTCATCTTTGGCAGCGGAGGAGAACCCTCTTCAACAACTACGCGGCCAGCCTCGTATCGCATCGGGCGACGCGGATTTGTCGGCGGACAACTGCAGCTCAACCCCAACGGATCCACCCACCCCGTCGGATTCGGCACGTACTGGTACTGATTCAACCCACCCGCCAACTTGATGGGATCCGGCGTCAAATACCGCCCCAACCTCGGGTCGTAATACCGATGCCGGTTGTAATGCAGCCCGCTTTCCGCATCGAAATACTGCCCCTGAAAGCGCAGCGGCTGGTCCAGGTAGTCCTCGCCCGCGAGGGTGATCGCCGATACCTTGCCGTAGGCGTCGTATTGCGCCGACCAGACGATTTCGCCGCTGTAGTCGGTGAGTTCCTGCGGGGTGCCGAGGTGGTCGAGTTGGTAGTAGAACGGGCAAGCGCGTTTCGGGCCTTTGCCGTCGAGCAGCGCCAGGGGGCGGAAGGTGCCGGGTTCGTAGACGTAGCTGCGGTGGTGGGTTTTGCTGCTTTCGGCGACGAGGTGGTCGCCTTGCCAGAAGAATTCGGTGGTCTGGCCGTCGACGGTTTTGCGGATGCGTCGGCCGAAGGCGTCGTACTGGTAGGACGCGGTTTGGCCATCGGCGCGGGTCAGGCCGATCAGACGGTGCTGGCAGTCGTAGCGGTATTCGGTGATCAGAAGTTGATCGCGGCCACGACGCTCGCGGATCAGGTTGCCGAAGGCGTCGTAGTCGTAATGCCGGTCGCCCTGCATCAGCAGGCGGTTGCCCTTGATCCGGGTCGGCCCGGGACGATCCTGCATCAGCAGGTTGCCGGCCGGGTCGTGGGCGAAGGATTCCGGCAGTTCGTCGCGCGAGTGACGG
>NZ_CATKPP010000009.1:0-109366 GCF_949767635.1 Pseudomonas sp. IT-93MI4
GGGGCCAGAGTAGAAAGGTGGATGGCAGCTTTGCTCCCACTCGTGCTTCAAGCACCGCGGACTCACAGCTTGCCATCCACCCCTCTCACCCCAGAGTTTATCCCCTTACTCAGACACAAGCGGGCTTGCTCGCGAAGGCGGTAGTTCAGTCACCGCCAAACTGAAGCCTTAGACAAACAGCTTCAACACATTCCCCATCGCATCATCGGCAAACCCCTGCACGAAATCCTTGAACCCCGGCAGCGCTTCCTCCCCACCTGAAGCCGGCTCGGCAATGATCGTCCAGGTCGCCCGCGACTTCCCCGCTCCCAATGATTCCACGTTCATCGCTGCCCACAAATTCGCCACACCCAAGGTGTTGTAGATCGTGGTCCAGGTCATGGCCCGTGCCTGCTCATCGCGTGAGTTGAGTTGCTCGACCACCACGTTGCCGTCCTTGAAGAACTTCTTGCGCAGCGACGACACGCCGTCGCCGGTCATGTCGATGTGCGACAGCGCCGGGATGAAGCGGTCGAAGCCAGCGAAATTGCCGACCACCGCCCAGACCTGCGCCGCGTCCGCCGGCACTTCCACCGACGACACAACGTGGCAGCCGTGCGGGTTTTTGATCAGGGTGTCGGGTTGCAGATTGCTCATGGTGTTGCTCCTTTTTTGGATGAATCAGATGAAGTTAATTTCTTTCAGGTAATCGCAGCCGCGACGCAGCAGCGCCGGGGATTTTTCCGGGTAGTGCGCGCCCATCTGTTGCACGCCGGCTTCAGCGTTGGCGTGGCCGATCAGGGAGATGTCGCCGATGTCCTCCTCGAAGCCGTTGAGGTAGAAACCGAGCACGCCGAACAGCGCGTTGTCGGCGTCGACCCGGCCCAGTTGCTGCTGCCAGTCGGCGACGCTGACCAGCGAGAACTCGCTGCCGGTTTCGCGGAACGAAGCGACGTAGGCATCCCAACTCAGCGGTTCGGGGTTGTGCAGGTTGAACACCGCACGCTCGGTCAAATAACGGCTGGCGTGGAAGGCGATGAAGCGGGCGAGAAAGTCCACCGGCATCAGGTCGAAATTCAGCGCGAAGGCCGGTACCTGACCGAGCTGGATCGAGCCCTTGAGCATCAGCATCAAACGGTTTTTGTGCGGCTGGCAGACGCCGCTCAGGCTGTTGAAACTGATGTTGCCGGGGCGATACAGGTTGACCCACACCCCACGCTCGCGCGCCCGTTCAAGGATGCGTTCGCCGACCCACTTCGACAGGTTGTAGCCGTTGCGGATGTAGATTGGCGGGGTCGGTGCGGCGGGCAATTCGAGCACTCGGCCTTCGCCGTCGACGGTGCTGGAAGCGGACAGCGTCGAGACAAAGTTGAAGACCTTTTTGCTGCGCCCTTCACACAGGCGCAGCAGCTCGAAAATCGGCTCGACGTTATCCGCGGCCAGCGACTCGTAATCGAGCACGTGATTGACGTTGGCGGCGTTGTGCACCAGCGCGCCGAACTCGCGATCCAGGCGCTGATAATCGTCGTCGGCCAGGCCAAGTTGCGGGCGGGTGAGGTCCGCGGAGTAGATCCGCACCCGGCTCAAATCGAGATGCTCGAGACGGTTCTCACGCAGCGCCTGAGCAAAACGCTGCGCCGCCGTTTGCCCGCCACCGTCGCGCACCAGACACGCCACTTCGCTGGCGCCCCAACCGAGCAGCGCTTCGACGATGTGCACGCCGACAAAGCTGTTGGCGCCGGTGACGATCACCTTGTGCACATCGCCCAGGCGACTGATCGGCAGCGGTTCGATGTTCAGCGGGCGCTCGGCGTCGGCCATGGCCTGGGCGCTGAGCACTGCGCTGTCATCGGTACCGCGCACCAGCGTTGCAAGTTTGATGATGGTCGGCAATTCGATGAAGCGGTTGATCGAGATGCTGCGCCCGAACTCCTCACGCAAGCGCAGTAACATCCGCGACAGCAGAATCGAATGCCCACCGAGATTGAAGAAGCTTTCGTCGGTGGAAATATCGCTGCTCGGCAGCTCCAGCAGTTCCGCCCAGATCTCCAGCAGCAACGCTTCGTCAGCGTTGGCCGGCAGGCATTTCGGACCGCTGTCCTGCACGCTCACCGGCAGCTCCAGCAATGCCTTGCGATCGACCTTGCCGTTGCTGGCGAACGGCATCCGTGCCAGTTCAGTCCATGCCACCGGTTGCATGTAGTCCGGCAGAAACTGCTGGGCATGCGCCTTCAACAGATCGCGGGCAGCGTCCGACTGCGGCTGCGCAAGGAACGCCAGAATCCGCCGCTGACTGTCGATCACCACCGCCACCTGGCGGTACAACTGGCTCTCGCGCAGGCAGCGTTCGATCTCTTCCGGCTCGACCCGGAAACCGCGAATCTTCACCTGATTGTCGCGCCGTCCGCACAGCTCGATACCGTGTTCGCCCCACTTGGCCATGTCGCCACTGCGATAGGCCCGCAAGGTTTCGCCGTGCGGCAGTTGCAGGGTCAGATAGCGCTCGGCGGTCTGCTGCGGATTGTTCAAGTAACCGAGGCAAACGCCGGGGCCGACGATGAACAATTCGCCGACGGTGTTCTCCGGCACCGGTTGCAACTCGTCATCGAGAATCAGCACCTGACTGTTGGCAATCGGTGCGCCAAGAGTGCGGTTGCTGTCACCCGGTTTGAGCTGGCGAGCGGTAATCAGCACCGTGGCCTCGGTGGGGCCGTAGAGGTTGTGCAGCTTGCCCTGGCGGGTCAATTGCTCGATGACGAATGGCTCGCAGACGTCGCCGCCGGTCATCACTTCCACGCCTTGCAGTTGCTCCAGCGGCAGGATGCTCAGCAGCGCTGGCGGCAGAAACGCGTGGGTCAGTTGCCGGCGGCGGATCAGCGCCACCAGTTGCAGTGGATCGCGGCGCTGGGTGTCGTCGGGCACCACCAGTTCGGCGCCCTGCAGCAGTGTCGGAAAGATATCGATCAGCGACGAGTCGAAGCTCAGCGAAGAGAACTGCAGAACTCGGCTTTCGGCGCGCAACTGCACGTAATCGGCGTACCACGCGGTGAAGTGCGCGAGGTTCGCCTGGCTCAGCAGCACGCCCTTTGGATGGCCGGTGGTGCCGGAGGTGTAGAGCGCCATGCACGGTGCTTCAAGCGTCGGCCGTTGACGCATCAACGGCAGGTCGAGATCGGCGTCGGCACTGTCGATATGACTGACATCCAATCCGGGCATCGACTCACCGAGCGGATGCTCGCCGTCGTGCAGCAACAACACCGCGCCGGCGTTTTGCAGGATGTATTGCTGGCGCTGCAACGGATGGCTCGGCTCAAGCGGCAGATACACTGCGCCACTGCCGAGCACCGCCAGAATCGAGGCGAACAGCGCCGGGCTTTTCGGCTGGCAGATACCCACGATCCACGGCTGCGGATGCTGCTCTAGCAGTGGCTGCAGACGTTGCTGGATCGCACGGCTGTGCGCGTGCAACTGGCGGTAGCTGAGCGAGTGCTCGGCCAGGTGCAGCGCCGGTCGCTCGGCGTGTTCGATCAGGCTGCGTTGCAGGCGTTCGATCAACGGCGTCTGCGCCTGTTGCAACAATGCCGGATGCGTCGTGGCGTTGAGGCGATGGACGTAAGCCAGACTGTCGAGAAACGACAGGTCCTCCACCTGTTCGAAGTACGGCGCGGTAACTGGCAATGCCTGCTGAAAATACTCGGCATCGCGGGAGAAACGGCTGACCAGCAGCGCGACTTCGTCGACCACCTGCGTCAGCACTCGCTGGCGCAGTGCTTGACCATTGCCGGACGGCTCATCGCCAATCGGCACACGGCTGATCATTGACGAGCCGAGGAAGCACAGCAGGTCGAGCGTCGGTAAACCGCCAAGGCGCTGCGCAGCGATACCGAGGCGCAGATGCAAGTGCGGGATGGCGCAGAAATCACCGGCGCCGATGAAGCCATCGTCGATGATCAGGTCTACCGGCGATTGCGCCGCGCCGCTGCGCCGCAAGGAGTGACCGTGTTGTTCGAGTTCCTGCGCCAGGTCGGTCATGGCCTGGCTGGCGCCAATCAATAAAATGTCGAGACGTCTCATGTCGGCCTCCTCATCAAACCAGATAGTCACGCAGGGCGTGCTGCACGCACGGCGTGTCGAGCAGCGAGCTGTTGTGGAAAAAGCGCACGATGTTGCCCACCAGCGGATGGTGGCGATTGATCGGGAAGGCCAGCCCGGCCATTTCGTCCTTGAGCGAGTGGCGGATCGCATCACTGACCGGCAAGGCGTCGATCAGGCGCAGATCGAAGGACTTCTGGATGTCGTTGGTCAGGTAATGGCCGATGAACACCGGCAGGATCTGCGCGATGGTTTCCCGGTCCGCGTCATTGGCGGTGTGCCAATAGATGCGCACCATGCGCGCCCAGAAACTGGAGTGCCGGCCCTCGTCGAGCAGGTGATCGGCCATCAGCCCTTTGATCGACGGCTTGACCGTGTCGTCCCGGGCGAATGCGGCGACGTCACCAGTCACGGTGTTCTCGGCGATGGCCACGCAGATCAGTTCCACCGCGCTGCGCAGGTGCTCGGGCGCCAGTGCCACAGCGGCAGGAATTGCCCGGCTCAGTTCGATTTCAGCGGGCAGTTCGATCGGTTCGATGCCGGTCATGGCCACGGTCTGCTGCATGAAGTCCATCGCCACCAGTGCGTGGTAATCCTCGTCCACCACCACCGTCATGGCGTCGTAGCGACAGGCGAACGGGAAGGGTACGGCGAAGTGATTCTTGGCGATGGCGCGGGCGGTCTGGTCGACGATTTCGGTTTCGAAAATCACCACGTCGTTGATGAATTTGTACAGCGTCTGCACCAGGGCGAAATCACGCTGCTGCGGGCATTCGCGCAGGAAGGTTTCGCTGAGCACCAGGGGCTGGCGGCTCAGCGGATAGATCAGGCGCTCATCGTCTTCCAGAACACGCCGTGGCCGGGTGCGGATAGTGGCGCGGGTTTCCCAGGCGTCGGCGAAGGATTGGTAGTCGGCGGCGTTCATCGGGCCACCTCCGCCAAGGGCTCGCGCATGCTCAGACGCAGGCCGTCCCACAGGGCGATGCGGCTATCCACCGCCGCGATGGCGCTGGCGTAGACTTCGGCCTCACGCTGCGGATCACCGTCGACCAGGCGCTCCAGCAGTTGCTCTGCCGCCGGGCCGTGATCTTCGGAGTCGACCTCGATGTGGCGCTCCAGGTAATAGCGAAAGGTGGGTGCCTGTTCGATGCCGATCCCCCAGTCATCGAGGATGCGCTGGAACATCGTCGGGATCACGCTCTCACGGCCATGCAGGAACGCGGCAGCGACGCTGTGGCCTGGCGCATGCAGCGCTGTGTTCAGCGTCTCGCGCACAAATTTCGCCGCTGCCGGATCAACCTCAACGCTTTGCAGGGCGACGTCGTAACTCACGCCTTCCTGTTGCAGCGCGACAAACCGTTCGACCGCCGTGGTGCTCGCACCGACTTCGCGCATCGCGTCCAGGTACAGTTCGAAATGGCTGTAATGGCCGTGGGCGGGACGATCATCCGACTCTTCGCCAAGCACGATCTCGTTGATCAGCCGCGCAGCATGCGGATCGCGTGGCGGTAACCATGGCAGCCGTGTACAGGTCAGTTCCTGTTGCAGGCGCTTGGTCAACGACATGAAATCCCACACGGCGAAGACGTGGGATTCCATGAACCGGCGCAGTACCGATAACGAATCGATCTCGGTAAAGATCGGGTGAACGCTCAATTGCGCTTTTTTCAGGGCGAGTTGTTCTTTAGTTGGCATCATGGCGAACCTCGGTGTTATTGGAATAGAGGGATTGCTCGTTCAGTGCATCAACACGGACTTGATAAGTTTGAAATGTTTTCTATTCGCGAACGCGGGCCTCATTCGGATTAATGAAAGTTTGCAAAGTGCATGAAAGGCTCTCGGCCAGGCGTTGGTGAATATTTACCAAGGCTATTGGCTGACTGCAGAGCTGCGCCGTGTTTGCGGGGGTAACCCTGCTCGGCGAGGAAAAGCTAATACATCGTCAAATAACTTAACAAGTTTATTTTGAATTATTTTTAGTTGTATGTTTTTCAAGTATGAGTCGGCCCGGTAAAACTTTTTGTTTAAGTTTTACTTGGGCGTAGTTGCTCCTTTCGGCAAATAATGGCCAAAATTGAAGACAAGAGTGAATGCCTCACTCAAAGCAACTTCAAGAAGCGGAAATTGAATGTGATGTATAGGAATGAAAGTGGGCCGGAAACGGCGCCGTAACTTCCCTTTTTCCCGTGGCAAGGCTCCTTCCGTAGGTTCCTGGTGCGGGGACTGCGCCGGCGGTGCGGCGCGTCGCCCGTTCTTCATGGGGTGGCCGTTAAAGAGTGCGGGTAAATTGGCGGGACGGCTATGACCGATTCGTCCGCGCCGAGCCGCAATGGCGGGCTTGCGAGCGCTGGGAGGTTAGAGCGAACACGCGGATCCGCCACCAGGTTTGCGGAGGATCGGGGAGAGGATTTGTAAGCGGGTTATTCGCCGGTCAGGCGCGAAGGCCTGAGACCGGCGTGAAGGGTGTCAGCGCACGGCCTTGCGGTTTTGTCCGGCGGGACTGGCGAGGAACCGGGTGATCACGTCGACGCCACGGTTGAGGTGATGTGTGAGCAACTTCACCGACAGCTCGACATCGCGCTCGATCACGGCCTGGAGCATGGCGCGGTGATCTTCCTGGGAGAGTTTGCCCAGGCCCATGGCTTCGAGATTGAAACGCAGGAAGCGCTCCTCCTCGTTGAGGCCGTCTTCGACCAGCCGCAGCAGACGCTTATTCGGTGCCTTGCTGTACAGGGCCATGTGGAACAGACGGTTGAGCCGACCGATTTCGCTGTAGTCGTGCTGGGTTTCGAGTTCTTCGATATAGCCGGCGGCAAGCGCGTGATCGGCGCTGGTCAGCAACGGGATCGACTGGCGCATGGCTTCGGATTCGAGAAGGATCCGCAACTCGTAGGTTTCGGTGGCGTCGCCCTGGATCAGCGGCGCTACAACGGCGCCCTTGTGGGTGGTGACGCTCAGCAGTTCCTGCGCTTCGAGCTGGCGCAGAGCCTCGCGCA
The DNA here is from genome assembly GCF_949767635.1 of Pseudomonas sp. IT-93MI4. Lineage (NCBI taxonomy): Bacteria > Pseudomonadati > Pseudomonadota > Gammaproteobacteria > Pseudomonadales > Pseudomonadaceae > Pseudomonas > Pseudomonas sp. IT-93MI4. The sequence goes on from NZ_CATKPP010000009.1 coordinate 7,068, forward strand.
CCGGCATGCGGCTGACCCCGAACAGGTCGGCCAGATCCTGCTGGCGCAGGGCGGTGCCGCACGGCAAGCGACCGTCAAGGATCGCCGAGCGCAGGGTTTCTTCGATGATCGAGCGGGCAAGGTGTGCGGGAATCGGCCCATCGACTTTGATGCTGTGCAGCGGTTTGGGCTTCTGTGTCACAACTACTCACCCTGAATGACGACGGAATTTGGATCCAAAGACACTAGTGATTGCTCTACAGGTTGTCAAACCATGTAAAGGATTGCTGTCCTCTGTGAAGTTTAGCGCGATGGCGATGATCTCATGGTGCCATTGTTTTTTGCCGGGCTAAGCTTCACCATCAAACGCTTTCCTTCCTGCCCCCTGGAAACCTGCTGTGGCGGTACGTTTCGCGATCCCCCGGACTCTGCGCTGGCTAGGCTGCGCACTGTTGCTGGCCGGCGTCATGCTGGGCGGCCTGCATGCCGATTGGGATTTTTCCGCGATCAGCCGCAAGGCTACGGCGCTCTACGGCCCGTTGGGTGCCGGGCAGCAGCGGATCGATGCCTGGCAAAACCTGCTGGCCACGCAGAAACAGGTCAGCGAGATGGAAAAGCTGAAAGTGGTGAACCTGTTTTTCAACAAACAGGTGCGTTATGTAGAAGATATCGATCTGTGGGGGCAGGTCGATTATTGGGAGACGCCCATCGAAGCGTTGTGGAAAGGCGCCGGCGATTGCGAAGACTACGCGATCGCCAAGTATTTCAGCCTGCGCCATCTCGGGGTCTCCAGTGACAAGCTGCGCATCACCTACGTCAAGGCACTGCGCCAGAATCGCGCACACATGGTGCTGACTTACTACGCCACCCCCGATGCCATGCCGCTGGTGCTCGACAGCCTGATCGATCCGATTCAGCCTGCGTCCCAGCGAACCGATTTGCTGCCGGTCTACTCTTTCAATGCTGAAGGTCTGTACCTGCCGGGAGCCAAGGGCAACAAGAAGGTCGGTGACACCAAACGCCTGTCGCGCTGGCAGGATGTGCTGAAGAAAATGCAGGCCGAAGGTTTCCCGGTCGAAACGACTAACTAGGAGCACGCGCTCAGATGTCTTTGTTCAAACAGCTGTTGATCGCTATCTGTCTGTTCCTGGTGGTCGCCTTCACCGGCAGCTTCATGGTCAGTCTGGAGAGCTCGCGCACCCAGTACGTCAACCAGCTGCGCTCACATGCCCAGGACGCCGCCACGGCGCTGGCGTTGTCGCTGACGCCGAATATCGACGACCCGGCGATGGTCGAGCTGCTGGTCAGCTCGATTTTCGACAGCGGCTATTACGCGAGCATCCGCGTGGTCGATCTCAAGACCGACCAGACCATTGTCGAGCGCAGCGGGATTCCGGCAGTCAGCAATGTGCCTGACTGGTTCGTCAAACTGATCGGCCTGGAGCCGGCCGGTGGCGACGCGCTGGTCAGCCGTGGCTGGGAGCAGGCGGCGCGGGTCGAGGTGGTCAGCCACCCGATGTTTGCCGTGGCCAAACTGTGGCAGAGCGCGTTGGGCAGCCTCGGCTGGCTGCTGCTGTGTGGCGCGGTCAGTGCAGTGCTCGGCGCGCTGCTGCTGCGCCGGCAATTGCGCCCGCTGGATTACATGGTCAAACAGTCCCACGCCATCGCCCGCCGCGAATTCCTCAGCCTGCCGGAGTTGCCGCGTACCCCTGAACTGCGGCGCGTGGTGCAGGCGATGAACCAGATGGTGGAGAAGCTCAAGGCGTTGTTCCAGGAGCAGGCCGAGCGCAGCGAAAAACTGCGTGCCGAGTCTTATCAGGACAACCTCACGGGGCTGGCCAACCGGCGCTATTTCGAGATGCAGCTGCACAATCGGGTGAGCAACCCCGAGCAGGCCAGTTCCGGTTACCTGCTGTTGTTGCGGGTCAAGGATCTGGCCGGGCTCAATCAGCGTCTGGGCGGTCAGCGCACCGATGAATTGTTGAAAGCCGTCGGCGAGCAACTGTCCCGCGAATGCGCCAAATACCCGGAAACCCAAAACCTCGTCACCCGGATTCGCGGCGGTGAATTCGCCGTGCTGGCACCGGGACTGGTGCGCGAAGAAGCGCTGCAACTGGCGCAGAATCTCGACAGCGCATTGAGCAGCCTGCATGCCACTGGCGCAACCGATGTGCCGGCCGTGGCCTCCATCGGCCTCGCTCCGTTTGCTCACGGCGATTCACCGCAAGCGGTACTGACCCTGGGCGATCAGGCGCTGGCGCAGGCCGAGGGACAGGGCGAGCAGAACTGGGCGTGCATCGATCAGAGCCTGGTGGCGGACGTCGGTGACGATCACCATGCCTGGCATCGCTTGCTCAATCAGGCACTGAATCAGCAGCGTTTCGAGCTGTACTTCCAACCGGTGGTGGCCGCTCAGGACACGCAATTGGTGCTGCATTACAAAGTGCTTTCGCGCTTGCTGGATGAACAGGGCCAGACCATCCCGGCCGGGCGTTTCCTGCCGTGGCTCGAGCGTTTTGGCTGGACCGCGCGACTGGACCGTCTGATGCTCGAACGCGTGCTGGAGCAGATGAAAGGGCACGAAGATTCGCTGGCGCTGAACCTGTCTTCGGCAACCCTGGCCGATCCACAAGCGCTGAACAAAGTGTTCGAGATTCTGCGCGCACACTCCGACCTCGGCGAGCGCCTGACGCTGGAGATCGGCGAGGAGCAATTGCCGGAGCAAGCGGTGCTGGAGCAGTTGACCCGGCGCCTGCGTGAACTCGGTTTCTCTCTGAGTCTGCAGCGCTTTGGTGGACGCTTCAGCATGATCGGCAACCTGGCGCGGCTGGGGCTGGCGTACCTGAAGATCGATGGCAGTTACATTCGCGCGATCGATCAGGAGAGCGACAAGCGCCTGTTCATCGAGGCGATCCAGCGTGCGGCGCACAGCATCGACCTGCCATTGATTGCCGAGCGGGTGGAGACCGAGGGTGAGTTGTCGGTGATTCGCGAGATGGGCTTGTATGGGGTGCAGGGACAGTTGTTTGGTGAGCCCAAACCCTGGAGCTAAACTTTTAGTGCAGCGGTGTCAGTGATGCTGTCTTCGCGAGCAGGCTCGCTCCCACATTGGAATGCATTTCAAATGTGGGAGCGAGCCTGCTCGCGAAGGGGCCAGATCATTCAACGAATATGCGGGATCAGATAAGCCCACCTTCATCATCATCGATCAACTGGCTCAACCCGCCCAACGCCTCACGCGCCTGGGTGCGGTCCATCAACTTGGCCTGCGCCGCCGGCGGCAGGTCGGTGACGCGGATCACGCCTTTCTGGGTCAACACCTGAATCAGGTCGTCGAGTACCCGAATCATTTCCAGGTCGCTCTGCTTGAGCTGTTTCAGGCTGGTTTCCACCACTTCATTGGCGAACCAGGCCTGGATTTCATGGCTGTCGGCCGGCAGCGTTTCCGTGGCCTCGGCGTAGGCCGCGGCTTCCACGCGAATCAACAGACCTTGCGCATCGCGTTGCACGTAAAACATTGAGCATCCCTCAGAAAGATCCAGCGTCATGCTGTCAGCAGCATAGGCCAACTGCGCGCGAGTATGCGGGGTGGCGACGAAATCGTCACCGCCGAGTTAGCCGCAAACGTGACGGCCGCCCCAAGGGGCGGCCGTTTTGTTCACGCATCAGCTGTTGTTGTGGTCGACCTTGATGGTCGGATCGCTGCCGGCAATCAGGTTGTGAATGTTGGCGCTCGACCAGTTGTTACCTTCCAGTTTGATCGTCACGTCCGGCGTGGCGGCTGCCGCGTCGCCGGAGTTGAACTTGCCCGCCGAGCTGACTTGCAGCGACGACGTGCCATCAACCGTGGTGATCTTCAGGAAGTTGTCGATGGTGCTGCCGGTTTCACCCTGCAACAGATCGCGCAGGTCGATGCGGTCACCTTCGTTGGCGTTGAAGTCCTTGATCACGTCATTGCCGGTGTCGCCTGCTTTCCAGACGAAGGTGTCGGCACCGGAACCACCGATCAGGATATCGTTGCCCTGGCCACCGATCAGCGTGTCGTTGCCGGTGCCGCCGAGCAGGATGTCATTGCCCTTGCCGCCGTCGAGCAGGTCGTTGCCGCCCGAGCCGAACAGGATGTCATTGCCTGCGCCACCCAGCAGCGTGTCGTTGCCGTCATGTGCGCCGGACACATCGAACGCCTGATAGTGCTCGGTGATGTACTGGTGCACGTTGCTGGTGGTGACCTTGCTGACGTCGACCCCGGTCTGCTGCGCCACGAACGCCTGCATCGCCTGATAACCCTCGCCGGCAATGCCGTTGAAGCTCACCAGGTCGCCGAACAGGATGTCGTTGCCGTCGCCACCGCTGACGGTGTCGTTGCCCGGCATCGTCGCTTCGGTGTGGCCGATGATCGAGTTGGCCAGATCCTTCGGATCGATGTTGGTCTGCGGCGAGTGATCCGAGTCATACGGTTTCAGGTCGTTGAGGCTGACACCGCTGTTGATACCGATGGCTTCGACATTCGAAAGGCCGCTGAGCAAGGCGAAGCTGCTGGTCGAGTTGTCTGTGGTGGCCGAGCTGGTGCTGCTGCCGCTGCCCGCCAGGCTCGACAGCTCATAGGTACCATCACCCTGAGCGTGAACCGTGCCCAGGTTGGTGGTGGTCCAGCCACGGCCAGTGTAGGTCTGCAACTGGGCATAACCGCTGGCGGTGATGCTCAGGTAATGCGTGTTGTCGATGTACGTGCTGAAGGTATCGCCCAGCTTGTAGTTGCTGGTTGTCACCACACTGTCGAACTTCACGTTGCCGTACAGCGTCGGGTTGGTCTGCTCGCCGCTCTGGTAGTAGGTCGGCTGGCCGTCGGTGATGAAGTAGGTGAGGTTCTTCGCCCCGGTGTTGGCCAGCGCTTCCGTGCTCTGGAAGAAGTTGGCCGTGGTCTTGAACACGTCCTCGTAGTTGGTGCCGCCGCCGGACGCCATCGAGTCGAGCACGGCTTTGAGCTTGGTCAGCGCGTTCGGGTCGTTGAGGTTCACCGACACCGACTTGTTGACCTGGGTATCGAAGTCCGCCAGGAAGATGTTCACCGTGCCCGAGTTGCTGCCGCCCAGGCTCTGCTTGAGGGTGTTGAACACCGATGTCAGCGAGTCCTTGGCCGCGTTGATCGACGAGGTGCTCATGCTGCCCGAGCTGTCGACCATGAACGCGATGTTGTAGTTGGTGCCCGGCACCACGGTCAGACCACCGATGTCGGCGACCATGATGTCGTTGCCATCGGTACCGTTGAAGGTGTCGTCGCCAGAGGTACCAACCACCGCGTTGTACACCGCGGGCACCACGGTGACCGGAATCGTAGCGGTGCTGCTGGCCGAACCGCCGACCATTTCAGTGGAGGTCGAGGTCACGGTCAGGTTGAACTGGCCGTTGTAGTAGGTCGGCGGGGTTACGGTCAGGCTGCCCAGGTTCCAGCCGGTGACGTTGGCTTCGCCGTTGCTCGCGGTGACTGTGAAGGTGTGACCGTTGCCGTCGGAGAGAACCGAGCCGACCGGCGCGCCGCTGATCTTCACGCTCAGGGTTTCCGAGCCGTCGGTGTCGGTCAGCGCGGTGTTGATCGCCGACAGTTTCACCGTGGTGCCTTCGGCGCCGGTGTTGAGCTTGTAGCCGTCGTAATAGCCTTCGCCGTTTGTGCCGTGCAGATCGGAGACAGTCACACCGGAATTCACCAGATCCTGCACCCCGGTGTAGATCGGCACGCCGGCGCTGCTCAGGTCGATTGGCGTGCTGCCGTTGACCGACAGGTTCACGTCATAGCTGCCCGGGCCGCTCTGGTTGTGGTGGTAGATGTCCAGGGTGTAGTAGCCGCTGGTGGTCGGGGTGAACGAACCGCTGATCGCACCGCCCGCGCCCCAGGTACCCGACGCCACGCTCTTGCCGCCAATGGTGATCAGCAGGCTGTCGTCAGCCACGCCGCTGAAGCTGTAGGTCTTGCCGGCTTCCAGATAGATCAGGCCCGAGGTCTTCGACGCGGTACCGGCGGTTACGCTGCCGTCGGACTGCACGTTATTCACGTTGGTGCTGGAGTTCGGGGTGCCGGCGCCGTCGATCACGTTTTTCAACGTGGTCGAGTCAGCGCCGTTGCCGCTGGTGCCCAGGCCCGACAGGCCGGTCCAGACTTCCTTGACCAGCCCGGTGGACTTCACGCTGTTGTCGGCCACGCTCACGGTCGGCGCATCCGCCACTGGCGTGATGTCGATCTTCACGGTGCCGGTGTTGCCCAGCAGTTGGCCGTCGGTTGGCTGGAACTTGATCTGTGCGTAGTCGGCCTGGTTGTTGCCCATACCGGTGCCGCCGTAACCGTTGACCCCCGACTCGTTGGCATCCGGCATGAAGCGCAATTTGCCAGCGTCGATGTCAGCCTTGCTGAAGGTCTGGTTGTTGGCGACGTCTTTCCAGGTCGAACCGTCCAGATACTGCAGTTTGCCTTCGCCCGGCAGCTGGGTGATTTTGATGCCCAGGCTGCTGGCCGGACTGTCGACGTCGGTCACGCCGAAGGTCGACCAGCCGAGGATCAGCGGGGTGTCTTCGGTGCCGGTGACGTTGACCGGAGCCGCAACTGGCGCATCGTTGACCGCCACCACGTTGACCGTGGTGGTCGCGGTGTTGGAGTAGTTGCCGCCATCGGTCACGGTCACGGTGATGATCCGCGGCACGGTGCTCGGGTCTTCACTGCTGTTGGTGAAGGTGATGTTTTTGATGGCCTGCATGTAGTCGGCGAGCGTCGCGTTACCCGACAAGGTCAGGGTCACGGTGCCATTGGTGCTGTTGGCATTGATCGTGATGCCGTTGACGCTGTTGCCGAGGTTCAGCGCGTCGCCGTCCTGACGGTTGGTCAGCACGATGGTCGCGCCGGTCAGCATCGTGCTGTCCGGGTCGGTGATCGTCAGGTCAGTGTCGGCAATCGACACGCCGGCGCCCGGGGTGTTTTCGGTGAACGTCACCTTGTAGTCGGCACCGGTGGCGCCGCTGGAGTTGTTGGCATCCAGGTCGATGACCGGTGGCGCATCGTTATCGATGATCGAGGTGCTGACGCTGCCGTTGGTGCTGCTGACGGCCAGGTTCTCGAAGTTGCCGCCGGTGGCCGAGTCGATCTTGACCACGAAGTTCTCGGTGCCTTCGGTGATCTTGTCATCGATGGTCGCGACGTTGAACTGCGCGCTGCTGGCGCCCGCCGGGATCTTCACGGTGTACACGCCAGTGAAGTCCGAACCGTCGGCAGCGGTGCCGCTGTAGACGATCTTCAGGGTCACGTCGGTTTGCGCCGGGTGCGTCAGGCTGACGGTGTAGCTGGCGGTCTGGCCTTCGGTCACCGAGGTGCTGCCGGTGATGCTGACGGTGGTGGTGTCGATGGTATCGGCGACGTTGGTCACGGCCGGTGTCGTGCTCGGTACCAGGTTCTCGAAGTTGCCACCGCTGGCGTTGGTGATGGTCGCCTGCACGCTGCCGGCGTCTTTGTAGACGTCGTCAGCCGGAGCCGGAACGGTCACGGTGCCAGTGGTTTTGCCGGCGTCGATGGTGATCACCGAGCCGTTGCTCAGGGTCACGGTTACCGGGGAACCGGCAGCGTTGCTCAGGGTTGCGGTGTAGGTGATCTGGCCGCCCTCGTTCACCGCCGGGGTCGCGCTCAGCGACAGGCTGGTGGTGTCGACAGTGTCGGTCACGGTGGTGCTGACCGGGGTTTTGTCGGCTACGAGGTTTTCGTAGTTGCCGCCGCTGACGTTGGTGATCGCATTGGTCAACGGTGCGTGGCCGGTCAACACGTCGTTCGGCGCAGTGGTGGTCACGGTGCCGGTGGTTTTGCCGATGTCGATGGTGATGGTCTGGCCGTTGGACAGGCTTACGGTCACTGGCGAACCGGTGACCGGAGCGCCGACAGTGGCGGTGTAGGTGACAGTGCCACCCTCGGCCACGGTGCCAGTGGCGGTAAGTTTCACGCCAGTGGTGTCGATGGTGTCGGTGACGCTGGTTACGGCTGGCGTGGTGCTTGGCACCAGGTTTTCGAAGCTGCCACCTGTCGCCGACTTGATGGTCGCCTGCACGGTGCCGGCGTCTTTGTAGACGTCGTCGGCTGGGGCAGGAACGGTCACGGTGCCGGTGGTTTTGCCGGCGTCGATGGTGATCACGGCGCCGTTGCTCAACGTTACGGTCACTGGGGAACCCGCGGCGTTGGTCAGGGTCGCGGTGTAAACGATCGAGCCACCTTCGGCCACGGTGCCGGTCGCGGACAACGACAGATTGGTGGTGTCGACGGTGTCGGTCACGGTGGTGCTGACCGGGGTTTTGTCGGCCACCAGGTTTTCGTAGTTGCCGCCGCTCACGTTGGTGATTGCGTTGGTCAACGGCGCGTGACCGGTCAGCGCATCGTTCGGTGCGGTGGTGGTTACGGTGCCGGTGGTTTTGCCGATGTCGATGGTGATGGTCTGGCCATTGGACAGAGTCACCACGACTGGCGAACCAGTGACTGGCGCGCCGACGGTGGCGGTGTAGACGACGTTGCCGCCTTCAGCCGCTGTACCGGTGGCAGACAACTTCACGGTAGTGGTGTCGATGGTATCGGTGACGCTGGTCACCGCCGGTACGGTGCTTGGTACCAGGTTTTCGAAGTTGCCGCCGCTGGCATTGGTGATGGTTGCCTGCACGGTGCCGGCGTCTTTGTAGACGTCATCAGCCGGGGCAGGAACGGTCACGGTGCCAGTGGTTTTACCGGCGTCGATGGTGATCACTGCGCCGTTGCTCAGGGTCACGGTCACTGGCGAACCCGCGGCGTTGGTCAGGGTGGCGGTGTAAATGATCGAACCGCCCTCGGCGACCGTATTAGTGGCGCTCAGGGACAGGTTGGTGGTGTCGACAGTGTCGGTCACGGTGGTGCTGACCGGGGTCTTGTCGGCCACAAGGTTTTCGTAGTTGCCGCCGTTCACGTTAGTGATCGAGTTGGTCAACGGCGCGTGGCCGGTCAGCGCATCGTTCGGTGCGATGCTGGTCACGGTGCCGGTGGTTTTGCCGATGTCGATGGTGATGGTCTGACCGTTGGCCAGGGTCACGATGACAGGCGAGCCGGTAACTGGCGCACCAACGGTAGCGGTGTAAGTGACTGTGCCACCTTCGGCCACGGTGCCCGTGGCGGTGAGTTTCACGCCAGTGGTATCGATGGTGTCGGTGACGTTGGTCACTGCTGGCGTGGTGCTTGGTACCAGGTTCTCGAAGCTGCCACCGGTCGCGGTTTTGATCGTTGCCTGAACAGTGCCGGCGTCTTTGTAGACGTCGTCGGCCGGGGCAGGGACGGTGACGGTACCGGTGGTTTTACCGGCGTCGATGGTGATGACTGCACCGTTGCTCAGCGTCACGGTCACTGGCGAACCAGCGGCGTTGGTCAGCGTTGCGGTGTAAACAATCGAGCCACCCTCGGCCACGGTGCCGGTCGCGCTCAGGGACAGGTTGGTGGTGTCGATGGTGTCGGTCACGGTGGTGCTGACCGGAGTCTTGTCGGCGACGAGGTTCTCGTAGTTGCCGCCGCTGACGTTGGTGATGGCGTTGGTCAGTGGCGCATGACCGGTCAACACGTCGTTCGGTGCGGTGGTGGTCACGGTGCCGGTGGTTTTGCCGACTTCGATGGTGATGTTCTGGCCGTTGGCCAGAGTCACGGTCACTGGCGAACCGGTTACCGGTGCACCAACGGTCGCGGTGTAGGTGACGGTACCACCTTCAGCAGCAGACTCGGTCGCGGTCAGTTTGACCGTGGTGGTGTCGATGGTGTCGGTGACGCTGGTCACGGCCGGGGTGTTGCTGGTCACCAGGTTTTCGAAATTGCCGCCAGTCGCGGTCTTGATCGTGGCCTCAACGGTGCCGGCGTCTTTGTAGACGTCATCCGCTGGAGCCGGAACGGTCACGGTGCCGGTGGTTTTGCCCGCGTCGATGGTGATCACGGCGCCGTTGCTCAACGTCACGGTAACCGGCGAACCGGCAGCGTTGGTCAGCGTCGCGGTGTAAACGATCGAGCCGCCTTCGGCCACGGTACCGGTCGCGGACAGCGACAGGTTGGTGGTGTCGACGGTATCGGTAACCGTGGTATTGACCGGGGTCTTGTCGGCAACGAGGTTTTCGTAGTTGCCACCGCTGACGTTGGTGATCGCGTTGGTCAGCGGCGCGTGGCCGGTCAGCGCATCGTTCGGTGCGGTGGTAGTGACGGTGCCGGTGGTTTTACCCACTTCGATAGTGATGTTCTGACCGTTGGCCAGAGTGACGGTCACCGGCGAACCAGTTACCGGTGCACCGACGGTTGCGGTGTAGGTGACGGTGCCACCCTCAGCCGCAGACTCGGTCGCGGTCAGTTTGACCGTGGTGGTGTCGATGGTGTCGGCGACCTGAGTCACAGCCGGCATGGTGCTCGGTACCAGGTTTTCGAAGTTGCCACCGGTAGCGTTGGTGATCGTTGCCTGAACGGTGCCGGCGTCTTTGTACACGTCATCGGCAGGTGCCGGAACGGTCACGGTGCCAGTGGTTTTACCGGCTTCGATGGTGATCACGGCGCCGTTCGACAGAGTCACGGTGACTGGCGAGCCAGCCGCATTGGTCAGGGTCGCGGTGTAGATGATCGAACCACCCTCGGCGACCGAGTTGGTTGCGCTCAGCGACAGGTTGGTGGTGTCGACAGTGTCGGTAACGGTTGTGCTGACCGGCGCTTTGTCGGCGACCAGGTTTTCGTAGTTACCGCCGCTCACATTGGTGATCGCGTTGGTCAAAGGCGCATGACCGGTCAGCGCATCGTTCGGTGCGATGGTGGTTACGGTGCCGGTGGTTTTACCCACTTCGATAGTGATGCTCTGACCGTTGGCCAGTGTCACAACGACCGGCGAACCGGTCACAGGCGCACCGACAGTGGCGGTGTAAGTGACGGTGCCACCTTCCGCAGCAGTATCGGTCGCGGTCAGCTTGACCGTGGTGGTATCGATGGTGTCGGTGACCTGAGTCACAGCCGGCACGGTGCTCGGTACCAGGTTCTCGAAGTTGCCACCGGTAGCGCTGGAAATGGTTGCTTCGACTTTACCCGTGTCCTTGTACACGTCGTCAGCCGGAGCTGGAACGGTCACGGTGCCGGTGGTTTTGCCAGCCTCGATGGTGATCACGGCGCCGTTGCTCAACGTCACGGTGACTGGCGAGCCAGCGGCGTTGGTCAGGGTCGCGGTGTAAACGATCGAGCCACCTTCGGCCACGGTACCGGTCGCGGACAGCGACAGGTTGGTGGTGTCGACGGTGTCGGTGACGTTAGTGCTGACCGGGGTTTTGTCAGCCACGAGGTTTTCGTAATTGCCACCGGTGACGTCGGTGATCGCGTTGGTCAGAGGAGCATGACCGGTCAATGCATCATTAGGCGCAGTGGTAGTCACGGTGCCAGTGGTTTTACCCACCTCAATGGTGATGTTTTGACCGTTTGCCAAGGTCACGACCACAGGCGAACCGGTCACTGGCGCGCCGACGGTTGCGGTATAGGTGACGGTGCCGCCTTCGGCCACTGAGGTATCGGCAGTCAGTTTGACGGTCGAGGTGTCGATCGTGTCGGTGACTTCGGTGACAGCCGGCACGGTACTTGGCACCAGGTTTTCGAAGTTGCCACCGGTGGCGGTGGAAATGGTTGCTTCGACTTTGCCCGCGTCTTTGTAGACGTCGTCCGCCGGAGCTGGAACAGTCACGGTGCCGGTGGTTTTGCCGGCCTCGATGGTGATGACAGCGCCGTTGCTCAGCGTCACGGTAACTGGCGAGCCAGCGGCGTTGGTCAGGGTTGCTGTGTAAACGATCGAACCGCCCTCGGCGACCGAATTGGTAGCGCTGAGCGACAGGTTGGTGGTGTCGACGGTGTCAGTCACGGTGGTGCTGACTGGCGTTTTGTCGGCCACCAGATTCTCGTAGTTACCGCCAGTCACGCCGGTGATCGCGTTGGTCAGAGGAGCATGACCGGTTAACGCATCGTTCGGTGCGGTGGTGGTGACCGTACCGGTGGTCTTGCCGACTTCGATGGTGATGTTCTGACCGTTGGCCAAGGTTACGACCACAGGCGAGCCGGTTACCGGAGCACCGACGGTGGCGGTGTAGGTGACGGTGCCACCTTCCGCAGCGGATTCAGTCGCCGTCAGTTTGACCGTGGTGGTGTCGATGGTGTCGGTAACGTTGGTGACGGCCGGCACAGTGCTCGGTACCAGATTTTCAAAGTTGCCACCGGTAGCGCTGGAGATGGTCGCTTCGACTTTGCCGGCATCTTTGTACACGTCATCGGCTGGCGCCGGAACGGTCACGGTGCCAGAGGTTTTACCGGCCTCGATGGTGATCACCGCGCCGTTGGACAGGGTCACGGTGACTGGCGAACCAGCGGCGTTGGTCAGGGTTGCGGTGTAGACGATCGAGCCACCCTCGGCCACGGTGCCGGTCGCACTGAGCGACAGATTGGTGGTGTCGACGGTGTCGGTGACATTGGTCGACACCGGCGTTTTATCCGCCACGAGGTTTTCGTAGTTACCGCCGCTCACGTCGGTGATGGCGTTGGTCAGCGGCGCGTGGCCGGTCAACGCATCGTTCGGCGCAGTGGTAGTCACGGTGCCAGTGGTTTTACCCACTTCGATGGTGATGTTCTGACCGTTGGCCAAGGTCACCACGACCGGCGAGCCAGTCACTGGCGCACCGACAGTCGCGGTGTAAGTGACGGTGCCACCTTCCGCAGCCGATTCGGTCGCGGTCAGTTTGACCGTGGTGGTATCGATGGTGTCGGTCACGTTGGTGACGGCCGGAACGGTGCTAGGCACCAGGTTCTCGAAGTTGCCACCGGTAGCGCTGGAAATGGTTGCTTCGACTTTACCCGCGTCTTTGTACACGTCGTCAGCCGGAGCTGGAACGGTTACGGTGCCCGACGTTTTACCGGCTTCGATGGTGATCACCGCGCCGTTGGACAGGGTCACGGTCACCGGCGTCCCGGCCGGATTGGTCAGGGTCGCGGTGTAAACAATCGAACCACCCTCGGCCACCGAGTCGCTGGCGGTCAGGTTCAGGTTGGTGGTGTCGACGGTGTCCGACACCGAGGTGTTCGCCGGTGTCTTGTCGGCCACCAGGTTCTCATAGTTGCCGCCGGCAACCTTGTCGATGGCGACGCTCAGCGAGCTGCCGCCCGCCAATGGGCTGTTCGGCGCAACGAAATTCACGCTGCCGGTGGTCTCACCGACGGCGATGGTGATGGTCTGGCCGTTGGACAGAGTGACCACAACTGGCGAGCCGGTTACCGGTGCGGTCACGCTCGCGGTGTAGACCACGGTCTCGCCTTCGGCGACGTTGGCGGTGGCGGTCAACGACACGGTGGAGGTGTCGATGGTGTCGTTGACGGTGGTCACCGCCGGAGTGTTGCTGGTCACCAGGTTTTCGAAGTCGCCACCGGTCGCGCCCTTGATGGTCGCTTCAACGGTGCCGGCGTCCTTGTAGACGTCATCCTTCGGCGCATCGACGGTCACGGTGCCGGTAGTTTTGCCGGCGTCGATGGTGATCACCGCGCCATTGCTCAAGGTCACGGTCACCGGAGTGCCGGCGGCGTTGGTCAGGGTGGCGGTGTAGGTGATCTGCCCGCCTTCGTTCACCGCCGGGGTCGCGCTCAGCGACAGGTTGGTGGTGTCGACGGTGTCGGTCACGGTGGTGCTGACCGGCGTTTTGTCGGCGACGAGGTTTTCGTAGTTGCCGCCGCTGACATTGGTGATCGAGTTGTTCAGCGGCTCATGACCGTTCAGCGCATCGTTCGGAGCGGTGGTCGTCACGGTGCCGGTGGTCTTGCCGATGTCGATGGTGATGGTCTGACCGTTGGCCAGGGTCACAACAACAGGTGCGCCAGTCACTGGAGCGCCAACAGTCGCGGTGTAAGTGACAGTGCCGCCTTCAGCCACCGAAGTATCGGCGGTCAGCTTCACGGTCGAGGTATCGATGGTGTCGGTGACTTCGGTAACGGCTGGAACGGTGCTCGGCACCAGGTTCTCGAAGTTGCCGCCCGCAGCATCCTTGATCGTGACTTCGACCTTGCCGGCGTCTTTGTAGACGTCATCGGCAGGTGCTGGAACGGTCACGGTGCCGGTGGTTTTACCCGCGTCGATGGTGATCACGGCGCCGTTGCTCAGGGTCACGGTGACCGGCGAGCCGGCAGCATTGGTCAACGTCGCGGTGTAAACGATCGAACCGCCCTCAGCCACGGTACCGGTCGCGCTCAGCGACAGGTTGGTGGTGTCGACGGTATCGGTCACGGTGGTGCTGACCGGGGTTTTGTCGGCAACCAGATTCTCGTAGTTGCCGCCGCTCACGTCGGTGATGGCGTTAGTCAGCGGCGCATGACCGTTCAACGCATCGTTCGGTGCGGTGGTGGTCACGGTGCCGGTGGTCTTGCCGACTTCGATGGTGATGTTCTGACCGTTGGCCAGGGTCACGACCACAGGCGAGCCGGTTACCGGAGCACCGACAGTGGCGGTGTAGGTGACGGTGCCACCTTCAGCAGCGGACTCGGTTGCGGTCAGTTTCACCGACGTGGTGTCGATGGTGTCAGTGACTTCAGTCACTGCCGGAACAGTGCTCGGAACGAGGTTCTCGAAGTTGCCGCCGGTTGCACCGTTGATGGTGACTTCGACTTTGCCGGCATCTTTGTAGACGTCATCGGCAGGCGCTGGAACGGTCACGGTGCCGGTAGTTTTACCGGCTTCGATAGTGATCACCGAGCCGTTGCTCAGGGTCACGGTGACTGGCGAGCCGGCAGCGTTGGTCAGGGTCGCGGTGTAGGTGATCGAACCACCCTCGGCGACCGAGTTGGTGGCGCTGAGCGACAGATTCGTCGTGTCCACGGTATCAGTGACGGTGGTGCTGACCGGGGTTTTGTCAGCGACCAGATTTTCGTAGTTGCCACCGGTGACGCCGGTAATCGAGTTGGTCAGCGGTTCGTGACCGTTCAGCGCATCGTTTGGCGCAGTGGTGGTCACGGTGCCGGTGGTTTTGCCGACTTCGATGGTGATGTTCTGACCGTTGGCCAGGGTCACGACCACAGGCGAGCCGGTGACTGGTGCGCCAACGGTAGCGGTGTAGGTGACGGTGCCACCTTCAGCGACCGAAGTATCGGCCGTGAGTTTCACGGTCGAGGTGTCAATGGTGTCGGTGACTTCGGTGACGGCTGGAACCGTGCTCGGCACCAGGTTCTCGAAATTGCCGCCTGCGGCGTCTTTGATCGTGACTTCAACCTTGCCAGCGTCCTTGTAGACGTCATCGGCTGGCGCTGGAACGGTCACGGTGCCGGTAGTTTTACCCGCTTCAATGGTGATCACCGAGCCGTTCGACAGGGTCACGGTCACCGGCGTACCGGCCGGATTGGTCAAGGTCGCGGTGTAAACGATCGAACCACCTTCGGCAACGGAGCCAGTGGCGCTCAACGTCAGGTCGGTGGTGTCGACGGTGTCGGTAACGGTGGTCGAAACCGGAGTTTTGTCAGCGACCAGATTTTCGTAGTTGCCACCGGTGACGCCGGTAATCGAGTTGGTCAGCGGTTCGTGACCGTTCAGCGCATCGTTTGGCGCGGTGGTGGTCACGGTGCCGGTGGTTTTGCCCACTTCGATGGTGATGTTCTGACCATTGGCCAAGGTCACCACGACTGGCGAACCGGTGACCGGTGCGCCGACGGTGGCGGTGTAAGTGACAGTCCCGCCTTCAGCGACCGAAGTGTCGGCGGTGAGTTTGACCGTCGACGTATCGATGGTATCGGTAACTTCGGTAACAGCCGGAACGGTGCTCGGCACCAGGTTCTCGAAATTGCCGCCTGCGGCGTCTTTGATCGTGACTTCAACCTTGCCAGCGTCTTTGTAAACGTCATCGGCTGGTGCTGGAACGGTCACGGTGCCGGTAGTTTTACCGGCTTCGATAGTGATGACGGAGCCATTGCTCAGGGTCACGGTGACTGGTGTGCCCGCTGGATTGGTCAAGGTCGCGGTGTAGACGATCGAACCGCCTTCAGCGACGGAACCGGTGGCGCTCAACGTCAGGTTGGTGGTGTCGACGGTGTCGGTGATGGTGGTGCTGACAGGGGTTTTGTCGGCCACGAGGTTTTCGTAGTTGCCGCCCGTTACGGCGGTAATCGAGTTGCTCAGCGGCTCATGACCATTCAACGCATCATTTGGCGCGGTGGTGGTTACGGTGCCAGTGGTTTTGCCGACTTCGATGGTGATGTTCTGACCATTGGCCAGGGTCACCACGACTGGCGAACCGGTCACTGGTGCGCCAACGGTCGCGGTATAGGTGACGGTGCCACCTTCAGCCACCGAGGTATCGGCGGTCAGCTTGACGGTCGAGGTGTCGATGGTGTCAGTCACTTCAGTGACCGCAGGGACGGTGCTCGGCACCAGGTTCTCGAAATTGCCGCCGGTTGTTCCGGTGATGCTGACCTCAACCTTGCCGGCATCTTTGTAGACGTCATCGGCTGGCGCCGGAACGGTCACGGTGCCGGTGGTTTTACCTGCTTCGATGGTGATCACCGAGCCATTGCTCAGGGTCACGGTTACCGGAGTACCGGCCGGATTGGTCAGGGTTGCGGTGTAGACGATCGAACCGCCTTCCGCCACGGTGCCGGTCGCAGTCAGCGACAGGTTGGTGGTGTCGACGGTGTCGGTGACGCTGGTCGAAACCGGGGTTTTATCCGCTACAAGATTCTCGTAGTTGCCGCCGCTCACGTCAGTGATCGCGTTGGTCAGTGGCTCGTGACCGTTCAATGCATCGTTTGGCGCAGTGGTGGTGACGGTGCCGGTGGTTTTACCCACTTCGATGGTGATGGTCTGGCCGTTTGCCAACGTGACGGTCACTGGCGAACCGGTTACCGGGGCCCCGACAGTCGCGGTGTAGGTGACGGTGCCGCCCTCGACCACCGAGGTATCAGCGGTCAGTTTGACGGTCGAAGTATCGATGGTGTCAGTGACTTCGGTGACAGCTGGAACGGTGCTCGGCACCAGGTTCTCGAAATTGCCACCCGTGGTGCCGGTGATGCTGACTTCCACTTTGCCGGCGTCTTTATAGACGTCATCGGCTGGGGCCGGAACGGTCACGGTACCGGTGGTCTTACCGGCCTCGATGGTGATGACGGAGCCATTGCTCAGGGTCACGGTCACCGGGGTGCCGGCCGGGTTGGTCAGGGTCGCGGTGTAGACAATCGAACCGCCTTCAGCGACGGAGCCAGTGGCACTCAGCGAGAGGTTGGTAGTGTCGACGGTATCAGTCACGGTGGTGCTGACCGGCGTCTTGTCGGCGACCAGATTCTCGTAGTTGCCACCGCTCACGCCAGTGATCGAGTTGCTCAGCGGCGCCTGGCCGTTGAGCACGTCGTTCGGTGCGGTGGTGGTCACGGTGCCAGTGGTTTTACCCACTTCGATGGTGATGGACTGACCGTTGGCCAGAGTCACGACAACCGGCGAGCCAGTCACAGGCGCACCAACGGTCGCGGTGTAAGTGACGGTGCCACCCTCGGCGACCGAGGTGTCAGCGGACAGTTTGACCGTCGAGGTGTCGATGGTATCGGTCACTTCGGTGACCGCAGGGACAGTGCTTGGCACCAGATTTTCGAAGTTGCCGCCGGTCGCACCGTTGATGGTGACTTCGACTTTGCCAGCGTCTTTGTATACGTCATCCGCAGGCGCCGGAACCGTCACGGTGCCGGTGGTTTTACCGGCTTCGATGGTGATCACGGCGCCGTTGCTCAGGGTCACGGTGACCGGCGAGCCGGCAGCATTGGTCAACGTCGCGGTGTAAACGATCGAACCGCCCTCAGCCACGCTGCCGGTCGCGCTCAGCGACAGGTTGGTGGTGTCGACGGTGTCGGTAACGGTGGTCGAAACCGGAGTTTTATCGGCGACGAGGTTCTCGTAGTTACCGCCACTGACATTGGTGATGGCGTTGGTCAGCGGTGGGTTGCCGGTCAACGCATCGTTCGGCGCGGTGGTGGTCACGGTGCCGGTGGTTTTGCCCACTTCGATGGTGATGGTCTGACCGTTGGCCAGGGTCACGACAACTGGCGAACCGGTCACAGGTGCACCGACGGTGGCGGTGTAAGTGACGGTGCCGCCTTCAGCGACCGACGTGTCGGCGGTCAGTTTGACGGTCGAGGTATCGATGGTGTCAGTGACTTCGGTAACAGCCGGAACGGTGCTCGGCACCAGGTTCTCGAAATTGCCGCCGGTGGTGCCGGTGATGCTGACTTCGACCTTGCCGGCGTCTTTGTAGACGTCATCCGCAGGCGCGGGAACGGTCACAGTGCCGGTGGTTTTGCCGGCGTCGATGGTGATGACGGAGCCGTTGCTCAACATCACGGTCACCGGGGTACCGGCCGGGTTGGTCAGGGTGGCGGTGTAAACGATCGAGCCGCCTTCAGCGACGGTGCCGGTCGCGCTCAGCGACAGGTTGGTGGTGTCGATGGAGTCGGTGACGGTGGTGGTCGCCGGCGTGGTGTTCGGCACCAGATTCTCGAAGTTGCCGCCGGTCGCACCGGTAATCGTGGTGCTGACGGTGCCGCCGTTGTTGTAGACGTCGTTCGGCGCGGTCGGCACGTTGACCGTGCCAGTGGTCTGGCCGGCTTCGATGGTGATGGTCGAACCGTTGGACAGGGTGACGGTGACCGGGGTCTGTGCCGGGTTGGTCAGGGTCGCGGTGTAGGTGATCTGGCCACCTTCGACCACGGTACCGGTGGCGGTGAGGGTCAGGCCGGTGGTATCGCGCGAATCGACGATGTTCGTTACGGCTGGCGTCGTGTTTGGTACCAGATTCTCGAAGTTGCCACCAGTGGCACCGGTGATAGTGGTGCTGACGGTGCTGCCGTTGTTGTAGACGTCATTCGGCGCGGTTGGCACGTTGACGGTGCCTGTAGTCTGGCCGGCTTCGATGGTGATGGTCGAACCGTTGGACAGGGTGACGGTGACCGGCGTCTGTGCCGGGTTGGTCAGGGTCGCGGTGTAGGTGATCTGACCGCCTTCGGTGACGCTGTTGCCAGCAGTCAGGGTGACGGTGGTGGTGTCGATGGTGTCGGTGACCTGAGTCGTCGCCGGGGTGGTCGGCGGGGTCACGGTAATGCCGTTGCCGCCGGTGGTGCCGGTGACGGTCACGTTGATCTGGGTCGGGTCGTTATAAACGGTGTCGTTCGGTGCCAGCGGGACGTTGACGGTGCCGGTGGTGGAGCCGGCCGGAATTACGATCACCGAGCCGTTGGACAGGGTGATGGTCAGGTCGGTCAGCGGCGCCTGGGTCAGGGTCGCGGTGTACACCAGCACGCCGCCGGCTTCGGTGATGGTCGGCGTGGCGCTGAGGCTCAGAGTCGATTCACGCAGGGCGTTGGTGGTGGTGTCCGTTGTCTGGCCACCGGTGATGTTCTGCGCCGCTTGTGCGCCGGAGTTGATGCCCGCGGTCGGGAAACCGATGGTCGGGTCGACGCGGCCAGCGGTGGCGTCGAGCATCACGAAGCTATGGCCGCCGCCCGCTGCGCCGCCAGTCCCTGCGGCGGTGGCGCCGGCAGCGGTGGCTTCAAGGGCGGTGGTCGGGTCGGCACCGGCGGCGATGGCCTGCTGCAACTCGGCTACAGAAGGCGCGGCCTGCGCGGTGGCCTCGGCCAGGTCAGTGCTGGAGTCGGGCGCGTTGGCGCTCCACTGGGTTTCACGGCCCAGGTCCAGGGTGCGGCCATCCGCCAGTTCCAGCGACACGGCGCCGGAGAGGCCGGTATCGATCTGGTCGCCGACGAACAGGCGATCGCCTTCAACGAGCACGCGGCGTACACCCTCGGGGGAGACCACGAATACCTGACCGACAATGCTTTTGACGATGGCAACAACACTGCTCATTGAAGACTCTCCGGGTGTCACGTTCAGTTGACTTCCATAGCCTGATGGCTTTGGCGCCGATTCAGTCTGGACGTACTTTAAAAATTTGCGAATCAAGATTGACGCTGTTCTGCGTCAATAATTTGGCTAGATTCTTTCGCTATTAACTTTATGCCAAACTATTGACCTTCTGGGTGCCATCCTAAACAATCGCCCCACTAATGTCACATTGATATTTCCGCGGCGACCTGTCCCTCAGCGTGTGATCCAGTTCCTATTTTGAACTTTCCGACATACGGTCATTCCGGTTGCCAATCATCCGACGCAGCAGCACGTTTTGCTGTGATTCAAGACAAGAAGTCCTGGGAAATCTTTACCATGCGTTTGCACTTGTTCAAGGCTCTACCGTTCGCCCTCGCCGCCTCTTTCGTCCAAGCACAATCCTTACCAGAAGCCATGCAACAGGCACTGGATGTCCATCCGGAAATCCAGGCGGGGGTCAACAGTCGTTTGGCCGCGGATTATCAGTTAAAGGCAGCCAAAGGTGGATACCTGCCCAAGGTCGATCTGCTGGGCGGTTATGGCCGTGAGGGCACTGACAGCGTGACCACGCGCGCCAACGGTGGCGGCAACCACTGGGAAACTTTGAACCGCAGCGAGTCAAGTTTACGTCTCTCGCAAATGGTTTTTGACGGTTTTGCCACATCCAGCGAAGTCGGGCGTCAACAAGCCACCGTCAACTCCCGCGCCTACTCGCTGCTCGGCACTTCCGAGCGCACCGCGCTGACCGTCGCCCAGGTTTACCTGGACGTGCTGACCCGCCGCGAATTCGTGCGTCTGGCCGAAGAGAACCTCAAGAGCCACCAACGCATTTACGATCAGATCCAGCTACGCACCCAGCGCGGCGTCGGCAGCGGCGCTGACCTCGATCAGGCTGAAGCGCGGATGGCTCAGGCCCGCAACAACCTGATCACCGAACAGACCAACCTCGCCGACTCCGAGACCAACTTCCTCAGTGCCGTCGGCCAGATGCCTGACCAGTTGGAGCGCCCGGCACCGTTCATGGCGATGATGCCGGCCAACCTCAATGAAGCCCGTACGCAGATGCTGGAAAACAGCCCGATCCTGCGCTCGGCCGAGTCCGATATCGCTGCGGCTGAGAAGCAGTACGAAACCGCCAAGTCGACGTTCTACCCACGTTTCGACGCCGAGCTGGGTCGCACCGCCGACAACGATCTCGACGGTCAGAACGGCCACAACAACGAGTGGCAGGCGATGCTGCGCATGCGCTTCAACCTGTACTCCGGCGGCAGCAACAAGGCCGATCTGGAATCCAAGTCGTACCTGTCGAACCAGGCACTGGACATCCGCAACAACGCCCTGCGTCAGTTGAACGAAGAACTGGGCCTGGCCTGGAACGCCCTGAACAACGCCAATGCGCAGGTGCCGATCGCGCAGCAGTACGTTGATCACAGCACCGCCGTGCGTACCGCCTACCAGCGTCAGTTCAGCCTCGGCGAGCGCACCCTGCTCGATTTGCTCGACAGCGAAAACGAGTTGTTCACCGCTTCGCGCCGTCTGGCCGAGATCAAGAACATTCAGTTATTTACTCAGTATCGAATCAAGGCGACCATGGGCGAGTTGCTCAAGAGCCAGGGAGTGGTCGCACCATTGGCATCCGTCGTGCAGAACGATGTGAAGCCGAAGGTCCAACTGCCCGGTATGAATTGAGCAGAACCTTCATTGTTCAATTGTTAGCCAAGAGTGCCGAGCGTGGAATCAGAAGTCAGTCGAGTTCAACTCATTCATGATCCGCGCGCGATGCACGACGATCCGTTACTGGATGGCTTGCTCGCTCTATGCATGTTGCACCAGAAGCCGGCCAGTGCGGCGATGCTGACCACTGGCCTGCCGCTGCCCAAACAACGCCTGAGTGTCGAGTTGCTGCCCCGCGCAGCGGCTCGCGCCGGGCTGCAGGGTCGGGTGCTGCAACGCAAGCTGGAAGAGATTCCGGCGATTGCCATGCCGGCGCTGTTGCTACTCAAGGATGGCCGCAGCGCCGTCCTGCTCGGCTGGCAAGGTGACAACGAAGCCCGGGTGCTGCTCAGCGAAAGCGACGGCGGCGAATCGGTGGTCAGCCGCGAACTGCTGGCTGACGACTACACCGGCAAAGTGTTCTTCGCCCAGCCGCAGCACAAATTCGACGTCAACCACGGCACGCTGATCCCGCGTGCACGCTCGTGGTTTCGCGACACCCTCAAGCGTTCACGCTGGCTGTATGCCGATGCGATCGCCGCGAGTTTCCTGATCAACATCATCGCCATGGCCGCACCGCTGTTCGTGATGAACGTCTACGACCGCGTGGTGCCGAACCAGGCCGAAGCGACCCTGTGGGTGCTGGCGCTGGGCATCACCGGTGCCTACATTTTCGATCTGATTCTCAAGAGCCTGCGCAGCCTGTGCCTGGATCTGGCCGGCAAGAAAACCGACCTGATCATCTCCGCGACGCTGTTCGAGCGGATCGTCGGCATGGCCATGAAGTACCGCCCGGCGCGGGTCGGCAGCTTCGCGCAGAACATCCATGAGTTTCAGAGCCTGCGCGACTTCCTCGCCTCGCTGACCCTGACCAGCCTGATCGACCTGCCGTTCACCATCCTGATCTTCATCGTCATCGCGATTCTCGGCGGGCATCTGGTGTGGATTCCGGTGCTGGCGTTCCCGATTGCGCTGTTGATCGGCTATGCGTTGCAAAAGCCGCTGGTAGCGACCATGGAACGCACCATGGCGCTCGGCGCCGAGCGTCAGTCGAGCCTGATCGAAACCCTCGCCGGCCTCGATGCAGTCAAGGTCAACAACGCCGAAAGCGAACGCCAGTACCAGTGGGAACAGACCATCGGCACCCTCAGCCGCCTCGAACTGCGGGTGAAAATGCTCTCCGGTCTGGCGATGAATATCACCCTGCTGATCCAGCAACTGGCCGGGGTGATCATGATCGTCTTCGGCGTGTACCAGATCATCGCCGGCAACCTGAGCATGGGCGGTCTGATTGCCTGCTACATGCTCAGTGGCCGTGCGCTCAGCCCGCTGGCGTCGCTGTCCGGTCTGTTGACCCGCTACCAGCAGGCACGGGTAACCATGACTTCCGTCGACCAGATGATGGAGCTGCCGCAGGAGCGCAATTTCGAAGAACGTCCGCTGAGCCGCAAGGTGTTGCAGGGTGCGATCGAGTGCCGTCAGTTGAACTTCACCTACCCGGAGCAACAGAACCCGGCGCTGAAGAACATCAACCTGGTGATTCGTCCCGGCGAGAAGATCGGCATCATCGGTCGCAGCGGTTCGGGCAAGAGTTCGTTGGCGAAACTGCTGGTGGGCCTGTATCAGCCGGACGACGGCGCATTGCTGGTGGACGGCGTGGACATCCGCCAGATCGACGTCAGCGAGCTGCGCTACAACATCGGCTACGTGCCGCAAGACATCCAGCTGCTGGCCGGCACCCTGCGTGACAACCTGGTCTCCGGCGCGCGCTATGTAGAAGACGAGCTGGTACTGCAAGCCGCCGAACTGGCCGGCGTGCACGAATTCGCCCGTCTGCACCCGCAGGGTTACGAGCTGCAAGTCGGCGAGCGCGGGCAGAACCTGTCCGGTGGCCAACGGCAGAACGTCGCACTGGCGCGGGCGCTGCTGCTCAACCCGCCGATCCTGCTGCTCGACGAACCGACCAGCGCCATGGACAACACCGGCGAAGAACGCCTCAAGCAGCGCTTGGCTGCCGTGGTTGAAAACAAGACCGTGGTGCTGGTGACGCACCGGGCCTCGCTGCTGTCGCTGGTCGACCGCCTGCTGGTGGTCGACCGTGGACAGATTCTCGCCGATGGCCCGAAAGCCGCCGTGATGGAAGCGTTGAAGAAGGGGCAGATCAGTGTTGCTTAAGTCGGGTGTCAAAGAGTCGATCCGTCGCTACTTCAAGGGTTCTGCCTCGCTGCAGGGCCAGCCGCTGCCGGAGGTCAACAAGGCGCTGATCGAGGACGCCCCGCGCGTCGTGCGCCTGACCATCTGGGCAATCATCGGCTTCTTCCTGTTCCTGCTGCTGTGGGCCAACTTCGCCGTGATCGACGAAGTGACCAAGGGCGACGGCAAGGCGATTCCGTCGTCGAAGATCCAGAAAATCCAGAACCTTGAGGGCGGGATTGTCTCGGAAATGTTCGTCAAGGAAGGTCAGATCGTCGAGGCCGGCGCACCGCTGATTCGTCTGGACGACACGCGATTTGCTTCCAACGTCGGCGAAACCGAGGCTGATCGGCTGTCTATGCTGCTGCGCGTCGAGCGTCTGAGCGCCGAGGTCGATGACCGTCCGCTGAATTTCCCGGAAGACGTGCTCAAAGCCGTGCCGGGTCAGGCGAAAAGCGAAGAATCGTTGTACATCAGCCGGCGTCAGCAACTGCACGACGAGATCGGTGGTTTGCAGGAGCAGTTGATCCAGCGTCAGCAAGAGCTGCGCGAGTTCAGCTCCAAACAGGCGCAATACCGCCAGCAACTGGGCCTGCAACGTCAGGAAATCAACATGTCCGAGCCGCTGGTGGCGCAGGGCGCGGTGTCACCTGTTGAAGTGCTGCGGCTCAAGCGTGCCGAAGTCGAAACCCGTGGTCAGCTCGACGCCACCACGTTGGCGATCCCGCGCGCCGAATCGGCAATCAAGGAAGTCCAGCGCAAGATCGACGAGACTCGCGGCAAATTTCGCAGCGATGCGCTGACCCAGCTCAACGAAGCCCGCACCGACCTGAACAAGGCCCAGGCCACCGGCAAGGCCCTGGAAGACCGGGTCAGCCGGACGCTGGTCACCTCGCCGGTACGCGGGATCGTCAACAAGTTGCTGGTCAACACCATCGGCGGTGTTATTCAGCCGGGCAGCGACATGGTGGAAATCGTGCCGCTGGATGACACCTTGCTGGTCGAAGCCAAGATCCGTCCGCAGGACATTGCGTTCCTGCATCCGGGGCAGGAAGCGATCGTCAAATTCACCGCGTACGACTACACCATTTATGGCGGGCTGAAAGCCAAACTGGAGCAGATCGGTGCCGACACCATCACCGACGAAGACAAGAAAACCACCTACTACATCATCAAGGTGCGCACCGAGCGCAGCCACCTGGGCACTGATGAAAAGCCGCTGCTGATCATTCCGGGGATGGTGGCGTCGGTGGATATCATCACCGGCAAGAAATCGGTGTTGAGCTATCTGCTCAAGCCGATCATCCGGGCGCGGGCCGAGGCGTTGCACGAGCGTTAGATTTGCAGCGCGGCTGATGGCCTCTTTGCGAGCAGGCTCGCTCCCACATTGGATCTTTGTTAAGCACTCATTTTGTGTTCACCAACGAACCCCTGTGGGAGCGAGCCTGCTCGCGAAGGCGTCAGCGGGAATAACACACTCCTGTCAGTAAGTGACACAAACCGTCACTCACCATCCAGTCCATTCCTCACCATCCGCCATATCGTTATTCATTAACGGTATTTAATTTCCAGTTCTTATAGCTTTAAAGTCATCCACCTGCGTACCTGCCGACCAATCGGCGCGCCGCACGACCTGAACCAACACGCAATCCAGCGTGAGTGTCTGATCGACGTGCGCGCCTGTGAGCGCGCCGTGCGTGGGAGATTGAAAGATGTCCGCAGCTACTGCCACCCCAAGCGCCGCGACTGCCGCGCCGCAAACCTTTGAAATTCGTCCGTTCAGCGGTGCCGTCGGTGCCGAGATCATCGGCCTGGACCTGACCCGGCCGGTCAACGATCAGGACTTCGCGCGCATTCATCGTGCGCACCTGGATCACCACGTGGTGGTGTTCCGCGACCAGCGCATCACCCCGCAACAGCAGATCGATTTCAGCCGCCGCTTCGGCGTGTTGCAGATTCACGTACTCAAGCAGTTCCTGCTGGCCAATCACCCGGAAATCCTCATCGTTTCCAACATCGTCGAGAACGGCCAGAACATCGGTCTGGGCGACGCCGGCAAGTTCTGGCACTCCGACCTTTCCTATAAAGAGCTGCCGAGTCTCGGCTCGATGCTGCATGCCCAGGAGTTGCCGTCCGAGGGCGGCGACACGCTGTTCGCCGACATGCACAAAGCCTGGGACAACCTGCCCGAGGCGCTGCGCAAAGCCGTGGAAGGCCGCTCTGCCGCGCATTCCTACACCGCGCGCTACAGCGAAACCAAATTCGAAGGCAACTGGCGTCCGACCCTGACCCCGGAACAACTGGCGCAGGTCGCCGAAGTGGTGCACCCGATCGTCCGTACCCATCCGGAAAACGGCCGCAAGGCGTTGTTCGTCAGCGAAGGCTTCACCACCCGCATCGTCGGCCTGCCGGAAGACGAGAGCAAACAACTGCTCGCCGAGCTCTACGCCCACAGCGTGCTGCCGCAAAACATCTACCGCCATCAGTGGCAGCCCCACGACATGGTGTTCTGGGACAACCGTTCGCTGATCCACCTCGCCGCCGGCTGCCCCGCGCACCTGCGCCGCAAGCTGTATCGCACGACCATCCAGGGCGACGCGCCTTTCTGATTTGCCGGAGATTCGATCATGTCCAAACGTCTTCCATTTGCACCGCTGGCGGCGGCCATCGGCCTGGGTTTCAGCCTGCTTGCCGGCAGCCTGGTGGCGCCAACCGTGGCCCACGCCGAAGGTGAAATCCGCATCGCCGAACAGTTCGGGATTGTCTATTTATTGCTCAACGTGGTGCGCGATCAGGGCCTGATCGAGAAGTACGGCAAGCAGCAAGGCATCGACATCAAGGTCGACTGGACGCAGCTCTCGGGCGGCGCGGCGGTCAACGATGCGCTGCTGTCCGGTTCCATCGACATTGCCGGCGCCGGGGTCGGCCCGCTGCTGACCATCTGGGATCGCACCCACGGCAAACAGAACGTCAAAGCTGTGGCCTCGCTCGGCAACTTCCCGTACTACCTGGTGAGCAACAATCCCAAGGTCAAAACCATTGCCGATTTCACCGAGAAGGACCGCATTGCGGTGCCGGCGGTGGGCGTGTCGGTGCAGTCGCGCTTCCTCCAATACGCGACGGCCAAACAGTGGGGTGACAAGGAATTCAATCGCCTCGACAAGTACACCATCGCCGTGCCGCACCCGGATGCGACCGCTGCGCTGATCGCCGGCGGCACCGAACTGACCGGGCATTTCTCCAACCCGCCGTTCCAGGATCAGGCGCTGCAGAACCCGAACGTGCACGTGGTGCTCAACTCCTACGACATTCTCGGCCCGAACTCGCCGACGGTGCTGTTTGCCACCGAGAAATTCCGCAACGACAACCCGAAAACCTACAAAGCCTTCGTCGAAGCGCTGACCGAAGCCGCGCAATTTGCGCAGAACGATAAGGGCGCGGCGGCGGACACCTACATCCGCGTGACCAAAGCCAAGATCGACCGCGCCGAGCTGCTGAAGATCATCGACAACCCGCAATTCGAATTCAGCGTCACGCCGAAAAATACTTACCCACTGGCCGAATTCCTCTACCGCGTCGGTGCGATCAAAAACAAACCGGAGTCGTGGAAGGACTACTTCTTCCAGGACGCCAAACCGCTGCAAGGGAGCTGATCGAGATGAATGCCCCTTTGCAAGGCCACGCGGCCAGCAACCCGATCGCCAGTACGCAAGCGCTGCTGGCGGTGGATAACGTCAGCCTCGAATACCGCACCCCGCAACGGGTGGTGCGCGCCACGCATCAGGTCAGTTTCGAAATCGATCCGGCGGATCGCTTCGTGCTGCTTGGCCCGTCCGGCTGCGGCAAGTCGACGTTGCTCAAGGCAGCCGCCGGGTTCATTGCACCGAGTGAAGGCGAGATTCGCCTGCAAGGTCAGCGGGTTGATGGACCCGGTCCGGACCGGATCGTGGTGTTCCAGGAGTTCGATCAACTGCCGCCGTGGAAAACCGTGAAACAGAACGTGATGTTTCCGCTGCTGGCCTCGCGAACCCTGAACAAAAAAGACGCCGAAGAACGCGCGCTGCACTATCTGGAAAAGGTCGGTCTGGCAGCGTTCGCCGACGCCTATCCGCACACCTTGTCCGGCGGCATGAAGGCGCGGGTGGCGATTGCCCGCGCGCTGGCGATGCAGCCGAAAATCCTTCTGATGGATGAGCCGTTCGCCGCGCTGGACGCGCTGACCCGGCGCAAGATGCAGGAAGAATTGCTGCTGCTCTGGGAGGAGGTGCGCTTCACCTTGCTGTTCGTTACGCACTCGATTGAAGAGGCGCTGGTGGTCGGCAATCGCATCCTGCTGCTGTCGCCACATCCGGGGCGGGTACGCGCTGAGGTGCACAGCCATCAATACGATCTGCAAAGCCTCGGCGGCGTAGCGTTTCAGGAATCGGCGCGGCGCATTCACCGTTTGCTGTTCGATGAAGGCCAGTCGCCGGAAACCGAGCGTGACCATGACTTCAACGACATTCGTATCGCTTATTGAGCGTTCTGGAGGGATTGCCCGATGAGCCAACCATCGTCTGTACGACAAGAGTTTGAAACGGTCCTTGAACCACTGACCAGCGTGCCGCTCGAGCGCGAATTGCCGCTGGGCCAACGCCTGTGGCAACAGGGCTGGCTGCGCAAAAGCCTGATCCTGATTCTGCTGGCGATCCTTTGGGAGGTGATCGCCCGGGTGCAGAACAACGACCTGCTGCTGCCAGGTTTTCTGCAGACCAGTCATGCGCTGTACGACGGCCTGCTCAGTGGTGAGTTGCTGGGCAAGGTGTGGATATCGCTGGTGGTGCTGATCAAGGGTTACCTGATCGGCATCGTGCTGGCATTCGCCCTGACCACGCTGGCGGTGTCGACGCAGTTTGGTCGCGATCTGCTGAGTACCCTGACCTCGATGTTCAACCCGCTGCCAGCGATTGCCTTGCTGCCACTGGCGTTGCTCTGGTTCGGGCTGGGGCAGAACAGCCTGATTTTCGTGCTGGTGCATTCAGTGCTGTGGGCGCTGGCGTTGAACACCTACGCCGGTTTTCTCGGTGTCTCGGAAACCCTGCGTATGGCTGGGCGTAATTACGGGCTGAAGGGCATGCGTTTTGTGCTGTTCATCCTGATCCCGGCAGCGCTGCCGTCGATCCTCGCCGGGCTGAAAATTGGCTGGGCGTTTGCCTGGCGCACGCTGATCGCCGCCGAACTGGTGTTCGGTGCGACCAGTGGTAAGGGCGGGTTGGGCTGGTACATCTTCCAGAATCGCAACGAGCTGTACACCGACAAGGTGTTTGCCGGGTTGGCGGTGGTGATCCTGATCGGGTTGTTGGTGGAGAATCTGGTGTTCGATACGCTGGAGCGAGTGACGGTGAAGCGTTGGGGCATGCAGCGCTGAGATTTGTGTTGGCAGGACCGGCGCCTTAGCGAGCAAGCCCGCTCCCACATTTTGGAATGCGTTCCCCTGTGGGAGCGGGCTTGCTCGCGAAGGCGTCCTTTCAGCCGCCGCCAAATTTGAAGGATGTTTGCTAGCATTGCACCCAGATCAATCCAGATCAGCCACGAGTGCTCAGCATGCAACTCCCGGATATGAATCTTCTGGTCGCCCTCGACGCTCTGCTCGACGAGGGCAGTGTGGTCGGCGCCGCGCGGCGGATGAACCTCAGCCCCGCCGCCATGAGCCGCACTCTGACGCGGATCCGCGAGGCGATCGGCGATCCGATCCTGGTGCGCGCCGGTCGTGGCTTGGTACCCACCCCAAAAGCCCTCGAATTGCGCGAGCAGGTGCGCGATGTCGTCGAGCAGGCGGCGCTGCTGTTTCGCTCCGCCGACAGCGTGGATCTGGGCACCCTGCGCCGGCGCTTCAGCATCCGCGCCAACGACTTTTTCATTGGCGTATATGGCGGCAAGCTGTTCGATACCCTCGACCAGCAGGCGCCACACTGCGAGTTGCGCTTCGTCCCCGAGGGCGATGGCGACGACGAAGCGCTGCGTGAAGGACGGATTGATCTGAGTGTCAGCAACACCCGTCCGGTAACCCCGGAAGTCAAAGTGCAGAACCTGTTCTCCACGCATTTCGTCGGTCTGGTGCGTGAGGATCATCCACTGCTCGACGGCGAGATCACCGCCGAGCGCTACGCCGGCTACTCGCATATCAGCATGTCGCGCCGTGGCATTGCTCGCGGCCCCATTGACACCGCGCTGAATGCACTGGGCCTGGAGCGGCGGGTGGCGGTGATCGCGCCGAGTTTCCACGCGGCGATGTTTGCCTTGCCCGATTCCGACCTGATCTTGCCGGTGCCCAAGGAAGCGTTGCTCAGCGTGCGCCGACTGGGCCTGAAGCTACGTTCGTTCAATCTGCCGATTCCGTTGCCGACGCTGATGCTGACTCAGGCCTGGCACCCGCGCTTCGACAAGGACCCGGCGCACCGCTGGCTGCGCGAAACGCTCAAGGCGTGTTGTGACGAGACGTGGCTGGCCACGCAACCCTGATACAAGCAGAGTCCGTGTGGGAGGGGGCTTGCTCCCGAAGGCGTCGTGTCAGGCACCGCACAGGTTGAATGATCCACCGCTTTCGCGAGCAAGCCCGCTCCCACACTGGATATTCATTGCTGCACTGAGCGCACTTATAACCTGCCAATAAGTCAATTTTCGTCAGCAGTAAGCCTTACTAAAATGCTCCGGTATTTTTCCTTCCGGAGTGTGTATCCATGACATCCCTGTCGGTTCCGGCGCCCATTGCTGCGGCCAGTCCGGCGACGGCGGCTGCGCCACCGGTGTTCGGGGCGCGGATCATCACCGGCCTGGTTGGTGTGCTGCTGGCGGTGCTGGTCTCGGGCCTCAACGAAATGGTGACCAAAGTCGCACTGGCCGACATTCGGGGCGCGCTGAACATCGGTTATGACGAAGGCACCTGGCTGGTGTCCTGCTACGCCGCGACCTCGGTGGCGGCGATGGCGTTCGCGCCGTGGTGCTCGGTGACCTTTTCGCTGCGCCGTTTCACCCTCTGCGCGATCAGCCTGTTCACGCTGCTCGGCGTGCTGTGCCCGTTCGCCCCCAACTACGAAAGCCTGCTGCTGATGCGCACCCTGCAAGGGCTGGCCGGCGGCGCGTTGCCGCCAATGCTGATGACCGTCGCCCTGCGTTTTCTACCGGCCAATTTCAAACTCTATGGTCTGGCCGGTTATGCGCTGACCGCGACTTTCGGCCCCGGTCTCGGCACGCCGCTGGCCGGGTTGTGGAGCGAGTACGTCGGCTGGCAATGGACGTTCTGGCAAATCATCGTGCCGTGCCTGATTGCCATGGCAATGGTCGCTTGGGGGATTCCGCAGGATCCGCTGCGCCTGGAGCGCCTCAAGACCTTCAACTGGAAGGGCCTGCTGCTGGGCTTCCCGGCGATCTGCATGCTGGTGATCGGCTTGCTCCAGGGCAATCGGCTGGACTGGTTCGAGTCGAGCCTGATCTGCGGTTTGCTCGGCGCCGGTTCGCTGTTGCTGGTGGCGTTTCTGATCAATGAATGGTCGCAGCCGATTCCGTTTTTCAAGTTGCAGATGCTCGGCATCCGCAACCTGGCGTTCGCCCTGATGACCCTGGCCGGGGTGCTGGTGGTGTTGCAGGCGGTGGTGCTGATCCCGTCGAGCTATCTGGCGCAGGTCCAGGGTTATCGCCCGGTGCAGACCGCGCCGATCATGCTGATCGCCGCGTTGCCGCAACTGATCGCGCTGCCGCTGGTGGCGTCGCTGTGCAACTTGCGCTGGGTCGATTGCCGCTGGGTGCTCGGCATCGGTTTGAGCATGTTGACCCTGTCCTGCATGGGGGGCTCGCTGCTGACTTCGGAGTGGATCCGCGACAATTTCTACGTCCTGCAATGGCTGCAGATTTTCGGTCAGCCAATGTCGGTGCTGCCGCTGTTGATGCTCTCGACCGGCAGCATCCAGCCGCAGGACGGGCCGTTCGCCTCCGCGTGGTTCAACACGGTGAAAGGCCTGGCGGCGGTGATCGCCACCGGAGTCATTGAGGCGCTGACCACCGCGCGCCTGCATTTCCACTCGACCATGTTGATCGACAACCTCGGCAACTCACCGCTGGCCGATCGCAGCGACCCGGGCCTCGCCCATCGCCTGCACGAACAGGCCGTGGTGCTGACTTCCTCTGATCTCTATGTGTGCATGGCTGGCGTCGCGGTGGCGCTGATCCTGCTGATTTTCTGGCTGCCGACGCGGATCTTTCCGCCCCGCGCGCCGACCTGATTGCTTCACTGATACCGAAGGTTTTTATGACGACTCAAGCAAAGCAAAAACTCGCGGTGGCCGTGGCGGCCGCACTGGCGGTCGGCGTGTTGCTGTACCTGGCGGTGCCGGGACTGTTCGGCAAGCGCACCCAGCAAAACACCAACGATGCGTTTGTTTCCGCCGACTTCACCCTGGTGGTGCCGCGCGTGGCCGGATTCATCAAGGAAGTGCTGGTGGAAGACAACCAGCAGGTCAAGGCCGGGCAGTTGCTGGCGCTGATCGATGATCGCGATTTGCGCGCCGCCGCTGAAGCGGCCGATGCGCAAACCCTGGTCGCCCGCGCTCAGTTGCAAAACGCCAAGGCCACGCTGGAGCGGCAGACCTCGGTGATTGCTCAGGCGCAGGCCTCGGTGGTCTCGGCCAAGGCAGAAATGGCCTTCGCCCAGCAGGAACTCAATCGCTACAACCACCTCGCCGGTGTAGGTGCCGGCACGGTGCAGAACGCGCAACAAGCCCGTACGCGCATCGATCAGGCGAGCGCTCGGCTCGACACTGCCAGCGCGAAACTGGCGGCCGAGCGCAAGCAGGTAGAGATTCTCACCGCGCAGCGCGATGCTGCCGAAGGCAATCTGAAGCATGCGCAAGCGGCGCTGGAAATCGCCAGTTTCGAGCTGTCGTATACGCGCATCACCGCGCCGCAGGACGGCATGATCGGCGAGCGCGCGGTGCGTGTCGGTGCTTATGTCACGCCGGGCAGCAAGCTGCTGGCGGTGGTGCCTTTGAAGCAGGCGTATGTGCTGGCCAACTTCCAGGAAACCCAACTCACTGACGTGCAGCCGGGGCAGCGCGTTCAGGTGCGCGTCGACAGTCTCGGCGGTGAGGCCTTGAACGGTCGCGTCGAAAGTATCGCCCCGGCCACCGGCGTGACCTTCGCCGCGGTAAAACCGGATAACGCCACGGGTAACTTCACCAAGGTCGTGCAGCGGATTCCGGTGAAGATCGTGCTTGAGTCGGGTCAGCCATTGGCCGAGCGGTTGCGTGTGGGCATGTCGGTGGAGGCGAGTATTGACACTCGCAGCTCGGCGGCGGAGCGCGAGGTGACTCAGCGATGAACAGCGTTGATAGAACTGACGCCTTCGCGAGCAAGCCCGCTCCCACCGGGGGAACGCATTACCCAATGTGGGAGCGGGCTTGCTCGCGAAGAGGCCAGTGGCAGCAACTCACCCTCGGTGCATTGCTCGCTATTGGCCTCAGCGCCTGCACCGTCGGCCCGGACTTCCGCAAGCCCGAAGCCACACAGATCGCCGACTGGGCCAAACCCGCCAAATCCGCCCCCAGCCAGGCTGTCAGCGAACCGCTGAACGAACGCTGGTGGGAGGTTTTTCACGACCCGCAACTCTCAGCTCTGACCCAGCGGGCGATGAACAGCAACCTCGATCTGCAACTGGCCAGCAGCCGCTTGCAACAAAGCCGTGCCGCGCGCCAGGTGATCACCGCGGATCGCTACCCGAACACCGCCGCTACCGGCAGCTACGCGCGTAAACGCAACAGTGGCGAAGGCCTGAATGACCCGTCCGGGCACAATGGCGATTCCGCCTTCAACCTGTGGGACGCCGGTTTCTCCGCCTCCTGGGAACTGGATTTCTGGGGCCGCGTGCGCCGTGAAACCGAAGCCGCCGATGCCAACCTCGAAGTCGCCGAAAACGACCGTCGCGGTGTGCTTCTGGCGGTGCTCGCCGACACCGCGCAGAACTACCTCCAGCTGCGCGGCGTGCAAAACACCCGCGCGGTCACCGAGCAGAACCTCGACGTCGCCCGGCACAGCCTCAAGCTTTCGCAACTGCGCCTGAGCGATGGTGTGGCAACCGATCTCGACGTCGCCGAAGCCGCCGCGCAGGTCGCGGCCATCGAATCGCGCCTGCCGGCCCTCGAGCAGCGTCAGTCGCAATTGATCAACGCGATCAGCCTGCTGATGGGCGAACCGCCCCAGGCCCTGGCCAAGGAGTTATCCACAGACGGCGCGGTGCCGCAGTCACCGCTGCAAGTCGCCATCGGCCTGCCGTCGCAGCTGGCCGAACGCCGGCCGGACATCCGGCAGGCCGAGGCGCGCCTGCATGCCGCCACCGCCAACATCGGCGTGGCCAAGGGCGATTTTTATCCGCGCATCACCCTGTCCGGCAACCTCGGCTCGCAAGCGATGCAACTGAGCGATTTCGGCTCCTGGGGCTCGCGCGCGTTCGGCATCGGCCCGCAATTGAGCCTGCCGCTGTTCGAAGGCGGACGCCTGCGCGGCATGCTGCAACTGCGCGAAGCCCAGCAACAGGAAGCGGCCATCGCCTATCAGCAAACCGTGCTGAGCGCCTGGCATGAAATCGACGACCAACTGACGGCTTACAACGCCAGCCAACGCCGCCGCGACAGCCTCGCCGAAGCCGTGCGGCAGAACCAGATCGCCCTGCGCACCGCACAACAGCAATACGTCGAAGGCGTGGTTGATTTCGTCAACGTGCTCACCGTTCAAGGCGCGTTGCTGGCGACTCAGGAGCAGTGGGTGGAAAGCTCGACCGGCGTTTCGCTGGCGATGGTCGGGTTGTACCGAGCGTTGGGCGGGGGCTGGGAGTCGGTGTATCCGGCGGGGGAGATGGCGCAACGCTGATGGTCTGAACTGGAAATGCCGAGGGCTGTTTGGGATTGGCCGGGGTGCCGGATGTCGTGAAAGCGCACACCGCCATCGACGGCCCTCCCGTGGCTGACCTAAAGTGACGGGCAGGTTCGGCTCCATCCGTTCGCGATATTCCGGCACAGCAAGAGGATGCAATGGCGGCACACAGAGAAACGCCGGTTGGCGACACGCAGGATCCGCGCGCGGTCCCGGGTGCATGGCTGGTGGCCTTGCGTCTGCTTCGCTGGGCCAGAGAGCACTGGTTGTTACCGATCATGCTGCTCGCGGCGGCGGTGCGTTTTTTCGACCTGACGGCGGCGGCGATCTGGTTCGACGAAGGCTCCAGCGTCCTGCTGAGCCAGTTTCCACTGGCCGAGATCTGGGGGCTAGCGGGCCACGATGTGCACCCACCGCTGTATTTCCTGCTGCTGCACGGCTGGATCGGGCTGTTCGGTGACGGCATCCTGTCCATTCGCTTGATGAGTGCGCTGCCGGGGATCATTACCGTCGGTCTCGGTGTGTGGCTGGTGGATCTGCTTGCCACCCGTCGCGCTGCGTTGCTGGCCGGGCTGTTGCTGGCGTTGTTGCCCACGGCCGTGCGCTACAGCCAGGAAGTGCGCATGTATTCGCTGCTCGGCATGTGGCTGATCGGCGCGACGATCGCGCTGGTCTACTGGGTGCGCCAGCCGCGTCGGCATCGCTATCTGGTGGCCTATGCGCTGCTGATGACGGCAGCGTTCTACACCCACTACTTCACCGTTCTGTGCGTGATCAGCCACTGGCTGTATCTGACAGCGGTGTGCGTGCAGCCGGGGTATCGGCTGCGGCATATTCAGCGTCCGGCCTGGTGGCTGGCCAACGTGAGCATCGCGTTGCTGTACATGCCGTGGGTGTCCAACCTGCTTGATCTGCTGCAGCACATCCCGGAACTCAAGGCCAGCAATGACATAGGCTGGGAAGATCCGGTGACCCTCAGCTCATTGCCTTCGATGGTCTGGTCGTTGCTGATCCAGGACGACGGCATGACCTTGCCGGGGTGGCTGTTTTTGCTTTTGCCATTGGCGCTGGTAGCCGTGATTGCCGTTGCCCTGCATCGTGATCGCAGCGTATTTCGCGGCAGCTTGTTGTTGCTGTGCTACAGCGTGATGCCGATTCTGCTGGTGTTTGGCGTGTCGTTCATCTCGCCGGTGTTCATCGAGCGGTATTTGACGGCCTATGCGTTGGGGTTGCCGATGCTGGTGGCGCTGGCGGTCGATCGGCTGTACGCAGGCTCTCGCGTTCTGGCGCTGGCGATTCTGGTGCTGTTCGTCGGGGTCGAACTGGTGGGTGTGAAGAACAACGCCACGGTCGACAGCAATGATCAGTTCAGCGTGCTGGTCGACTACGTCAATCGACACTTCACCGAGGGTGACCGGATCGTCACCAGCGACATGATGTGGTACCTCAGCTACATCTACTACAACCGCACTGACGCGCAGATCCGTCTGTATACGCCACCAGCGGCGGATGGGCGTTCCACGCGTCCCAATGCCTACGGATTTGGCACTTTGGTCGGCGAGGAGGTTTTCCTCGATCAGCTTGGCGACGTGTCCAAGGGCAGCACGCGGATGTGGTTGATCGGCACGCTGGATGAACCCGATGAGTTTGCCGCGTTGCCTGAAGACTGGCAGCGGCAGAGCGATGTCCATGCAGGCGGCGCATTTGCACGTTTGTACGTGAGGGAGCCGAGCGCCGATAAACCGGGCGGGTGATCGCAGGCTCAGGATTTGCCCGACAAATCCGCCATCCCCTTGAGCAATTCGATCGGCAACGGAAAGACAATCGTCGAGCTCTTGTCACCGGCAATCGAACTCAGGGTCTGCATGTAACGCAATTGCATGGCACCGGGCTGGCGGCCGAGCATTTCGGCGGCTTGCATGAGTTTTTCCGAGGCCTGCAGTTCGCCTTCTGCGTGAATCACCTTGGCCCGGCGTTCGCGTTCGGCTTCGGCCTGTTTGGCAATCGCACGCACCATCGATTCATTGAGATCAACGTGCTTGATCTCGACGTTGGCGACCTTGATGCCCCAGGCGTCGGTCTGGGCGTCGAGCACCTGCTGGATGTCGATGTTCAACTGCTCGCGTTCGGCCAGCAGTTCATCCAGCTCATGTTTGCCGAGCACCGCGCGCAGGGTGGTCTGCGCCAGTTGGCTGGTGGCCGAGAGAAAGTCTTCGACCTGAATGATCGCCTTCTGCGGGTCGAGCACGCGGAAGTACAGCACCGCATTGACCTTCACCGAGACGTTGTCGCGGGTGATCACATCCTGTGGCGGCACGTCGAGGACCACGGTGCGCAGGTCGACCCGGACCATTTGCTGTACCACCGGAATCAGCAGGATCAGCCCCGGGCCCTTGACCTGCCAGAAGCGTCCGAGCTGGAACACCACGCCGCGCTCGTACTCACGCAGGATGCGGAAGGTCGACCCGGCGAGGGCAATGACCAACAGCAGCAGTGCAACGAAACCGATTTGCAGACCCATGATCACTCTCCGTGTCGCACCGCGTCAGTCGCGGCGACTTTCAGCAATAAGCCATTTCGCCCGACCACGCGCACCGATTGCCCGGCGTGCAGCGGTGTCGTGCTCTGCACTTGCCAGTGTTCACCCTGCAATTGCACCCAGCCGTTGTGGGCGTTTTGCGCTTGTACGGTGGTCACCGCCGTCACGCTGCCGACCAGCCCGGCATCGCCGCTGACGGCGTGGCGCGGGCGGGTTTTCAAGGCGCGGACGATCAATGCGATCAGCAGCAGGGCGCTGACCAGGCCGAGGCCGATGATCATCGGCACTGGCAACTCGGCGTTGCCCAGAATCAGCGCGCCGATGACGAACATGATGATCCCGCCGAGGCCGATCACCCCGTAGTTGGGCAGCGCGGCTTCGGCGATCAGAAAGGCAATGCCGAGGGTGATCAGCCACAGGCCGAGCGGATTGACCGCCGTCG
Organism: Pseudomonas sp. IT-93MI4; assembly: GCF_949767635.1. Lineage (NCBI taxonomy): Bacteria > Pseudomonadati > Pseudomonadota > Gammaproteobacteria > Pseudomonadales > Pseudomonadaceae > Pseudomonas > Pseudomonas sp. IT-93MI4. The sequence goes on from NZ_CATKPP010000009.1 coordinate 44,755, forward strand.
GCAGGACATCAGCCGCGAGGGCCGAGCCGCTGGCCAGCAGTATCAGGAAAAACGTGCAACATCGGCTGTTCACGTGACCCTCCGGGAGAGTCATGGGGTGTTTCCTCAAGTCTAGTTGAGACTGGCGCCGGCTGAATTTTGATCAATAAGCGGATGTGTCCAATGAGCGGATTTCCCTTCATCAGCAACTGGCCGAACTAGACTCAGCAGAACAGGCACAACGTTCAGCGGGACACCGAGGTGCAGCATGCGTATGGCAAAAAAAGTGCAGAGCAGCCTGAACCGGGCGCATTGCGAATATGACATCGTGGCCCACCGCCACTCGGCCAGCAGCCTGGAAACCGCGCGGGTTTCCGGGGTGCCCGCCGAACGCGTGGCCAAGTCAGTCATTCTCGACGACCACCACGGGCATTACCTGATGGCCGTGCTGCCGGCCAGTCGGCATCTGGACTTGAGTAAAGTGCGTAGTCGCGGCGAATGGCAGATCACCCGGGAGAGCAACCTGGCGCATATCTTCGATGACTGCGAACGCGGCGCGGTGCCGCCGCTCGGTGATTCCTACGGCCTGGACATGGTCATCGACCCGCTGTTGACCCGGCAGAAAGACATCTACCTGGAAGCCGGCAACCACAACTACCTGCTGCACATGAGCATGCCCGAGTTTCTGAAAATGGTGCCGCATGCCGAGGTGCGGGAGTTGAGTCATTAAGTTTTGTAGCGCTTTCGCGGACGCCTTCGCGAGCAAGCCCGCTCCCACAGGTTGATTGCGTACCCCTGTGGGAGCGAGCCTGCTCGCGAATAATCTCCCACCCACCGCATTTTTGAAGGAGTCTTCCATGGAGCAGCCAACCCACAGCCTGCCATCCCTGTTCAAACAACTGGGACTGGACAACGACCCGACCAGCATCGACCAATTCATCGCCACCCATTCACCACTCAAACCCGAGTTGCACCTCGCAGACGCGTTTTTCTGGAGCAGGAGCCAGGCGGATTTTTTGCGGGATGAGATTCTTGATGATGCGGATTGGGCGGAGGTGGTGGATCAGTTGAATGTGTTGTTGCGCAAGGGGCGGGTTTTGTAGGACTGAAGTAAAACCTTATTACAGAATGTCCGCAGGATCCCTATCGATGTTGGAGTAGCTTGCCAATTCAACAATCCGGAGCCGTCGATGCAATCATTTTTGCCAGTCAGAACAATTGATGTTGACGCGCTTGGGGACTGTATTGAGGCAGTGATCGAAAGCATCTCCAACGGGCCTGTCGAGTTTCGGAAGCACGACACAACAGTGGCTGTGCTGATTTCGCCAGAAATTTATGAAGCGATCCTGAATAAGCTGGATGATTTCGATTTGGTGTCAATCACATATTCGCGCAGGAACGAAGTAGGGGTAGCCATCGAGCTGGATGAACTATAGAAATTCTCTGCCGAGAAGATTTGTTTCAAAACTTGACTGAAATTCCCCGCCAATGCGATATTGATAGTTAGCAAACTAACAGTGTGCATTTTCCCGTGCCGAATTCCCTCGACGCTCTCCAGATGAACATCAGTAGTGCCATGGTGGTGGCCGCCAGGCATTGGCGGAAGATCTGCCAGACCACGCTGGTCAACTATGGAATCTCCGAAGCCTGCGCCGTGCCGTTGTTGATGATCGGGCGGTTGGGCGAGGGTGTGCGTCAGGTGCAGGTGGCGCAGGCGGCCGGGATGGAGAGTCCGTCGCTGGTGCGTCTGCTCGATCAGTTGTGCCACGCCGGCTACGTCTGCCGCACCGAAGATGCGCAGGATCGTCGGGCCAAGTGCCTGAGCCTGACCGACACCGGCCGTGAACTGGTGCAAGCGGTGGAGATCGAACTGGTGCGTCTGCGTCATGAAGTGCTCGAAGGCATCGACCAGAGTGATCTGGAGGCTACGCTTCGGGTACTGCGAGCTTTTGAGGCGGCCAATCCGCCTGTGGTGATCAATTCTTGAACGGTTTTTTCTCTGGCATCCCGCCTGCCCGGGACTGGTTCTACGGGGTCCGTACCTTTGCAGCGTCGATGATCGCGCTGTACATCGCCCTGCTCATGCAAATGCCGCGTCCGTACTGGGCGATGGCCACGGTGTACATCGTTTCCAGCCCGTTTCTCGGCCCGACCAGTTCCAAGGCGCTGTACCGCGCCATCGGCACCTTTCTCGGCGCGGCGGCGGCAGTGCTGTTCGTGCCGATGTTCGTGCAGAGTCCGTATGTGCTGGTGGTGGTGATTGCCTTGTGGACGGGGACTTTGCTGTTCCTGTCGCTGCACCTGCGTACCGCCAATAGTTACGCACTGATGCTGGCCGGCTACACCTTGCCGCTGATTGCCTTGCCGACTGTGGATAATCCGCTGGCGGTGTGGGACGTGGCGGAGGCGCGCACCGAAGAGATTTTTCTCGGCATCGCCGTGGCGGCGGTGGTCGGCGCGATGTTCTGGCCGCGACGTTTGGCGCCGGTGTTCAATGACGCGGTGGGCAAGTGGTTCGCCGACGCCACCACCTACAGCCTGAAGTTTCTCAGCCGCGACGTGCAGCCGGAACAGATCGCCGCGCTGCGCATGGCCATGGTCGCCAACTTCAACAGCCTCGAATTGATGATCGGCCAGTTGCCCCACGAAGGCGCCCGCCCGCAAACCGTGCGCAACACCAAGGAATTGCGTGGACGGATGATCCACCTGTTGCCGGTGATCGACGCTCTGGAAGACTCGCTCTACGCCCTCGAACGGCGTACCCCGGAACTGGTGGAAAAGTTTGCCCCGCTGCTGACCGCGACCCAGCAATGGCTCGGCCATAACGACGCCGATCTTGATCGGTGGCAGGCGCTCAAGGGTCAACTCCAGGCCCTGCAGCCAAGCTGCGAGGCGCTGGACGATCGCAAGCAATTGCTGTTCTCCAACGCGATTTATCGCCTCGGCGAATTCATCGATCTGTGGCAGGACTGCCGCAGTTTGCAGGACGCGATTCTCTGCGAGCGCCAGGACAGCTGGCGCGCGGTTTACCGGCACTGGCGCCTCGGGCGGCTGACGCCATTTCTCGACCGCGGGATGATGCTGTATTCGGTGGCCTCGACCGTTCTGGCAATCATCGTCGCTTCGGTGCTGTGGATTCTGCTCGGCTGGCCGGACGGTGGCAGTGCGGTGATTCTGGCGGCGGTAGCGTGCAGTTTCTTCGCCTCGATGGACGACCCGGCGCCACAGATATATCGGTTCTTTTTCTGGACCGGGATGTCGGTGCTGTTCGCCAGCCTTTATCTGTTTCTGATTCTGCCGAACCTGCACGATTTCCCGATGCTGGTACTGGCGTTTGCGGTTCCGTTCATCTGTGTCGGCACCCTGACGGTGCAGCCACGGTTCTTCCTCGGCATGCTCCTGACGCTGGTCAACACCTCGTCGTTCATCAGCATTCAGGGCGCCTACGACGCGGACTTCTTCGCCTTCGTGAACTCCAACCTGGCCGGCCCTCTGGGCCTGCTGTTCGCGTTCATCTGGACCCTGATCGCCCGCCCGTTCGGCGTCGAACTGGCCGCCAAACGTCTGACCCGCTTCAGCTGGAAAGACATCGTGCGCATGACCGAGCCGGCCAATCTGGCCGAACATCGACATCTGGGCGTGCAGTTGCTCGACCGTTTGATGCAGCACTTGCCGCGTCTGGCCATGACCGGCCAGGACACCGGGATTGCCATGCGTGAAGTGCGCGTCGGCTTGAACCTGCTCGATCTGCTGGCTTACACGCCACGGGTCACCGGCGCGCCGAAGGCCCTGCTGCAGCAAGTGGTGGCTGAGGTCGGCGAGTATTTTCGCGCGTGTCTGAAGGCCGGCGAACGCTTGCCGGCGCCGAGTCCGTTGCTGATGACGATGGACCGCGCGCGCCGCGCGCTCAAAGGCCACGGCGACGAAGAAACCCGGCTAAACCTGTTGCATGCCTTGAGCGGTTTGCGCCTGGCGCTGCTGCCCGGCGTGGAATTCGTCAGCACCAGCGATGCCGAAGAGCCGCTGCCCGATGGAGCGCCCCTATGATCGGTGATCTGGATATCAGCGGGATTTTCCTGCCCACCCTGCTGGTGCTGATGGGCATCACCTATGTGTTGTTTTTGCTGGTGCATGGCGTGCTCACGCGCCTGCACTTTTACCGTCTGGTCTGGCACCGGGCATTGTTCAACGTGGCGCTCTACGCCGTGCTGCTGTACGGCGTGGACTCACTCAGTCGATACCTGATGACATGAAAAAACCGTTTCTGACTATCGGTCGCGTGGTCCTGACCCTGCTGATCGTGATTTTTGCCGTCGTCCTCGTCTGGCGCATGGTGATGTATTACATGTTTGCGCCGTGGACCCGCGACGGCCACATTCGCGCCGACATCATCCAGATCGCTCCGGACGTGTCCGGGCTGATCCAGCAGGTCGAGGTCAAGGACAACCAGTTGATCAAGCGCGGTCAGGTGCTGTTCAGCATCGATCAGGACCGCTTCAAACTGGCCCTGCGTCAGGCTAAAGCGGCGGTTGCCGATCGCGAGGAAACCCTGGCTCAAGCCCAGCGCGAAGCCAAGCGTAACCGTGGCCTGGGCAATCTGGTGCCGGCCGAACAACTGGAAGAAAGCCAGTCGAAAGTTGCCCGCGCGCAATCGGCGCTGGCCGAAGCGCTGGTGACGGTGGACAGCGCGCAGCTCAACCTGGATCGCTCGGTGATCCGCAGCCCGGTGGACGGCTACGTCAACGACCGTGCGCCCCGGGTGCAGGAATTCGTCACCGCCGGGCGTCCGGTGTTGTCGGTGGTCGACAGCAACTCGTTCCACATCGACGGCTATTTCGAAGAAACCAAACTCGACGGCATTCATGTCGGGCAGTCGGTGGATATCCGCGTGATCGGCGACAAGGCCAGGCTGCGTGGGCATGTCGAAAGCATCGTCGCCGGTATCGAAGACCGTGACCGCACCAGCGGCAACAACCTGCTGCCGAACGTCAACCCGGCGTTCAGCTGGGTGCGCCTGGCACAACGGATTCCGGTGCGCATCGCCTTTGACGAGGTGCCGGAAGACTTCCGCATGATCGCCGGGCGTACCGCGACCGTGTCGATCATCGACGACAAAACGCAGGAGCCCGCGCAATGAACAAGGCCCTGATGATCGCCGGGTTGGGCGTGATGCTCTCGGCCTGTCAGATGGTCGGGCCGGACTATCAGCTGCCCGCTGACGCGGCGGTGCAGCGCAAGGACTTTCAGGGCGAACTGGCGGTGGAGGGCAAACCGGTGGTGTCAGCGCCGGTACCGGCTGACTGGTGGCGACTGTATAAGGACCCGCGTCTGGATCAACTGGTGCAGCAGGCCATGGCGTCCAACACTGATTTGCGCGTGGCGGCGGCGAACCTTCAACGGGCTCGCGCGCAAGTCGATGAGGCTGAAGCGGCGGGTGGCTGGAGCGCAGGCGTGAAGATGGGCGCGCAGCGTTTGCAGGAATCCGGGCAGGCGTTCTTGCTGCCGGAAAAAGTCCCGGTCGACAACGTCGGCGATATTGGCATCAGTGCGTCTTATCAGTTCGATCTATGGGGCACCCTGCAACGCGGTATCGAAGGCGCGAAGGCTAACGCCGATGCGACTCAAGCAGCGGCTGACACCGCACGCATCACTTTGGTGGCCGATGTGGTTCGCGCGTACACCCAAGTGTGCGCGGCCAACGAAGAGCGGGAAATTGCCCAGCACTCCCTCGACCTGCAATCGCAGAGCACCACGCTGATCCAGCGTCTGCGCGATGCCGGGCGTGGTGATGAGACCCAGGTCACCCGTTCGCAAACCCAATTCAAGTCGTTGCGCGCCGACCTGCCGCGCTATGAGGCGGCGCGTCAGGCCGGGTTGTTCCGCCTGTCGATGCTGCTGGCCAAACCGGTCGAGCAATTGCCGGCCGGCACCGCAACCTGTGCCGAGTTGCCGAAAATCGCCCAATTGGTGCCGGTGGGTGATGGCGCTGCGCTGCTCAAGCGTCGTCCCGATATCCGTCAGGCGGAACGTCGCTTGGCGGCCTCGACAGCGGGCATCGGCGTCGCCACGGGCGAGCTGTATCCGGACATCAGCATCGGCGCGACCATCGGCACCGTCGGTCTTATTGACGACTTGGGCGATCCGTCGACCAACCGTTGGGGCTTCGGCCCGTCGCTGAGCTGGAAGGTGCCGACCAACGGCGCCCGTGCGCGGATCCGTGAAGCCGAGGCCAACACCCAGGCCGCACTGGCGCATTTCGACGGCGTGGTGCTCAACGCCATCCGCGAAACCCAGACCGGTCTGGCCCAGTACAGCGCGCTGCTGCAACGCCGCGACGCCCTGGCCGATGCCGAGCAATCGGCAAAACTGGCGGCGGACCAGACCCACCGCTTCTTCCAGGCCGGGCGCGAGTCGTTCCTCGCCGACCTGCAGGCGACCCGCACCTACACCGACGTCACCGCGCAACTGGCCGCCGCCAACACCCAGGTCGCCATGAGCCAGATCGATTTATTCCTCGCCCTCGGTGGCGGTTGGGAAAGCGGACGAACGCAAGCCTCAAGCGCCAGCAAACCCTGAAGCCGTTGCTATGCTTTGAAGTGTTGAAGGGGTGCCACGTGCAACGCACCCTTTCAGCGCACATTGCTAGCGCTGGTCTAGGGGAAACCAATAATGAAAAACCCTTACGCTCTCGGCTTCTGGTGCGCCCTGGTAGCGCTGGTGCTGCTATCGGCCACCTATTTCTACGGCATCATGCTGGCCCATCAGATCGACAAGGCCATGGTCTTCCTCGACAGTGCCACGGCGTTGATCGCGGTGATGGCAATTGTCGTGGTGGCCTGGGCGTCGATCCAGGTGCAGCGAGTCAAGAAAAGACAACTTGAACAAGGCAAGACCCTGGTGCTGATCTGGGACACCAAAGTCGCCCTGCGTCGGGTCGAAACCGTATTCGACCGCTACTTCTGGGGCAGCTACTGGCAACCGGGACGCACCTTCGCCGAAGTCATGGGCGAACTCACCGGCACGCCGCTGGAAAAAAGCCTCGAAGCCCTGAAAAAGCAGTGTCTGGAGCTCGACAAGCAGATTGCCGATGAAGGCTGGCACTGGCTCAACAATGCCCGCGAACTGTCGGATGTCGCCACGGCCATGGCCCGCGAGCGCTATCAGCTGGATTTCTGTGACCCGCGCGCTGACGGGCCGGGCGGGGCGGTGATCGATCGCGACTTTGAAGTGCTGGTGTATACCTGGACGGCGCGGTTGAAGAGCTTCGATCATCAACTCGATGAGATCGAGGTTCAGTATTCCTGATCTGCATTCATTTCACTGGCCTCTTCGCGAGCAGGCTCGCTCCCACAAGGGTAACACTGCACCTGTGGGAGCGAGCCTGCTCGCGAAGACGACCTGAAAAACGCCGAAACTCTCCCCGCCTGTCAGCTGTCCACACTCCCCATAGACACTCTTTAACCTTTAAACATTGGGCCGCCTCGCGCTGCCAGTGCTAATCTCCACCGCTAATTTCAGCGGAGTCGAGCCGCGACCCGGTCACGGGTTCAGGGAAGACGACGACACTTACAGCCACGGACATTGATCAGGTCATTCATGAATAAATCAGCAGGCGTGCTTCTCGGGATTGTTGTTGCCATCGGTGCGATCAGCGCCGGCGGGGCCTGGTACACCGGGACCAAGATTGAAGGCGTACTGAACAACGCCGTCAGCAACGCCAACAAAGAGCTGCAGACCGCGATGGCCGGCTCCAATGGCACCGCGTCGCTGGAGCTGGTGTCGCTGGAGCGGCACACCTTCACCAGCACCGCGCACTACCGCCTCAAGGGCGAGGGCGAGATGTTCGGCGACCAGCCGGTCGAGCTGCTGTTTGTCGACCACATCGAGCACGGCCCGCTGCCGTTCTCGCGCCTGGTGTCGCTGAAGTGGCTGCCGGTCATGGCCACCAGCAATTACGAGTTGGAAAAGAGCCCGGCCACCGAAAAATGGTTTGCCGCCACCAAGGGCGCCGCGCCGCTCAAGGGCGTGACCAACATCGGCTACGACGAATCCACCACCAGCAGCCTCGAGTTGCTGCCGTTGGAAACCGCGCTGGACGAGCAGTCGAGCCTGAAATTCTCCGGCCTGACCATGAACATCTCCGCCAGTGCCCAGGCGCAGAAGGTCAAGGCTGACGGCTACATGGACAACCTGAAACTGGTCACCGTGTCGCAGGATCAAGCACCGGTGCAGGTCGAACTCAACGGTCTGACCCTGGCCAGCAACCTTACCAAGAGCAGCTACGGCTACTACACCGGGGAAAACACCCTGGAGCTGACCAACAGCAAAACCACCTTCGGTCCCAAGCAGTCGGTGCTCGGCGTGAAGAACTTCGAAATGAAGAACCTCACTGAAGAGAGCGGCAGCAATGCCTCGGGCCGCGCTGACTACAAGGTGGGTGAAGTCACCCTCAACGACAAGAAAATCGGTTCGGCCAACATGGCCATGAGTCTGAAGAACCTCGACATCCCGTCGACGATGTCGCTGATGCAGATCTACCAGACCAAATTGCAGCCGTACGAGAAGGAAGCGGCGGCCGCTGCCGAAGCCGGCCTGCCGGCACCTGAACTGAACCTGACCGAGGCCGAGTCGGCACAGGTCAAGGCTGACCTGCAGAAACTGCTGGCCGCCAGTCCACAGATCGCGCTGGAAAACCTGTCGCTGAAAACCGCCAACGGTGAAAGCCGCGCCAGCCTGGTGATTGATCTGACCAAGCCACAGTCGATGGATCTGCCGCCGGATCAACTGGGTGAACAGTTGGTCGCGCTGCTGGACCTGAACATTCAGGTGTCCAAGCCGATGCTGATCGATCTGCTCAGCGTGCAGGCGCAGCTTGACGGTCAGACTGACGCCAAAGCCATCGTCGACCAGGCCAGCGCCGGTGCCGACATGTTCTCCGGCATGGCCGTCGGTTCGCAGTTGGCGACCGTCGATGGCACCAACGTCGTGACCAAGCTGCATTACGCTGCCAATCAGGTGGAGTTCAACGGCCAGAAGATGACCGTTGAGCAGTTCGTCGGCTTCCTGATGAGCAAGTTCGCTGGCGTCACGCAAGTGCAGTAATCCTGCGCTCTTAATAGCAACGCCCGGCCTCTGATCACCAGACGCCGGGCGTTTTGCTGTCTGGTGTTCGGGTTTTCGTCTCAGCCGGCGCCACGATTCTGAACAATTATTGCGTTCTGGATATTCGACTACGCTTGCATGCAAGACTGCCTGACTAAGCTTGGCTGGGTCTCTTTTGACTCGGTCTCCGTTACGAATGGGCAAGGGGGGCATTGCGACCCGGCTGGCCATGTAAGGATGCTGACGAATGCCGCGTATTGATGTTCCTGTTTTACATCGTGGTTTACGCCCGTTGTTTCGCGTTGCGCTGTGCAGCCAGTTGCTCTGGCCGGCACTGGCGTTTGCCGATACGCCCTATGATCAGATGGTGCGCGATGCCCGTGCCGGGCAGACCACGCCTGCGCTGAACGTGTTGCGCCAGGTGCCACCGGGGCAATCGACCACCGGGCAGATCAGCGATCACCTGCAGATCGCCAGTTGGGCCGGCCTCGACGCCGAGGTGGTGCAGGTCTATGAAACTCAGGGCCGTGACCGGGTGCTGCCGGTGCAGGCACTGACCGCCACCGCACGCGCCTATCGCAACCTCAAGCGTTGGGAGCAGGCGACCCAGGTCTACAGCAAGGCCCTGGCGCTGGAGCCGGACAACGCTGACCTGCAACTGGGGCTGGCGCTGACTCAGGCTGACGCGGGCAAACCCGACGAAGCCGTGACCCGCGCCAAGGCTCTGGTTGCCGCCAAACCGGATGACCCTTCGCGCCGCCTCGCACTGGGCTACGCGTTGACCCGCGCCGGCAAGCAGTACGACGCACTGTTTGAATACGATCAGGCGTTCATGCGTGCCGGCAGCAAGCCGGAAGTCGCCCGTGAATACGTGGTCGCCCTGCAAAAGGCGCGGCTGCCGGAACCGGCGCTGCGCCTGGCCAATCAACGTCCGGGGCTGATCGACCCGGTCACCCTGCGCCGCCTCGAAGGTGATCTGGCTGCCGAACGCGTGCGTCTGGCCGAACTCGCCACCCGCAGCGAAAAAGAACGCTATGTGATCGCCGACCGCGCCTTGGCCGATTACGACAAATTGCTCGCCACCTGGACCCCGGACGCCAGCGCCCACGATGACGTGATTCGCTGGCGCATCGACCGCATGGGCGCACTCAAAGCGCGGGCGCGCACCGCCGACGTGATCAATGAATATCAGAAGCTGCAAAGCGAAGGCGTGAAGATTCCGACCTACGCCTTGCGCTGGGTGGCGGCGTCGTATCTGGATCAGCGCCAGCCGGAAGTCTCCACTGACCTGTATCGCCAGGTGCTGTCGGCCCCCGACGCTGATGTCGGTGATCGTCTCGAAGACACCACCGCGTTGTACTACTCGCTGCTGGAAAGTGACCGCGCCGATGAAGCGCGCAAAGTCGCCGAGGATCTGGCCAAGACCCAGAAGCCGCGCGTCGAACTCAAGGGCTTGCCGATCGGCAACCCCAACGACGAATGGATGGACGCCCAGCAGCTCGCGGCGCAGGCCGGTACCTACGGTTCCGATCTGCCACACGGGGAGGAACGTCTGCAAACCCTGGTCGATCAGGCCCCGGGCAACCTCGGTTTGCGTCTGGCCCAGGCCGATCTGTATCTGGCCCGACAATGGCCACGCCGCGCCGAAAACCAGCTCAAGGAAACCGAGAGCATGGCCCCCCGCGACATGGGCCTGGAACTGGCTCAGGCGCGCACCGCGATGAGCCTGCAGGAATGGCGTCAGATGGATGCGCTGACCGATGACGTGGTCGCGCGTTTTCCCGACAACCGCCAGGTGCAACGCGCGGCCCGCGAGCGCGAAGTGCACGACATGTCCGAATTGCGCGTCGAAGCCTACGGTGGCAAGGCCAACGGAGGCGGCGGCAGCGGTGGTGCGGGCGCGGTCAGTGGCAGCCGCGATTTCGGCATCCAGAGCACCCTGTACAGCCCGCCGATCGATGAGGACTGGCGGGTGTTCGTCGGCGCCGGTTATGCCACCGGCGATTTCGCCGAAGGCACCGGCACCGACCGCTTCCAGCGCGTTGGCCTGGAACGGCGCACCCGTGACATGAGCCTGGAAGCCGAAGTTTCCAATCACGATTACGGTTACGGCGCCAAACAGGGCGCACGCATCGCGATTGCCCGCGACATCAACGACAACTGGCAGTACGGCGGCAGCTTCGCCTACCTGTCGGCCGAGACGCCGTTGCGTGCGCTCAACAGCGACATCAAGGCCAACGGCGGCAACGCGTTCATCCGCTGGCGCGCCAATGAGAGCCGCGAGTGGCGGCTGTCGGTCAGCCCGTCGCACTTCAGTGATGGCAACAACCGCGTCGAGGCCTTGCTCACCGGGCGCGAGGGTGTCTACAGCGCGCCGAACGTCCAGGTCGATGCCGGTCTGGAAGTCGGCACCAGCCACAACTCGAAATCCGATGACGTGCCGTACTTCAACCCGAAGTCGGACTTCAGCGTGATGCCGACGGTCAACGTCAACCATGTGCTCTACCACCGCTACGAAACCTCCTGGAGCCAGCAATTCCAGGCCGGTGCGGGCACCTACAGCCAGCGTGACCACGGCACCGGCGGCATGGCGATGCTCGGCTACGGCCAGCGTTATGCCTGGAACGACGTGTTCGAGGTGGGCGGCTTGTTCAGTGTGATCAACCGGCCCTACGACGGTGATCGGGAGACCGATCTGCGTCTGCTCGTCGACCTCACTTTCCGCTTCTAGAAGAGTTTGAAGATGCCTTTGATGACGCGTTTCATCCTTCTGCTGGGAGTGCTGCTGATCAGCGCCTGCGCCCAGCAAGCCCCGGCCTTCGCGCCGCCGTCGCAACGTCCGGTGGCGGCCAGTGAAAAACCGTGGCCGAAAAACCACGTGCTGGGCATCGCCTATCACGACGTCGAAGATCGCGACCCCGATCAGGCCGTGGTGGCGGTGCGCACCGAGCGCATGATCGAACAGTTGGCCTGGCTGCGCGAGAACGGCTACCAGCCGGTCACCGTCGATCAGATCATGGCCGCGCGCAAGGGCGGCCCGGAACTGCCAGCCAAAGCGATCCTGCTCAGCTTCGACGACGGTTACTCAAGCTTCTATACCCGCGTGTTGCCGGTGCTGCGTGCCTACAACTGGCACGCCTTGCTGGCCCCGGTCGGCACCTGGATCGACACCCCGCTCAATCAGCCAGTGGATTTTGCCGGTGCACCCCGCGCACGCTCCGACTTCCTGACCTGGGATCAGGTGCGCGAGATTTCGCGATCGGGGCTGGTGGAAATCGCCGCACACACCGACGCCAACCACAAAGGTGTTCTTGCCAACCCGCAGGGCAACCTGCAGCCGGCGGCGGCGACGCGTCGCTACGATCCGCTCACCAAACGCTACGAATCCGAAGAGGAGTTCCGTGCCCGGATACGCAATGACGTCGCGGCCATCTCGGAAAAAATCCGCAAGGTCACCGGCAAAAAACCGCGAGTCTGGGTCTGGCCCTACGGCACGGCGGACGGTACTTCGCTGACCGTGGTCGGCGAGCAGGGCTACGAAATGGCCCTGACCCTGGATGACGGTCTGGACGCCCTCGACAACCTGATGAGCAGCCCGCGCTTTCTGGTCGCCTCCGATCCTGATGGCGAGCATTTCGCCAACAGCATCGTCGCGGCGCAGTCGGATTTCACCATGCGTGTGGTCCATGTCGATCTGGACAACGTTTACGACCCGGACCCGGCGCAGCAGGAAATCAACCTTGGCAAGCTGATCCAGCGCATGGCCGACATGGGCGCCAACACCGTGTTCCTGCAGGCCTTCGCCGATCCGAAGGGCGACGGACTGGTGCACTCGCTGTACTTCCCTAACCGTCACCTGCCGGTGCGCGCCGACATCTTTGACCGTGTCGCCTGGCAACTGCGCACTCGGGCGCACGTGAAAGTGTTCGCCTGGATGCCGGTCCTGAGTTTCGGCCTCGATTCGAAGCTGCCGCGTGTCACGCGCTGGGATCCGCAGACCGGCACCACTTCGGTCGATCCGGGCCAGTATCAGCGCCTGTCGCCATTCGATCCGCAAGTACGGCAGATCATCGGTGAAATCTACGAAGATGTGGCGCGCCTGACCTCGGTCGACGGCATTCTTTATCACGACGACGCGGTGCTCTCGGACTTCGAAGACGCCAGCCCCGAGGCCCTGAAGGCTTATGCCGCGCATGGCTTGCCGGGGTCCATTGCGGCGCTTCGGGATGATCCGGCAGCCATGCAGCGCTGGACGCGGTTCAAGAGCCAATACCTGATCGAATTCACCAATGAGCTGACCGCCAAGGTACGTGCGATCCGTGGCCCGCAAGTGCTGACCGCACGCAACATCTTCGCCGAGCCAGTGCTTAATCCTGAGAGCGAAGCCTGGTTTGCGCAGAACCTCGACGATTTCCTCGTGACCTACGACTGGACGGCGCCGATGGCCATGCCACTGATGGAAAAACAGACCCAGGCGCAATCCGGCCCGTGGCTTGAAGAACTGGTGGCGAAGATCAAACAGCGCCCCGGTGCACTGGATCGCACAGTCTTCGAACTGCAGGCTCGCGACTGGACGAAAAAGGATCAGGCCGACATCGACGGCGCCCAATTGGCCGACTGGATGGGCCGGCTCAAGCGTCAGGGTGCGACCAGTTTCGGTTACTACCCGGACAACTTCCTCGACAACCTGCCGGACCTGAAAACCGTAAGGCCTGCGCTCTCCAACAAATGGAACCCATGACATGCTGGATAGACTGTTAGCCCTGCTTGTTCTGGCGCTCGTCCTCGGCGTGCCGCTGGGGTTGATCTTCCTGGTCACCGGGCAATTCCTGATGGACTTCGTGTTCTTCTACCCGTTGTTCATGTCCGGTCTGTGGATTGCCGGCGGCCTGTATTTCTGGCTGCACTGGGAACGCCACTGGCCATGGAAGGACGACACTTTGCCGCCGCCACTGGAAGGCGAGCCGCTGATCTCGATCCTGATCCCTTGCTACAACGAAGGCGAAAACGCTGCCGACACCATTCACGCGGCGCTGGCCCAGCACTATCCGAACATCGAAGTCATCGCGATCAACGACGGCTCGAAGGACAACACCGCCGAAGTGCTCGACCGGCTCGCCCAGGAGGACCCGCGCCTGCGCGTGCTGCACCTGGCGGAAAACCAGGGCAAGGCCGTTGCCCTGCGCATGGGCGCCATTGCTGCGCGCAGCGAATATCTGGTGTGCATCGACGGTGACGCGCTGCTGGCGCCTAACACGGCGGCCTATCTGGTGGCGCCGATGCTCGACAACGCGCGGCTTGGCGCAGTGACCGGCAACCCGCGCATCCGCACACGTTCGACCTTGGTCGGGCGGGTGCAGGTCGGCGAGTTCTCGTCGATCATCGGTCTGATCAAGCGTACGCAACGGGTGTTCGGGCGGATCTTCACCGTGTCCGGGGTGATCGTCGCGTTTCGTCGTACCGCGTTGAACCGGGTCGGCTACTGGAGCCCGGACATGATCACCGAAGACATCGACATCAGCTGGAAGCTGCAACTCGATCACTGGAGCATCTTCTACGAGCCGCGCGCGCTGTGCTGGATCCTCATGCCGGAAACCCTGCGCGGTCTGTGGAAGCAGCGCCTGCGCTGGGCGCAGGGTGGCGCCGAGGTGCTGTTCAAGAACATTCGCGGCATCTGGCAGTACCGCCATCGTTACCTGTGGCCGCTGCTGTTCGAATATTGCCTGTCAACCGGTTGGGCCTTCACCTTCCTGCTGTCGGTGATTTTCTGGGGCGTCGGCAAGTTCGTGGTCATGCCGGAATCGATTGCCGTGCATCACCTGATGCCCCCGGCGTTCACCGGCCTGTTGCTGGCGTTTGTCTGCCTGGTGCAATTCGCGGTCAGCATCATCATCGATCGGCGCTATGAACCGGGTCTGGGCCGAACCATGTTCTGGGTGGTCTGGTATCCGATCGCGTTCTGGCTGGTCAGCCTGCTCACCACCTTGGTCAGTTTCCCCAAGGTTCTGTTTGGCCAACACCAGAAGCGTGCGCGTTGGGTCAGCCCTGACCGCGGTATCAAGCCGGTCGGCGACGACGAAGAGGAGGTCATCAAATGAAAATCATCCGGACCCGCCAGCGGCCGTTTCTGGTCGTGATCGACGTGATCCTCACGGTGGTGGCCTGGGTCGGCCTGCTGTTTCTGCTGATTCGCGGGTTGTGGCCGCTGATCGAGACTCACGCCGGTGGACCACGCATCGACAGCTCGGCGTTCGACGCCCTCGGCACCTTGCAAATCTACCTGTGGGTAGCGCTGGTCAACGCAGTGATCCTGATTGGTTGGGCGCGTTATCAGCAGCGCAAAAGCAGAAGCTTCGCCCAGCGTCGCTTGCCGGCGCCGGTGGTCGATGACGAAGGGCTGAGCAAGAGTTTCCGCCTGTGCGATGACCGCCTGGAGAAGCTGCGTACCCCAGGAGTGATGACCATCCACAACGACCAGGAAGGTGATATCAGCCATGTGGTGCTGAACTTTCGTCCACTGGCACCGACGGAATTGCCGCCACCGCTGGCGCCGCTGGAACATCCCCGGGTGATCTTTCTGCACGCCGAGGATGACGCAAACCGTGATCCGATAAATCGGCCCACCTGAGTTTCCACATCGTCGAGCGTTCAGCTGCGAATCAGCCGCCAAGCCTCCTCCATGGTGAGCGGCTGCTTTATCCGTTCGGCCAGCATCGCCATGGCCCGCTCCTCCTCGCAAGCCACAGCGGCAACCACCACGCCGTTGTGGCCGAACAGGCCAATAAAGGGCGGATGCTCGGGCTCGCCTTTGAACTCGATTTCATCCCACTGACTGGCGTGGCCCAGGTAGTCGTAGTTCCTGCCGAAGTGCCAGGTCCAGAAAAACGGCACATCCAGATAATGCTCATCGGCGCCCAACATGTTGGCGGCAGCGATGCGTGCGTGCTGCTGGGCCAGGCGCCAATGTTCGATGCGTTGCGGCTGGCCGCTCAGGGTGAACGTGGCGATATCGCCAATCGCCCATAGACCTTCGCAGACCCGCAGACCGGCATCGACGCGCAGTGACTGGTCTTTCTCCCTTGGCAGCGAAGCGAACGCTTCTGTGGCCGGATGCACACCAACCCCCGCCAGCACCAGATCCGCCGAAACGCGCAAACCGTTGTCCAGCAGCACCGCCTCGACTTTGCCATCACCGGTGATTTCCCGGGCTTCGTGATCGGTGATGAATTTCACCCCGTGTTGTTCGTGGAGCGCGCGGATCGCCTTGCCCACCGCTTCGCCGAACTGCGCGGTAAACGGGATGGCGTGGCGGGCGATGACCGTGACGTCGAGGCCGAACTGACGCAGGGCCGAGGCGCATTCGAGGGCGATAAAGCTGTCGCCGATGATCAGCGCCCGCTGTTCGGGTTTGGCGGTGCGCATGATCTGTTCGGCCTGGGCTTTCGAGCGCAGGACGAACACCTGCGGCAGGTCGGCGCCGGGCAGTTGCAGCGGATTAGGCTCGCCGCCGGTGGCGAGCACCGCGGCGTCGTAACCAAGGGTCTGGCCATCCTTCAAATGCAGGGTTTTCGTTGTTGTGTCGAGGGCCGAAATTTCGCCTTGTCGGCGTTCGATGCGCTGCTCCTTATAAAAGCTTTCATCGCGCAGCGGCGGGGTTTCCTGCGCCGACATCTCGCCGGCGAGGACGAATTTGCTCAGCACCGTGCGGTCGTAACCGGCGTCCGCTTCGCGGTCGATCATGACGATCCGGCCGCCGAAACCTTTTTCCCGCAGAGCTGCCGCACATGCCGTGCCCGCTGCACCTGCGCCGACAATCACAAAGGTGCGTGAATCATCGGCCGGAGGCGTGTGAGCATCCGGCAGCGGTTGATCATCGACCCAGACTTCCTCGCCGCGTAGTTCCATCGGATAACGCTTGAGACTGTCGAGGGCCGGTGGTTCGCACAACGCGCCGTCTTCGGCGCGAAACGCGGCTTTGTGCCACGGGCAGACCAGGCGTCCGTTGCACAACGCGCCGTCAGCCAATGGCGCGCCAGCGTGTGGACATTCGCCCTGAAATGCACGCAGTTGGCCATTGGCGTGGAGCAGGACAATCTTGCGCTCGCCGATTTCGACTTGCAGGCCACGGTCTTCGGGGACATCGGCGACACGGGCGACACGGTGCAGGCTCATGTTCGTGCTCCTGACAGGCATTTCTCTTACGAGTTTGCGCCGCCGTGCGAGGTTCAGCCAATTGCCACTGCCAAGGTACGAACGGTACAGCTATAGTTTGCAGGCCGACGAAGGCCCAACTGCACAAGGTACTCCCGGAATGACCCGATTGACCTCTCTCAACCCTTGGCTGGCGGCCGTCGCCGTCGCCCTTTGCGTGCAGTTTCCGGCGCAGGCGGCCGAGCGCTTTACCCTCGACATCCCCGGTGTCTCGGACAACCGTCTGTTCACCTCGGCCGCCGCGAGCGATGCGACCGGTTGCGGTGGCAAGAACCAGTCCCCGGCACTGGCCTGGAACGCCGGGCCTGCCGGCACTCTGAGCTACGCGATCGTCATGCACGACCCGGACGGCCAGAAAGGCGCTGGCGTCGATCACTGGATTCACTACGGCATCAAGGCCACCACCCGGCAGATCCCGGCCGGCGTCGGCGCCAAATCCAGTCTTGAAGGCGTGGGCGGCACCAACAGTAAAGGCACCACCCATTACATCGGGCCATGCCCGCCGGTTGGCGACAGTGCGCACCACTACATCATTCAGATCTATGCCCTGGATCTTGCCCCGGACGCCTTGCCCGCCGGCCTGACCCGCGCCGAGCTGATGGACAAAATCAAAGGTCACGTGCTGCGTAACAGCAGCGTGGTACGGCGTTATCACCGCTGAAAAAATTTTCAGCGGCGTTTAACCCGATCTGAAAGGGCTGCCCGTCTCAGTGGATGAATGGATCACTTTCATCCCGAGGTCAGCCCCCATGTCCCGCTCCCTGCCTTTTCTGCGACCCGTTGCCGTCGGTGTGTTGTTGACCGTCGCCGGTTGCGGCGTGTCTTCCAATCCCGAATCGGCTGCCGTTCCGGCGCCGGCCCAGCCACAGGCGTCGATTCAGCATGAGGCGCTCGTTACCGACAGTGCGCTGGCCAAGCGCAGTGCGCGTCCGGCGCCGATTGCCAGTTTCGCGGCGATGCCCGCCCAGGAAAGTTATCCACAAGGCTATCGCGACGAGCAGCGCGAGCAGTATCAGGCGCTGGCCGACAACCCGATCCACAGCGTGGACGAGGCTCCGGTCTCGACCTTCAGCGCTGACGTCGATACGGGCGCCTACGCCAATGTCCGGCGTTTGCTCAATCAAGGGCGTTTACCACCTGAAGGCGCGGTGCGACTGGAAGAGATGGTCAATTACTTTCCCTATGACTACGCGCTGCCCAGCGATGGTTCGCCCTTCGGCGTAACCACCGAACTGGCCGCCACGCCATGGAATCCGCACACCCGCCTGCTGCGCATCGGCATCAAGGCCTCTGACCGGGCTGTGGCGGAGCTGGCCCCGGCGAATCTGGTGTTTCTGGTGGATGTGTCCGGCTCGATGGATCGCCGCGAAGGGCTGCCACTGGTGAAAAGCACATTGAAACTGCTGGTCGATCAGTTGCGCGAACAGGATCGGGTGTCGCTGGTGGTGTATGCCGGCGAATCCCGTGTGGTGCTGGAGCCAACGTCCGGACGCGAGAAAGCCAAAATTCGCACAGCCATCGAGCAATTGACCGCAGGCGGTTCAACCGCTGGTGCGTCGGGCATCGAACTGGCCTATCAAATGGCGCTGCAGGCGTTCATCCCCAAAGGCATCAACCGCATCCTGTTGGCCACCGACGGTGACTTCAACGTCGGCGTGAGCGACTTCGACAGCCTCAAACAAATGGCTGTGGATAAACGCAAAACCGGGATTTCCCTGACCACCCTGGGTTTCGGTGTGGATAACTACAATGAACACTTGATGGAGCAGCTGGCCGACGCCGGTGACGGCAACTACGCCTACATCGACAACCTGCGCGAGGCGCGCAAAGTGCTGGTGGATCAACTCGGTTCGACCCTGGCGGTGGTGGCGAAAAACGTCAAATTGCAGGTGGAGTTCAACCCGGCGCAGGTCAGTGAATATCGCCTGCTTGGCTACGAAAACCGCACCTTGAAGCGTGAGGATTTCAGCAATGACAAAGTCGATGCCGGTGAAGTCGGCGCAGGACACACGGTGACCGCGCTGTATGAAATTGTTCCGACAGGTGAGAAGGGCTGGCTGGAACCGCTGCGCTACGGTAAATCGGAGAAGGTGGTTGCTGCGAAGGATGGAGAATTGGCGATGCTGCGTGTGCGTTATCAACAGCCCGAAGGTGGGAAAAGTCTGCTGATCGAGCGGCCGATTGCCAATCAGCTCGCACCGGCCAGTGAGGACCTGCGTTTCGCGGCGGCGGTGGCGGCGTTTTCCCAGCAGCTCAAGGACGCCCGCTACACCGGCGACTTCAGGCTCAAGGACACCGAAACCCTGGCCCGTGGCGCTAGGGGCGAGGACCGCTTCGGCTTGCGCAACGAGTTCGTGCAACTGGTGGAACTGGCGCAAAGCCTGCGCGCCTCAACCGCATCGAATGCGATGCCCACTGAGCGACGGATTGAATAGTGAGCCGGTTGAAAGGCTTCATCAGTCAGCTGTTTGCTACGCCAGACAGCGCGGCCGCCAGCAGCGATGAAACGCTGCTGGCGCGTTATCGCGAGGGCGACGGCGCGGCGTTCGAGATTCTGTACGCGCGCCATCGTCAGGGTTTGTATCGGTTTCTGCTTGGATTGAGCGGCAAACCTGAACTGGCTGACGAAGTGTTTCAGGACACCTGGCTGAGCCTGATCCGCAGCACCAGTCAGCCACAGGGCCGGGCGACGTTTCGTACATGGCTGTTCCAGATTGCGCGCAATCGGCTGATCGATCACTGGCGCAAACACGGCGCACATCAGCCGCTGCACGACAGCTACGACGAACAGCTGCATGCGATTGGCGACGAGACCAATGATCCCGAACAATTACTGAACCTCAGCCGCGACAGCCAGCGCCTGAAAAGCGCTCTGCAAACCTTGCCTGCCGACCAGCGTGAAGTGTTCCTGCTGCGTGCCCACGGCGACCTCGACCTGGCACAAATCGCCAGCCTCACCGAAACACCGCTGGAAACCGTCAAGAGCCGCTTGCGCTACGCCCAGCAAAAACTGCGTCGGCTGCTGGCCGAGGAGGTACTGACATGACTGACGCCCGCCAGACACCCGAAGAATCTGTGATCAAACATGTACGCGAACAGCACAATGTTGAACCGCCGGCGCACCTTGATGCGTTCATCCTCAATGCTGCTCACCGCGAAACACCCGTGCCCAAGCCAGGCCTGTGGCAACGCTGGCTGCGGGCCTGTCAGAAACCGCGTTGGCAGGTCGCATTCGCCAGCGTGGTCGGTGTGGCACTGATGCTGTCGCTGGTGCAACGTGCGCCTGAGCCAAAACCGCAATTCGACTTCGCACCGGCGGCCAAACCGGCTGCGCCACTGGCGCGCAAACAAGCCCCCGAAGCATTGTCCGCCCCCGCGCCGATGGCAGAAATGGCCGCGCCAATGCACAGCGAGGCGTTCAGCGCCGATGAAGCCAAAACCAGCAAACGCGCCGCCGCCCCGGCCAACGGCCTCGACGAACAACTGCGCGAAGTCTTGCGCCTGCGCGAATCCGGCCAATCGAAAGCGGCCGACACCCTGTTCAACAACCTGCACAAACGCTACCCGAACGCCGACCTCGACGCCCGACTGGAAAAAATCCAGAAGAACTGACCGCCCTGTTCGCCCAGCCATTTGGCATTGCCCCGCAAAAACGCGCACTATCGGGCCATAGCTGAATCGCTGGAGAACAACGTGGCAGCAAAAATCGACCGCATCGCCCAACTCCTCAACTGCCCGCAGAAGGGCGAGGAGATGCGGCGCGCGATTACCGAGGCGCGCAAGGAGTTTCTGCTGAACCAGTCGGAAGAAGACGTCGTGGAAGAAGACGAGGTTTTTGAGGAGGTTGGGGAAGAAGAGGAAGACGACGATTACGATGAGTTTGACTGGACGACGGAGTGACGGATAACCATGGAGCTCCCCCCAAAGTACTGAGCGCTGAGGGTGTCGGACAGCGATGCTAGAAAAACAACGATCGATTTTCTTGGGGCTACCCAAGAAACTGCCCAAGAAACCACCTCAGAAACTACCCAAGAAAGCTACCTGACCCGACTCAAGTACGAGGCTCGAACCGTCAAGTTTTACTTGATGGTTGTCCTTTTTGGAAAGTCTGGCCGGATATCGTTCGAGAGTTAGTACATCAGCATGTCAGACAGCAACAGGCAGGTACGTCATTTTTAGCGGTATCAACCGCTTGGTCTCCGAATCGGTCTGGCCGTAATGCTCAATCAATGCGCGTACGAGGTTGTCCAATGTCCAAAGCGTTAGCGGTACATTTGCCCGCTCAGCTTCGTAATAGGCGTCCTTACTGAAACCGCCGGTACTCACATAAAGTCCGCGATCATCCTTGTGCCGCCCACCAAGGAAGCTGCGGATTTGCTGACTGCCCATCTGCTCTTTGCGGTGCTTAACCTCCACGATGATTCGTGGATTCTCAAAGCCGAATCCATCCGGTGAGGCGATGATGTCCTTCCCGCGATCAGGTCCCGCCGGAGAGACCTGCGTCTTGTAGCCCATCGCTCGCAAAATACCGGCGACAAGGTGCTGCATATCGTCCCACGGTAAAGCGCTGATCAAATCTTTGATTCGTTCAAGCGCCAGACTTTCCATACCTGCCAGAGGATCGCTGTCCGGATATTCTTCTTCGACTGGAGGTAGCGCAGGAGGCTTGTTGCCAGCTGCCATCGCTTTCAGTTCTTGGAGTGCAAAATCCGGAACGACGAACACCGTGAGGGTTGAGCCGAGGCTGTTTTTGCTGGCTGAAGTGAGGCTGTCGCGATCAACCTCTTGATCTATCCACTGCACTGGGCGTGTCAGGGACATGCCGAGGTCGGCCAAGTCAGGGTTGTGTTTGAAATCGCCCGTGATCTTGCCGACAAGATAGGTGCGGTTGGCGGGAGAGTAGGTAACGACCCAATCGCCGGGCTGTATTTCGTTGATGAAGCGCCAAACCTGCGATGCGCCTGATATGGCGGTGCCGGGTTTGATGTTGGGCTCAATGTCTTGATAGAGGCGAGTGACTTCCTTGCGCGACATCCCGGGCTTGGCAAGCGGTGCGAGCTGCGACCACCCGATTGCGACCACGCCACGCTCACGGAAGTCATCGTACAGGCGACCAGACTCGCCACGGATCATCCACATTTTGGTCATATCACCTCCTTGGTTTTGAGTTTCGAATGGGATTGCTAGTTTTCCCGACCGACATCTCTTAGCGCATTGCATAAGGTAGAAGCTTCAGTCATGGGCGGCAAATGCCGAAGATTTCGTCGATAACGTTTAGTCCGTCGACCGGGGCAGTTGTCAACTCTAAGTTGACAACTGCCCCGTCTGGCCAAGTCTTGCGTAATCATTTGCCAGAAAAAACCAACGTCCACAAAAAAGCCCCGGACCATCACAGTCCGGGGCTTTCTCGTTTAAATCAGTGGTGCACCAGGCGGGATTCGAACCCACGACCCCTGCCTTCGGAGGGCAGTACTCTATCCAGCTGAGCTACTGGTGCAGCGGGCGACATCATACCTAGGTCGGCTCGGGGCGTCCATGCCGGGTTTTGGCGGGTTTTGTCAGTGCGCGTGTCGGTGTGAAACGCTGCATTCCTTAAAGCTGTAACGTCCTGCAAAACCCTCGCTTGGCGCTTTTTCCTGGCTGATCTATGGTTTGGCTGCGGCCGGGGCTTTTTGCTCGTTGATCTGAAAAAACCAGCAAACGCTGGGATTTTGTTCTTTTTTTCGAACGACCTATTGTCCTTTACCCCCTTTGCTCCTACGATCCGTTTGAGATTTCAAACGCTCTTTGACGGGGTGTGGATGCGCAGATGCTGTGAATAACGCACGATCGCTGCGCCTCACCCGGTAGATGATTTCCCTGACGGCAGCCTTGCGAGGCGCCTTTCTACAATCATAATTTTGCTCCGCGCAGGCCGCGGTGCTGTTAAGGAAAGCCGACATGCAGCTTAAAGATACCCAGTTGTTCCGCCAGCAAGCCTTCATTGATGGCGCTTGGGTCGATGCGGACAACGGTCAGACGATCAAGGTCAACAACCCGGCCACCGGCGAAATTCTCGGCACCGTGCCGAAAATGGGCGCCGCCGAAACCCGCCGTGCCATCGAAGCCGCTGACAAAGCGCTGCCGGCCTGGCGTGCACTGACCGCCAAGGAGCGTGCAGGCAAGCTGCGTCGCTGGTTCGAACTGATGATCGAGAACCAGGACGACCTCGCGCGTCTGATGACCCTCGAGCAGGGCAAGCCGCTGGCCGAAGCCAAGGGCGAAATCGTTTACGCCGCTTCGTTCATCGAGTGGTTCGCCGAAGAAGCCAAGCGCATCTACGGCGACGTGATCCCGGGCCACCAGCCGGACAAGCGCCTGATCGTGATCAAGCAGCCGATCGGTGTGACTGCAGCGATCACCCCGTGGAACTTCCCGGCGGCGATGATCACCCGTAAAGCCGGCCCTGCGCTGGCCGCCGGTTGCACCATGGTGCTCAAGCCTGCGTCGCAAACCCCATTCTCCGCCTTCGCACTGGCTGAACTGGCGCAGCGCGCCGGCATCCCTAAAGGTGTGTTCAGCGTGGTCTCCGGCAGCGCCGGCGACATCGGCAGCGAACTGACCAGCAACCCGATCGTGCGCAAGCTGTCCTTCACCGGCTCGACCGAAATCGGCCGTCAGCTGATGTCCGAATGCGCCAAGGACATCAAGAAAGTCTCGCTGGAACTGGGCGGCAACGCGCCGTTCATCGTGTTCGACGACGCGGACCTGGATAAGGCCGTCGAAGGCGCGATCATTTCCAAATACCGCAACAATGGCCAGACCTGCGTCTGCGCCAACCGTCTGTACATTCAGGATTCGGTCTACGACGCGTTCGCCGAGAAGCTGAAAGTGGCGGTGGCCAAGCTGAAGATCGGCAACGGTCTGGAAGAAGGCACCACCACTGGCCCGCTGATCGACGAAAAAGCCGTGGCCAAGGTGCAAGAGCATATCGCTGACGCCGTGGCCAAAGGCGCCACCGTGCTGGCCGGTGGCAAGCCGATGGAAGGCAACTTCTTCGAGCCAACCATCCTGACCAACGTGCCGAAAGACGCGGCTGTCGCCAAGGAAGAAACCTTCGGCCCGCTGGCGCCGCTGTTCCGCTTCAAAGACGAAGCCGAAGTGATCGCCATGTCCAACGACACCGAGTTCGGTCTGGCGTCCTACTTCTACGCTCGTGACCTCGGTCGTGTGTTCCGTGTAGCGGAAGCCCTGGAATACGGCATGGTCGGCGTCAACACCGGGCTGATCTCCAACGAAGTCGCGCCGTTTGGCGGCATCAAGGCCTCTGGCCTGGGCCGTGAAGGCTCCAAGTACGGCATCGAAGATTACCTGGAAATCAAATACCTCTGCCTGGGCATCTAAGCCTCGGTAGAAGATCGCTGTAAACGCAAAGGGCACGAGAGCGCTGTCCCTTTGCGTCGTTTCAAACCGGAATTTTCTCTGCGGCCGGGAACGCCGTGGCAGTCGATCATCGCATGCTGCCACCGCCGATTCCTCCCGCTTAATCCTTGAACCACGCCGCCCGATGAGCGGTGAATGAGGACTGTAATGAGCAAGACTAACGCTGAACTGATGGCCCGTCGTACCGCAGCTGTTCCACGTGGTGTTGGCCAGATTCACCCGATCTTCGCTGAATCGGCAAAGAACGCTACCGTGACTGACGTTGAAGGTCGTGAATTCATCGACTTCGCCGGCGGTATCGCTGTGCTGAACACCGGCCACGTGCACCCGAAAATCATCGCCGCCGTGACCGAACAGCTGAACAAGCTGACCCACACCTGCTTCCAGGTGCTGGCCTACGAGCCGTACGTTGAGCTGTGCGAAAAGATCAACGCCAAGGTGCCAGGTGATTTCGCCAAGAAAACCCTGCTGGTGACCACCGGTTCCGAGGCCGTGGAAAATGCCGTGAAAATCGCCCGTGCCGCCACTGGCCGTGCCGGCGTGATCGCCTTCACCGGTGCTTACCACGGTCGCACCATGATGACCCTGGGCCTGACCGGCAAGGTCGTGCCTTACTCGGCCGGCATGGGCCTGATGCCAGGCGGCATCTTCCGCGCGCTGTACCCGAACGAACTGCACGGTGTAAGCATCGACGACTCGATCGCTTCCATCGAACGCATCTTCAAGAACGACGCCGAGCCGAAAGACATCGCCGCGATCATCATCGAGCCTGTGCAGGGTGAAGGTGGTTTCTACGTCGCGCCGAAAGAATTCATGAAGCGTCTGCGTGCCCTGTGCGACCAGCACGGCATCCTGCTGATCGCTGACGAAGTGCAGACCGGCGCTGGCCGTACCGGGACCTTCTTCGCCATGGAACAGATGGGCGTTGCTGCCGACCTGACCACTTTCGCCAAATCCATCGCTGGCGGCTTCCCGCTCGCCGGTGTCTGCGGCAAGGCCGAATACATGGACGCCATCGCTCCGGGCGGCCTGGGCGGCACCTACGCCGGTAGCCCGATCGCTTGCGCTGCGGCGCTGGCCGTGATGGAAGTGTTCGAAGAAGAGCAACTGCTGGACCGCTGCAAGGCTGTCGGCGAGCGTCTGGTAACCGGTCTGAAGGCCATCCAGGCCAAGTACCCGGTGATCGGTGAAGTGCGTGCGCTGGGCGCGATGATCGCGGTCGAGCTGTTCGAAAACGGCGACAGCCACAAGCCGAACCCGACCGCCGTTGCGGCTGTCGTGGCCAAGGCGCGCGACAAGGGCCTGATCCTGCTGTCCTGCGGCACCTACGGCAACGTGCTGCGCGTTCTCGTACCGCTGACCTCGCCGGACGAGCAACTGGACAAAGGTCTGGCGATCATCGAAGAGTGCTTCTCGGAGCTGTAAGCCCCGGCGCTGTGTGATCCGTTCGACAAAAAACCCGCTTCGGCGGGTTTTTTTATGCCCCTGATACACATCAAACGCTTTTGCGCTGTATCGATAGGCCAGCATTGGCTAAGGTTCAGGCATTGCAAGGGAGAGCGCGCATGACCGCCGTTGATTTACCCGCCGTACCCCGAGTTCTGATTGCCGAGGCTGACCCATGGTCTCGTGACCTGCTCAAACAAGTGTTGCTCAACGTGCGCTGTGATGCGCGGCTGGACTTGTGTGCCGATGGCCAGCAAGCCATGTCGTTACTCAGCGAAGTGCCTTATGACCTGGCCATTGTCGACTGGGAGTTGCCGGGCATTGATGGTTTGAGCGTGCTGCGCAGCGTGCGCCAGCGCAAACGCAATCCGCCGCTGCCGTTCATTCTGATGAGCAGTCGCAACGACAGCGCCAGCGTGCGCGAAGCCATCCCGTTGGCCCCGACGGCCTATCTGACCAAACCGCTGAACATGGAAAGTCTGACCGAGCGGCTGCAGGGTTTGCTGCTGAATGCGGGTGAAGAGGTGTTCTGCGAAGTGCCGACGCTGGCGCCGGGCATGACCTTGTCGGTGTTCCTTGAGCGGCGTCGCGAGCAGGCCGACGGCGCGCCATTGATGACCGATGTGCAAGTGGCGGTCAAACGCAGCCTCAACCCCAATGGCCTCGACCTGAAGCTGCTCGAAGAAGAGATCCGCACCGATCCGCAGATCACCGCCGTGCTGATCGCCGCCGCCAACAGTGCGGCGCAACATCATGGTGTGGCGGTGCAGACCCTGGGGCAGGCGCTGCACCGCCTCGGCACCGGGCAGAGCATGAACCTGATCCTCGGCCTGGCGCTCAAACGCAGCGCGAGACTCAGTGACCCGTGCCTGGCGGATTACGCCGAGCGCTATTGGGGGCTGTCGCTGCACACCGCCGAATACGCCCGCACCCTGGCGCGCCTGCTCGATCTGGATCAGGAGCGCTGCTACTGCGCGGGCATGCTGCACCGGCTTGGCGATCTGGCGTTGCTGCGTTGTTTGCAGGAGTGGAAGCAGGCTGGTGGTGAGCTGGATGAGTGGGAGGAAATCGGTGACGCGCTGGCGGAGTTTGGTGCGGCCTACGGTTCGGCGTTGCGTACACGCTGGCGCTTGCCGCTGGAGCTGCGAGAGTTGATTGCGTCGGTCTATCAACTCGGTGGCGGGGTTTACTCCCGTGAAGCGTTGGTGATGAACATGGCGGCGCAAATGGCCCGCCTGACCGAGCATGAGGGTGTTGAGGAGCTGGCCAGGAGTCGTACGGCACGGCTGCTGAAGATCGGGCTGCCGGAATTGATGCGGATGCATAAATAATCTGACTTTTCACAAAACCCTGTGGGAGCGGGCTTGCTCGCGAAGGCGGTGTATCAGCCAACAGAAATGCTGAATGACCTACCGCCTTCGCGAGCAAGCCCGCTCCCACACTGGATATTCGGGTGGCCGAAATTCTGGATCAGGCAGAGATGATCCGGTTCTTGCCCTGACGCTTGGCCTCATACATCGCCGCATCCGCCCGGGCGAACAGGCTCTCGAGACTGTCGTCGCCATCCCTGAGGCTGGTCAGGCCCTGGCTGACGGTGATGCCGAACGTCTGACCCTCATGGTTGAAACTCAGTCGCTGAATCTCCTGCTGCAGCCGCTCGGCCACTTGCAGCGCCATGTCCGGTGCGCAACCGGGGAACACCGCAGCGAACTCCTCACCGCCAATGCGTCCGAACAGATCGCCCCGGCGTAACGACCCACGTCCGCATTCGGCGATCCGTTGCAGCACGTTGTCACCTTCCGGGTGGCCGTAGCTGTCGTTGATCTGCTTGAAGTCATCGATGTCCAGCAGCAGGAAGGCCAGTGGTGCACCTTGCAGGCGTGCCTCTTCGAACTCGCGGTTGGCGCATTCGAAGAAATGGCGGCGGTTGCTGCTCTGGGTCAGTACGTCGGTGGTCGCCAGGCGATGCAGTTCGGTTTCCATGTGCTTCTTGTCGGTGATGTCTTCGGCGATGCCGACGATGATCACCGGTTGCCCGGGTTCGTCCTGACGGTTGATGAAGCACTTGTCGCTGAGCCAGCGCACCTGACCGTCGGCGGCGATGATCCGGTATTCGCGGTCTTCCACAGCACCTTTGTGCAGCACTTCGGCAAGGCTGCGTTCGGCGTAATCCAGGTCGTCGGGGTAGATGCTGTCGCGCCATTGGTTGTAGTCGGCCAGCAACAGGCCTGCGGAGCGGCCGAAAATCCGTTCGTAGGCAGGGCTGACATACAGCACCTGACGAGTTTCCCAATTGAACGCCCAGAGCACCGCGTTGACGCTCACCAGCAATGAACTGAACAGTTGTTCGCGCTCGCTCAGCCGGGCGACTTCGCCTTGAGCGTGCATCAGCGCCATCAGGGTTTGCGCGGCCTCGGGCCACTGCGCAAGGGATGAGTCTTTTTGATTGTTGTTGACCATCGGCACATTTCTCAAAAGGTGTGCCGCAATTTCGACAACGGCCACAGTACAGCCCGCCGGGGTGGCGAAGTGTCTTTGAGATAGGGCTTTCGGTGCTAAGTTCCGCGCTTTTGTAGAGAGGGAGCCTGCTCCCGCCGGGCGGTAGAGATGACGCGTTTCAGCAATGAGAACGCGTCGACAAATTTGCGGTAGCTGCGCTACCTATCGGGGATGAATCCCCTCGCCACAGGGGATTCGTTCATGGCGGTCAGGCTGCGGCGGGGCGCAGCGAGTAGGTTTTCAGCTGGTCGGCGAATTCACGCAGGGACTGGATGCCGCTGGCTTCGGCCTCGTGCACCCATTCCTTGATGGCGGCGAGCATGTCGTGGCCATTGGCGCTGGTCTTGACCCAGATCTGCTGCAGGGCCAGGCGTTTTTCGTAAATGACCTTCAGCGCCTGGCTGTGCTCGAGCATGTTCTGGATGCGCAAGTGATGACGGTCTTCCAGCAGGCTGGTTTCCCGCGACAGCAGGCGCTTGGCCCGATGGAATTGATGGCGTACCGAATGATCGACCTTGTCCAGCTCCTGCTTGACCAGCGGGCCGATCACCAATTTGCGGTACTGGGCCATGATCTGGAAGCGGTTGTTGAGGATCGCCATGGCGGTATCCATGTCCAGATGGCCCTTGCCTTCGACGCGGTGGGCAATCGGTGCCACACGCTGCACCTTGGCCAGACCGAAGAAGCTGAAGACCTTGATCCACGCCCAGCCGAGGTCGAACTCCCACTTCTTCACCGACAGCTTGGCCGAGTTGGGGTAGGTGTGATGGTTGTTGTGCAGTTCTTCGCCGCCGATCAGGATGCCCCACGGCACCAGATTGGTCGCCGCGTCGCGGCATTCGAAGTTGCGGTAGCCGATGGCGTGACCCAGACCGTTGACCACGCCGGCCGCCCAGACCGGGATCCACATCATCTGGATCGCCCAGATGGTGATGCCGATGGTGCCGAACAGCAGCAGGTCGATGACGCCCATGATCGCCACGCCCAGCAACGGGTAGCGGCTGTAGAGGTTGCGCTCGATCCAGTCTTCGGGGCAGTTCTTGCCGTAGATGCGCAGGGTCTCCGGGTTCTCGGCTTCGGCGCGATACAGCTCGGCGCCTTTGCGCAGCACGGTGGACAGACCCTTGATGACCGGGCTGTGCGGGTCATCTTCGGTTTCGCATTTGGCGTGGTGTTTGCGGTGGATGGCAGTCCACTCGCGGGTGTTCTGCGCCGTGGTCAGCCACAGCCAGAAACGGAAAAAGTGTTTCAGGCCGGCATTCAGCTCGAGCGAGCGATGGGCCGAGTAACGGTGCAGATAGACCGTGACGGCGACAATTGTCACGTGGGTCATCAGCAGGGTGACCGCGACCAGAGACCAGGCCGACAAGCCAAGAAAACCTTCGTACCACATAGGCTATAGGGCCCTCGATAAAGATAAAAACAGCCGTTGCATTATCACCAAGCACACAGATAAAACCAGTCGCCCTTTCAGATAAGAGTCGCTGGATGTTTCTTGACCTATAATTCCAACCTTTTTTGTAGGGACATGGACAGCCGAATGCCTGCCACTTACCGCGATGCCTTGCGTGCAGCGCTGCTTTACCTGTTGCTTGCTGTGGTCTGGCTGCAGGGAACTGGTTACTTATTGAACAGTTTCTTTGATGAGTCTGTCGATCTGCAGCGATGGCAACTGATCAACGGTTACGTCTGGGCTGCCGTCAGCGCTGGCCTGATTTTCCTGGCACGGGCCAGATTGTGCGAATTTCTCGGCATTGGTGCGCGGCTACGCGAGCGTCAGTCTGACCGTGAACGCTTGCGTCAGGCGGCAGCCGTGTTCGATTGCACCCGCGAAGGGGTGCTGGTCACCAACCGTCAGGGCCTGATCGTGCACGTCAACCGTGCGTTCATGGAAATCACCGGCTACCAGTACGACGAAGTTCTCGGCCATCAGCCAAGCCTGTTCAAGTCCGGCCACCATCCGCCGGGCTTTTACCAGGCGATGTTCGCCACGCTGGAGAGCGAGGGCGAATGGAGCGGTGAGATCTGGAACCGGCGCAAGAGCGGCGAGATTTATCCACAGTGGCAGACCATCCGCGTGATTCACGATGATCAGGGCCGGCTCAGTCACTACGTGGCGGTGTTTTCCGACATCAGTGCGATCAAGGACTCCGAACACGAACTCAAGCACCTTGCCCACCACGATCCGCTGACCGACCTGCCCAATCGCCTGTTGTTCAGCGACCGCGCCGAGCAGGCACTGGCCTCGGCGCAGATCCACAAGCGCGGCTGCGCCCTGCTGATGATCGATCTGGATCACTTCAAGATGATCAACGACAGCCTCGGGCACAACGTCGGCGATCGCCTGCTCAAAGCGGTGGCGGCGCGCCTGCAGGACCTGTTCGGCCCCGGGATTACCCTGGCACGGCTCGGCGGTGACGAATTCGCGGTGCTGGCGGAAAGTTGTCCACAACTGGTTCAGGCAGCGGCGCTGGCCCAGCGCATTCTCGATGCGCTGAAGGAGCCGTTCAGCATCGAGCGGCATCAGCTGTTCATCAACGCCAGTATCGGTATCAGCCTGTTCCCCAGTGATGCGTTGAGTGCCGATCAATTGCTGCGCAATGCCGACGCCGCGCTGTTCAAGGCCAAGAGCAGCGGGCGCAACGGCTACGCGCTGTACACCGAAGAGTTGACCGCCCATGCGCAGCAACGGGTCGAGATTGCCTTCGAGCTGCGTCGCGCGCTGGAGCAGCAGGAGCTGCGCGTCTATTACCAACCGGTTCACGATTTGCACAGCAGTCGGCTGATCGGCGTCGAAGCGCTGGTGCGCTGGGAGCATCCGCAGCGCGGTCTGGTGTCACCGGCGGAATTCATCCCGATCGCCGAGCGCACCGGGCTGATCGCCGAAATCGACGCCTGGGTGATGCGTCAGGCGTGTTCGCAGATGTGTCAATGGCAGCAGGCCGGGATTGTGTTGTCGTTTGTCGCGGTGAATGTGTCGTCGCGCCTGTTTGCCCGGCGTGAGCTGTATCAGCAGGTGGCGCAGGTGCTGCACGAGACCGGGCTGGATCCGGCGTATCTGGAGCTGGAAGTCACCGAAAGCGCGGTGATGGATGACCCGGAAGTGGCGCTGGAGCAGATGCATCGCTTGCGTGAATTGGGCATTCGCCTGGCCATCGATGACTTTGGCACCGGGTACTCGTCGTTGTTGCGGCTCAAGCGCTTGCCGGTGCAGAAGCTCAAGATCGATCAGGGTTTTGTCGCCGGTCTGCCGTGGGACGAGGATGACGCAGCCATCGTTCGGGTGATCGTCGCCCTGGCACGCAGCATGGGCATGCAGGTGCATGCCGAAGGCATCGAGCAGGCCGAGCAGGCGGCGTTTCTGCTGGAGCAGGAATGTGATCTGGGGCAGGGGTACTGGTTTGGGCGGCCGGTGCCGGCGGGGGAGATTGATTGGACCAAAGCACCTGTTATCGGTTAGCAGTCCTGTTATGGCTGACACAAAACCTGTGGTGAGGGGATTCATCCCCGATGGGTCGCGCAGCGGTCCTAAAAAACAGGGACTGCTACGCAGTCCATCGGGGATGAAGCCCCTCACCACAAGGTTTCATAAAGGCTTCAAACACGGTGAACACCGCGCAAACCCTTGCCCCGTCAGATAATGTTTTCTAGTTATATAAACATTCTTAAATAGTCTTTTTAAGAATATCTGCGCCTCTCTTATATTGCTCCCACGCCGAACGCAGTGCCGCCCACTGCCAGGCACATCCCATTCAAAGGAGCAGCACCATGAGCGCATCCCTTCGCAGCGTTGACGGTCAGGACGAAACCACCATCTTGCGTGAAATCCAGAGCGCCCTGCGCGATCTGCGGTTTGGCGCGGTGGAGATCACTGTGCACAACGCCCAGGTCGTGCAGATCGAACGCAAAGAGAAATTCCGTTTGCAGCAGCCGGGTAACAAGCCGAGCTGAAAAAGATCGCAGCCTGCGCCAGCTTTTGCAAGGGGCTGTGCGCAAGCGCTGGCGCAGGCGGCGATCTTTGAATGAGCAATCCGATTCCAGCAACACATAAGAAAAAGCCACCACCAAGAATTCCAGGAGCTTTCACCATGTCGTCGATTCGCCGTTACGCTTTGGCCGCGCTGGCCAGCGCTGTGTTTGCCGGTTCCGCGGTTGCCAAGGATTACGAACTGCTCAATGTGTCGTACGACCCGACGCGCGAGCTGTATCAGGACTACAACGCCGAATTCATCAAGTTCTGGCAGAAGGATCATGCCGGCGACACCGTGAAAATCCAGCAATCCCACGGCGGTTCGGGCAAGCAGGGCCGCGCGGTGATCGACGGTCTGCGCGCCGACGTCGTGACCCTGGCACTGGCCGGCGACATCGACGAAATCGCCAAGCTCGGCAAGACCCTGCCGGCCGACTGGCAAAAGCGTCTGCCGGACGCCAGCACCCCGTACACCTCGACCATCGTGTTCCTGGTGCGCAAGGGCAACCCGAAAGGCATCAAGGACTGGGGTGATCTGGTCAAGAACGACGTTTCGGTGATCACCCCGAACCCGAAAACCTCCGGTGGTGCACGCTGGAACTTTCTCGCCGCGTGGGCCTATGGCCTGAAAGCCAACGGCGGCAGCGAAGAAAAAGCCAAAGAATACGTACAGACCCTGTTCAAGCACGTGCCGGTATTGGACACCGGTGCTCGCGGCTCGACCATCACCTTCGTCAACAATGGTCAGGGTGACGTGTTGCTGGCCTGGGAAAACGAAGCGTTCCTGGCACTGAAAGAAGATGGCGGCGCCGACAAGTTCGACATCGTCGTGCCGTCGCTGTCGATCCTTGCCGAACCACCGGTGGCGGTGGTCGACAAGAACGCCGAGAAGAAGGGCAACGAGCAGATCGCCGAAGCCTACTTGAAGCACCTGTACAGCCCGGCCGGTCAGGAAATCGCCGCGAAGAACTTCTACCGTCCACGCGACAAGGACGTGGCGGCGAAGTACGCCCAGCAGTTCCCGAAACTGGAGTTGGTGACCATCGACAAGGACTTCGGCGGCTGGAAATCCGCACAGCCGAAATTCTTCAACGACGGTGGCGTGTTCGACCAGATCTATCAGGCGCAGTAATCTCAACCTTAACCAGCCTGATGTTTGGGCACATGACATGTGGGAGCGAGCCTGCTCGCGAAGGCGGTATTTCAGGCGACAAGGATGTTGACTGATACTCCCTCTTCGCGAGCAGGCTCGCTCCCACATTGATGCGTTTTCAACCAGGGACTTTTATGTCGCGTCGTATCTCCCCCGTCATACCCGGCTTCGGGCTGACGCTGGGCTACACCTTGGTGTACCTCAGCCTGATTGTGCTTATCCCGCTGGCGGCGATGTTCGTCCACGCCGCTCAACTCACCTGGGATCAGTTCTGGACGATCATCACCGCGCCACGCGTGCTGGCAGCGTTGAAGCTGAGCTTTGGCACCGCGCTGTGTGCGGCGATCATCAACGGCATCATCGGTACGCTATTGGCCTGGGTGCTGGTGCGCTACACCTTCCCCGGGCGCAAGGTGATCGACGCGATGATCGACCTGCCGTTCGCCCTGCCGACGGCGGTGGCCGGTATCGCCCTGACCGCGCTGTACACCCCGACCGGTCTGGTCGGCCAGTTTGCCGCCGACCTCGGTTTCAAGATCGCCTACACCCCGCTGGGTATTACCCTCGCGCTGACTTTCGTCACCCTGCCGTTCGTGGTGCGCACGGTGCAGCCGGTACTGGCTGACATCCCGCGTGAAGTCGAAGAAGCCGCCGCCTGCCTTGGCGCGAAACCTTTGCAGGTGTTTCGCCATATCCTCTTGCCAGCGCTGTTGCCCGCCTGGCTGACCGGTTTTGCCCTGGCGTTCGCCCGCGGGGTCGGCGAGTACGGTTCGGTGATTTTCATCGCCGGCAACATGCCGATGAAAACCGAGATCCTGCCGCTGCTGATCATGGTCAAGCTCGATCAATACGATTACACCGGCGCCACTTCCATCGGCGTGCTGATGCTGGTGGTTTCCTTCGTCCTGTTGCTGCTGATCAACTTGCTGCAGCGGCGCATCGAAACCCCATAAGGAGGCGCGAACCATGTCCCAATCGTCTATTGCGGCCGCGTCCTCGGCCAACGCTGCACGCCGTGGCAGTGCTACGTCACGGCGCGTGCTGATCGGTCTCGGCTGGCTGATCTTTTTCCTGTTTCTGGTACTGCCGCTGTTCATCGTGGTGTCGCAAGGTTTGAAGAATGGCCTCGGCGCATTCTTCACGGCGATCTTTGAACCGGACGCCTTGTCGGCGCTGAAACTCACGGTGATCGCCGTGCTGATTTCGGTGCCGCTGAACCTGGTGTTCGGCGTCAGCGCTGCGTGGTGCGTGAGCAAATATTCGTTCCGCGGCAAGAGCATGCTGGTGACGCTGATCGACCTGCCGTTCTCGGTGTCGCCGGTGATCGCCGGTCTGGTCTACGTGCTGATGTTCGGCGCTCAGGGCCTGTTCGGGCCTTGGCTGCAGGATCATGACATCCAGATCGTCTTCGCCCTGCCGGGCATCGTGCTGGCGACGATCTTCGTCACCGTGCCGTTCGTGGCCCGCGAGCTGATTCCGCTGATGCAGGAACAAGGCACGCAGGAAGAGGAAGCCGCGCGCCTGCTCGGCGCTAATGGCTGGCAGATGTTCTGGCATGTCACCGTCCCCAACATCAAGTGGGGTCTGATCTATGGCGTGGTGCTGTGTACCGCGCGGGCCATGGGTGAGTTCGGTGCGGTGTCGGTGGTTTCCGGGCACATTCGCGGGGTGACCAACACCTTGCCGCTGCACGTCGAGATCCTCTACAACGAATACAACCACGTGGCCGCGTTCGCCGTGGCGAGCCTGTTGCTGATCCTGGCGCTCTTCATCCTGCTGCTCAAGCAGTGGAGCGAAAACCGTATCAACCGCCTGCGCGCCAGCGCCGCGGAGGAATAATTCATGTCGATCGAAGTGCGTAACGTCAGCAAGAATTTCAATGCGTTCAAGGCGCTGGACAACATCAGCCTGGACATTCACAGCGGTGAACTGGTGGCGCTGCTCGGCCCGTCCGGCTGCGGCAAGACCACGCTGCTGCGGATCATCGCCGGCCTGGAAACCCCGGATCAGGGCAACATCGTGTTTCACGGCGAAGACGTCTCCGGCCACGACGTGCGTGATCGCAACGTCGGTTTCGTGTTCCAGCACTACGCCTTGTTCCGCCACATGACGGTGTTCGACAACGTCGCGTTCGGCCTGCGCATGAAACCGAAAAACCAGCGCCCGAGCGAAAGCCAGATCGCCACCAAGGTGCATGAGCTGCTGAACATGGTGCAACTGGACTGGTTGTCGGATCGCTACCCGGAGCAACTCTCCGGCGGTCAGCGTCAGCGTATCGCCCTGGCC
Source organism: Pseudomonas sp. IT-93MI4 (assembly GCF_949767635.1). Classification (NCBI taxonomy): domain Bacteria; kingdom Pseudomonadati; phylum Pseudomonadota; class Gammaproteobacteria; order Pseudomonadales; family Pseudomonadaceae; genus Pseudomonas; species Pseudomonas sp. IT-93MI4. The sequence goes on from NZ_CATKPP010000009.1 coordinate 80,823, forward strand.
CGTGCCTTGGCGGTGGAACCGAAAGTGCTGCTGCTCGACGAGCCGTTCGGCGCTCTCGACGCCAAGGTGCGTAAAGAGCTGCGTCGCTGGCTCGCGCGGCTGCACGAAGACATCAACCTGACTTCGGTGTTCGTGACCCACGACCAGGAAGAAGCGATGGAAGTCGCCGACCGCATCGTGGTGATGAACAAGGGCGTGATCGAGCAGATCGGCTCACCGGGCGACGTCTACGAAAACCCGGCCAGCGATTTCGTTTATCACTTCCTCGGCGACTCGAACCGCTTGCTGCTCAGCGATGACAACCACGTGCTGTTCCGTCCGCACGAAGTGTCGTTGTCCAGACATGAGCTGGAAGATCACCATGCCGCTGAAGTGCGTGATATTCGCCCATTGGGCGCGACCACGCGGGTGACGTTGAAGGTGGAGGGGCAGACGGACCTGATCGAGGCCGAAGTGGTGAAGGATCACGACAGCCTGATCGGACTGGCCAAGGGTGAAACCCTGTTCTTCAAGCCGAAGGTCTGGCAGAAAGTCGCCAGTCTTTAAGATCAAAAGCTTCGCGAGCAGGCTCGCTCCCACAGGGAAATACATTCCATTGTGGGAGCGAGCCTGCTCGCGAAAGCGCTCTACACAGCCGCACGATTCGGATTGACCCGCACCACCCCCGCCCGCGCCTCGATCTGCTCTTTCAACTCATGCCGCATGCCGAGCAGGAACGCCACTTCGGCCACGACAAACAGCGGCCCGACAATCAGCCCGCTCACGTCATCGACGAACGCCGGTTTGCGCCCCTCATAGTGGTGCCCGACAAACTGGATCACCCAGCCAATCACAAACATCGCCAGCCCGCTGCTCAGCCAGACCATGGTGCTCTGCTGCGCCAGCGCATGCCCGGCCCAAACCGACAGGCCCATCAACAGGGTCATCAGCACGCCGAGCTTCAGTTCCAGGCGCAGGTAGAACCACGCCGACGCCAGCGCCAGCAGCACCGCCGGAGAGATCCACAAGCCGCCCAGTGACCATTCTGGTCGCGACAGCAACACCGCCACCGCCACCACGATCAGCGGAATGCCGATAAAGTGGCTGGCGATGTTGCGCGGGTCGCGGTGGTAGGCGGCGTATTGACTGAGATGGTCGACGAGGCTTTTCATTGTTGTTCCTCCTGTAGGGTGCGTGCAGCATGCCTCGGGTTCGGCGTTCGCTCTGTCAGGCAGGCGACAATTGGGAGTGATCATGGATAAGCGTTCACGGCTGCTGACCGGGCAATGGTTCAGTCATCTGCCGGCATCCTTTCAGGATAGTCTGCTGGCGGCGGCCCGGGAGCGGCGGCTGACGGCGGGGCAGCGCCTGTTCCAGCGCGGTGATCCGCCCTGCGGCCTGTACGCGGTGCTCGACGGCGCGATCCGAATCGGCGCGGTGAGCGAGCAGGGCAAGGAGGCGTTGCTGAGCCTGGTCGAGGCGCCGCACTGGTTCGGCGAAATCTGCCTGTTCGACGGCCAGCCACGCACTCATGATGCGTATGCGGTCGGGCCGTGCACCCTGCTGAATATCCCGCAGGCCACGCTGCTGAAAATCCTCGACGAACAGCCGGTGTACTGGCGCCATCTGGCGTTGCTGATGAGCCACAAACTGCGCCTGACCTTTATCAATCTCGAACAGTTGAGCCTGCTGCCGGCCCCGGCACGCCTGGCGCATCGCTTGCTGATGATCGCCGAGGGCTACGGTGAAATCGATGCGCCACGTCGGGTGCTGCAACTGCCGCAAGAGCAGTTGGCGTCGATGCTGTCGCTGTCACGGCAGACCACCAACCAGATCCTCAAGGATTTGCAGGGGCAGGGGATTATCGGGTTGGGATATGGCGAGATCGAGATTCTCGATGCCGAGCGGTTGCGGGCCCTCGCCACGCTCTAAAACTTCACTCCTACAGGGTATTTGTGCGGTAGTCAGGAGCCACGATAGGTCGAGAAACCATAAGGGCTGAGCAGCAGCGGGATGTGGTAGTGCTGGTCAGTCTGCTTCACTTGAAAGATCACCGGGATTTCCGGGAAAAACGTCTCGCGCTGGTTCTTCTCGAAATACTCGCCGGTCTTGAACACCACCCGGTATTCGCCTGCTTCGAAAGGCTGTTTGGCCGGGAACAGTTCAGCGATGCGTCCCTGTTCGTTGGTGGTGCCCTGGGCCAGTGGCTGCCAGTTCTGGCCGACGTGTTTTTCCAGGGTCACGTTGACGCCCGGCGAGGGCAGGCCGTTTTCCAGGTTGAGTACGTGCACGCTCAGTGGATTGCCGGCGGCCAGCGCCAGGCTGGAGAAGGCACTCAGGCCGAGTGCAGCGAAGGTCATGCGCAGGGTGGTCATGGTCAGTCTCCTTAGTGGGAACGGGTAATGGTGAGGCCGGCCTTTTCGGCGGCCTTGATGGCACAGTTTTCGTCCTGCTCGCCGCCGCCGGAACCGGCCACGCCCATGGCGCCGACCAGTTCATCAGCGGCGAACAACGGAATCCCGCCGCCGAGCAACAGCAGCTCATCGAGGGTGTTGAGGTTGGCGGTCTCCGGATTACTGCGGGCGCGCTCGGCGAACAGCCGGGTCGGGGTTTTCGTCGACAGCGCGGTGTAGGCCTTGCGCTGGCTGGCGACGGTGTTGTGCGGGCCGATGCCGTCGCCGCGCAGGGTCACCAGCGTGTTGCCGCCCCGGTCGAGCACCGATACCGTGGCGGTGCAATTGCTCAGTGCGGTATCGGCCAGCAGGCGTGCGGTTTTCAGATCGAGGTCAGCGTGGCGCGGCAGTTCAGGGGCGGCGAAAACGCTGGCGCTGAGGCTGAGGGCGAGGCTGGCTGCAAGGTATTTGACGGTCATGAACAGGCTCCGAAAGCGAAGGACATCACCTTAGCCGCCGCTCTTCGTCAGAACCCCGTCAGTCGGATTACAAGTTTGTAATGGGCAACGCCGCCGAAGGCGCCTAGCCTGTGTGCTTGATCAATTGAGGTGTGCCATGCGTTTGCTGGTCGTAGAAGATGAAGCCAAAACCGCGAATTTCCTGGCCAAGGGCCTGAGCGAATCGGGATTTGCCGTGGACGTGGCGCTCAATGGCCTCGACGGGCGCTATTTCGTCGAGCAGCAGGAATACGACCTGATCATCCTCGACGTGATGCTGCCGGGCCTCAATGGCTGGCAACTGCTGCAACTGATCCGCCAGCGCGGCGCCACCCCGGTGCTGTTCCTCACCGCCAAGGACGCCATCGAAGACCGCGTGCGCGGCCTCGAACTGGGCGCCGATGATTACCTGCTCAAACCCTTCGCCTTCGCCGAATTGCTCGCGCGAGTGCGCACCCTGCTGCGCCGCGGGCCGCTGCGCGAGGCCGAGTCCTACAGCATCGCCGATCTGGAAATCGACGTGCTGCGGCGTCGGGTCAGTCGCGGCGGCCAGCGCATTGCCCTGACCAACAAGGAATTTGCCCTGCTGCAATTGCTCGCCAGTCGTCAGGGTGAAGTGTTGTCACGCACGCTGATCGCCTCGCAGGTGTGGAACCTGAATTTCGACAGCGATACCAACATGGTCGAAGTCGCGGTGCGCCGCCTGCGGGCGAAAGTCGATGACCCGTACATGCCGAAACTGATCCACACCGTGCGCGGGGTCGGCTATCAGCTGGAGGCGCCCGACGATGCGGTCTAGGTCGATCGCCTGGCGTCTGGCGCTGGCGTTCGCCGTGGTCTGCGCGTTGGTGCTGAGTGCGATTGGCGTGTTTCTCTACCGCTCGCTCGCCTCTGAGATCGCCTATCGGGATGATCTGGCGTTGCTTGGCCGCCTGGAGCAAGTGCGCGCCTTACTTGCCGACAGCGACAGCCTCGGCGCCTTGCAGGCGCGGCCACGGTTGTACCAGAACATGCTCGGTAACCTCGACAGCCTGTTGCTGGTGCGGCGTGCCGATGGCTCGAACGTGATCGCGATCAACCCGCGCCAGCGCGAGCTGCCGCCATTGAACGCGATCCCCCGCGAGCAGACGCCGCAGCGTCGCGACGTGCTGACCTGGCAGGCGCCGGACGGCGCTGAGCTGGCGCTGTTGTCCGGTGAAGCCCAAGGGCCGAACGGCGAACCGCTGACGGTGATCGCGGGCAAGGTACTGACCGAACGTGAACAGATGCTCGCCAGTTATCGCTTGCGCCTGTACCTGGCCGTCGGGCTTGGCGCGTTGCTGGCGTTCGCGCTGGGCCTGGTTTTGCTGCGCCGTGGTCTGCAACCGTTGCGCCAGTTAAGCGCGGCGGTGCGTGGCATTGATCTGCGCAGCCTAGACCAGCGTCTGCCCGCCAGTGGCACCCCCGCCGAACTGCTCGAACCGGTGCAGGCGCTCAACGGCATGCTCGCGCGGCTGGACGACAGCGTGCAGCGGCTGTCGCAGTTTTCTGCCGATCTGGCCCACGAGATCCGCACCCCGCTGCACACCTTGCTCGCCAGCAACGGCCAGGCGCTGAATCACCCGCGCAGCACGGCGGAGTATCAGGAGCTGCTGGCGTCGAACATGGAAGAGTTCGAACGCCTCAAACGCATGGCTGAGAATCTGATGTTCCTCGCCCGCGCCGAACAGGCGGAGCGCGCGCTCGACTTGCAAACACTGAATCTGCACAGCGTCGGCAGCGAGCTGTGCGATTACTTCGAGGCCCTGGCCGATGACCGCCAGTTGCGACTGGAAAACCGGTTGCACGGCGAACTGCTGGCCGACCAGCAACTGCTGCAACGCGCCCTCGGTAATCTGCTGGCCAACGCGGTGCGTCACGCCGATGAAGGCACGCTGATCAGCCTGCGCCGCCGCGATGAGCCGGGTGTGTGCTGGTTGCAGGTACACAACCACGGCCCGGCGATTGCGCCAGAACATCTGGGCAAACTGTTCGACCGCTTCTATCGCGTCGACCCTTCACGGGCGCAACCTGGGGATTCCGGTGGGCTGGGGCTGGCGATTGTGCAGTCGATCATGCTGTTGCATGGTGGGCGGGTGCGGGTGAGCAGTGATGCGGAGGGCACGGTATTTGGGCTGGGTTTTGTGGTGAATTGAAGGACGCCTTCGCGAGCAGGCTCGCTCCCACATGTGAAACGCATTCCAAATGTGGGAGCGAGCCTGCTCGCGAAGACGTCGGAACTGACCACCCAACCCTGGGGTCAGTCAGCGCAACCCGTCGCGAAACTGCCCCGGCGTCATTCCCGTCCAGCGCTTGAACGCGCGGCTGAAGCTGCTGGTGTCGGCAAACCCCAGCAGGTAACTGACTTCACTCAACGAACACTGCGGATCGCGCAGGTGCAGCAGCGCGAGGTTTTCGCGGCTCTCGTTGAGCAGCGTGTCGAAGCGACAGCCCTCATCCGCCAGATGCCGTTGCAGGCTGCGCAAGCTCAGGTGCAAGGCCTGGGCGATGCGTTCGGCGCTAGGTTCGCCTTCAGGCAGTTGCTCTTCGATAGCGTCGCGCACCTTGCGCTCCCAGGTCAGCGGCTGGAGCTGGGCCAGGGTGCGCTTGAGCACCGCTTCGTTGTGTTCGGCCAGTTCCGGGTTGGCGTCGTCGAGGTGGCTGTCGAAGTCGGCGAGGGCAAACTCCAGGCGATCTTCGGCGCAGGAGAAATGCACCGGAGCGCGGAACACCTTGTGCCATTGATGCGCATCGGACGGTTCCGGTCGGCGCAGGTACACCGCCAGCGGCGCGTAATCGCGACCGAGGCGATTACGACAGGTGCGTACGTAGATCGCGGCAAACGCGTCGATGGCTTCGAAGGCCGGCGCCGGATTGCCTGACGGAATTTTCAGACGAAACAGATAGCGGTCATCGCTGCGGCTCAACTCCAGTTCCAGCGCATCGCTGACCACCGGGTGATAACGCACGATGCGTTCGAACACTTCGCGCAGACTGCCGCTGGCCACCAGCGCATAACCCAGCGCATGGAACGTGGTCGGGCTAACGAAGCGCGACACTCGCAGGCCGATCGCCGGATCCCCGCTGAACTGCACTGCCAGTTGCCACAGGCGCGTGGTGCCGGACAACGGATAACGCGCGTTCGGGTCGTCCATCAACTGCGGATCGAGTCCGGCCTGTTGGCACAGGCCGAGACTGTCCAGCCCCAGCGCATCGAGTTGCTTGCGCAAGGCACGGGTCCAGCTGGCGAGCGAGGTCGGTTCCTTCATGCTGATTGGCGCTTCCGGTCAACAGGTTGGCGTTCACGGCTACCATCAATAAAGCGTTCGCAGGGCAGGATGCGAACATCAATAACCAGAGGATGGAAGCATGGACCGTACTTCTGCAAGTCCCCAGCGACACAATGCTGCTCAGCGATCAGCGCATATTCGCGAAGTGGTGCTGGCCAAGGGCGTCGAGTTGCGTCAGCGCTATCCGATTTTGCAACACCAGGACGCCCTCGGCGCGGGGATTCTGGCCTTCGCCCTGGCCGGGATGATCGGTTCGGCGACGCTGTACATCACGGGTCACATGGCATGGTGGGTGTGCCTGCTGCTGAATGCGTTTTTCGCGTCCTTGACCCACGAGCTGGAGCACGACCTGATCCACAGCATGTATTTTCGCAAGCAGCGTGTGCCGCACAATTTGATGATGGGCCTGGTCTGGCTGGCGCGGCCGAGCACGATCAACCCGTGGATCCGCCGCCATCTGCACCTCAATCACCACAAGGTCTCCGGCACCGAAACCGACATGGAAGAACGCGCGATCACCAACGGCGAACCGTGGGGTTTTGCGCGGTTGCTGATGGTCGGTGACAACGTGATGTCGGCGTTCATCCGCATGCTGCGGGCCAAGACCTGGGCGCACAAATTCAACATCATCAAACGTACCCTGAAGGTTTACGCGCCGCTGGCGCTGGTGCATTGGGGCGCGTGGTATGTGTTTCTCGGTTTTCATGCGGCGAATGGCATCGCCTACCTCATGGGTTCGCCGATTGAATGGTCGGCGACCACGCTGTCGGTGATGCAGGTGATCGATATCGCGGCAGTGGTGATCATCGGTCCGAACGTGCTGCGCACCTTTTGCCTGCACTTCATCAGCTCGAACATGCATTACTACGGCGACATCGAGGCGGGCAACGTGCTGCAGCAATGCCAGGTGTTGAACCCGTGGTGGTTGTGGCCGTTGCAGGCGTTCTGCTTCAACTTCGGCAGCAGCCACGGGATTCATCATTTTGTGGTGAAAGAACCGTTTTACATCCGGCAGATGACCGTGCCGGTGGCGCATAAGGTGATGCGTGAGATGGGCGTGCGGTTCAATGATTTCGGCACGTTTGGGCGGGCGAACCGGTTTGTTCGGCGGGATGAAGTGGTAGCGGAGGAGGCGCGTACGGCTCGGGCTTGACAGGCGAGTTTGCGGGCCTCTTCGCGAGCAAGCCCGCTCCCACAGGGGAACGCATTTCAACTGTGGGAGCGGGCTTGCTCGCGAAGGCGTCGGATCAGGCAACCTCAATCCGGCTGAAACGGCGAAGCACTCAGAATCACCCCGGTCTCCTCCACATATTTCTGCCAATGCCCAATCAAGGTGCTGAGCTTGTCCGGCTGACTCGACGCCAGATCATGAATTTCCCCCGGATCGCTGCTCAGGTCATACAGCTGCCAGGTCGCCGGCCCCACCGGCCCGGGGATCCACACGGCTTTCCACGACCCTTGGCGAATTGCCCGCCGGCCAAACAACTCCCAACCAGTCACGGTGTGTTCGTCATGCACCTGGGCCGTCTCGCCGGACAAAAAGCCCAGCCATGATTTACCGCGCAGCGACGCCACCGGTTTGCCGTGCCATTGCTTGCCCGGATGACGCACGCCGGCCAGATCGAGAATGGTCGGGGTGATGTCCATCACCGTGCCAAAACCATGGCTGATCTGCCCTTTGATTGGCAATTGCGGATAGTGCAGCAGCGCCGGTACGCGAATCCCGCCTTCGGTGGTGAACGCCTTGAACAGCCGTGACGGCGCCGTCGCCACCTGCGCCCAGCTCGGCCCGTACCAGACATAGGAATTGGCACGACCGATGTTGTCGAGGCTGTTGTCGTAATGCTGATTGAGGTAGGTCAGCAGTTCCGGGCCGAACTTGGGAAACGCCTCCAGCAGTGCGCCCTCGGCACCGTTGTCGGACATGAACAGGATGAAGGTGTTATCGAGTTGGCCCTGCTGGCGCAGGTAATCGACCACCCGGCCGATGTTCCAGTCCATGCGCTCGACCATGGCCGCGTAGACCTCCATGGCCCGCGCGGAAATCTGCCGTTGCTCATCACTCAGCGCAGCCCATTGCGCATTCAGTTGAATCAGTGGATGCGGCTCGACATCCGGCTCGATGAGGCCCAGCGCCTTGAGTTTTTCCAGGCGCTCCAGACGCAAGACTTCGGGCCCGGCGTCGTAACGGCCACGGTATTTTTCGACTACCTCGGCCGGTGCCTGCAATGGCCAGTGTGGTGCGGAGAAGGGCAGGTAGGCGAAGAATGGCCGGCTCTGATCGCGCTCCTTGAGGTACTGCAGCAGCTTGTCGCCGAAGGCGTCCGACGAGTAGAAATCCTTGGGTAATTTGTCGACAAAGTTGTCGTCTTCGATGTACAGCGCCGGAGTCGATTTCAGCAGGCCAGGGGTGTGTTCATCGTAGGTCGGCTCGAAACCATAGTGGTTGGCCGCACCCGGCAGCAGCGAGAACGAACGCTCGAAACCGCGGGCCTGCGGCGCCAGTTCAGCGGTCAGGCCGAGGTGCCATTTGCCGCTCATCAAGGTTTGATAACCGGCCTCGCGCAGCAGCTCGGGCAGGGCCACAACGCGGTCGTTGAGGTAGCCTTCGTAACCCGGTTTGCCGATCAGCTCCGGGGTCAGCGCTTCGGCCATGGTGCCGATGCCGGCGATGTGGTGGTCGGTGCCGGTCAGCAGCATCGAACGCGTTGGCGAGCAGGTCGGAGCGGTGTGGAAATCGGTCAGGCGCAGGCCATTGTTGGCCAGAGCGTCGAGGTTCGGCGTGGCGATTTCGCCGCCGAACGCGCCGATGTCGGAAAAGCCGAGATCGTCGGCCAGAATCACCAGAAAGTTGGGGCGTTGCGGCATCGAAAAGCTCCTCTCAGCAGGCAATGAACGACAGCGGCAGATCGCGGATCTGGATCGGCAGGCTCGGTTGGTAATGGTCGTCACTGGTCAGTTCGTGCAGCAGCTCTTCGCGCAACTGATGGAAGTCGAAACTGCTGCGCTGACGCGGGTGCGGCAAGGCGATGTCGACCACTTGCTTGATCCGTCCCGGACGCGGCTCCATCACCACCACGCGATCGGCGAGAAAGATCGCTTCTTCGACGTCGTGGGTGACGAGGATCGTGGTGATTTTCGCCCGGTCGCGGATCGCCAGCAGCTCGTCCTGCATTTGCTGACGGGTCAACGCATCAAGGGCGCCGAACGGTTCGTCGAGCAGCAGAATCCGTGGGCTGGCGACCAGTCCACGGGCAATCGCCACGCGCTGGGCCATGCCGCCGGAGAGCTGGTGCGGATAGGCGCGGGTGAAATCGCGCAGGCCGACCAGATCGATGAAATCGTTGATGCGCTGCTGCTTTTCGGCGGTGCTCAGCGGCTCGTTGACCAGGCCCAGACCGATGTTGTCGGCCACGGTCAGCCACGGGAACAGCCGATGCTCCTGAAACACGATGCCGCGCTCGCCGCCGATGCCGCTGACCGCTTTGCCATCGACGCTGATCTGCCCGCGAAACTGCGTATCCAGACCCACCAGCAAACGCAGCAAGGTGGATTTGCCGCAACCGCTGGAGCCGACGATGGCGACAAATTCGCCCTCGGCGATGTCGAGGTTGAATTCGCGAATCGCCTCCAGTTCGAAACCGTCGACGTCGAAGGATTTGCCTACATGGGTGAAGCTGACAATCGGTGCGTTCATGCGTGTCTCCAGCGAGTAGCGCGAATTTCCAGGCGTTGGCCGATGAGGTTGAGCAGGGCGCCGGTGAGGCCGACCAGTAGCATCCCAGCCATGATCAGGTCCATGCGCAGCAGTTGTTGGGCGCCGATCATCTGGCTGCCGATGCCGCCGTTGGACGGCATGAAGTATTCGGCGCCGATGGTGCCGAGCCAGGCGTAGATCAGGCTCAGGCGCAGCCCGGCGAAAATCCCCGGCGCCGCACCCGGCAGCACCAGACGACGCAGGCGCTGGCCGAGGCTCAGGCGCAGCACCTGCGCGGCTTCGTTGAGTTGTGGCGAGAGGTTGGCGACGCTGCGCTGGGTGGCGATGAACAGCGGGAAAAACGCGGCGAGGGCGACGAACACCCACTTCGCCAATTCACCCAATCCGAACCACGCGGTGAGCAGCGGCACCCAGGCGAAAATCGCGATCTGGCGAATGGCGGCGAGAGTCGGGCCGAGCAGCCGTTCGCTGGTGCGCGACAGACCCAGCAACAGGCCGAGGGCGAAACCGAGTCCGCCGCCCAGCAGCAACCCGCCAAGGGTACGACCGAGGCTCAAGGCCATGCCGCTGATCAGCGTGCCGTCGAGCAGACCGTTCCTGGTCGTTTCCAGTACCGCCAGCGGGCTGACCAGAATATTCACATCGACCCACTGCTGATCGCTCGCCACTTGCCACAAGCCGATCAGGCTCAGCGGCAACAGCCACGGTTGCAGCCGTTGCCAGCCTTGATAACGTGGGCCTCGGCGGATTTCCGCAGTCGCCGGGTGCGGCCAGTGCACCAGTTTGCGGTCGAGAAAACCGATGCCGCGATCCATCGCCACACCGAGTACACCGATGACCACGATGCACACGAACACGATGTCGAGCATGAACAGTTGCCGTGCCCAGACCATCAGGTAGCCGATGCCTTCGCTGGACGCCAACAGCTCCACCGCCAGCAATGAAGTCCAGCCAGCGGCCAGGGCCAGGCGCACGCCGGCCATGAACGCCGGCAGTGCAGCGGGCAGCACCAGGCGCCGGATCAGCAAATACGACGGCAGGCGCAATACGGCGGCGGCTTCGCGCAGTTTCGGTTGCGCATCACGAACGCCGACCAGGGTGTGCAGGGTCACCGGCACCACGATGGCCTTGATCAGCACCACCAGTTTCAGCACTTCGCCGATGCCGAAAAACACCATGAACAGCGGAATCCACGCCAGCGTCGGTACCTGTGCCAGACCGGCGAACGTCGGGAAGACCAGGCGTTCGAGACGCCGGCTGAAGCCCAGCGCGGCACCCAGCAGCGCACCAGCTGAGATCCCTGCCAGCAAGCCCCAGAGCAGACGTTGCAGGCTGATCCACAAATGACTCCACAACTCGCCTTGGGACAGCTCGATGGCGCTGTTCCACACCAGCGATGGCGCCGGCAGGATCTGCTCGCTCATCCATTGATTGCGTGCGGCCAGCCACCACAGAGCGAACAGGCTGATCGGCAACAGCCATGGCAACAGACGTTGGTTGAGGCTCGGCCACGCGCGCCGGCTTTTCAGGGGCGGCGCGGGCAGCGGCAGGCTGAGCAGGGAATCACGGGCCATGGGTGACCTCCGTTGTCGGGTTGCATGGCGAACCGCTGTGCCTGTGTGGGAGTGGGCTTGCTCACGAAGACGGAGTGTCAGGCACCGATGATGGTGAATGACACGGCCTCTGCGCGAGCAAGCCCGCTCCCACAATTGGCTAGCGGTGTATGCAAAATCGATCTATAAAAATTCAAATCAATTCTATTGAGAGATAAGCCAGACCATTTAAGGCTTGCAGCGCGACGCGCATCCAATGCATTCGAAGAATATTTTCGATGCTGTTAATGCATACGCCGCTGCAGCCCGCGTGATTTCCCGCTTAGCGCTAAAGGCTATAAAAATGTGAATTTATAGTATTTAAGCGAAGGTCATGCTTCGGCCTACTTTCGGCTCCTCAACGCCTGTCGTGATCTAGGAGCCGTACCCATGAACTTTCCCTTCAAACGAGTCTTCAGTCTGTTTGCCATTCCGGCACTGGCGGGCCTGTTGGCGATTACCGCGCAGGCCGACGAACTCAAGGAAATCAGGATCGCCGTGCCTGACCTGAGCGCCGGCACCCAGCACAGCGGCGGCGGTGTGGTGGACGTGCTGCGTGATCAGCAGATCTTCGAAAAAGCCTTCGCCGATCAGGGCATCAGGATTCAGTGGAGCTTCTTCAAGGGCGCCGGGCCGGTAATCAACGAGGCGTTTGCCAATGGTCAGGTCGATCTGGCGTATCTGGGCGACCTGGCGGCGATCATCGGCAAGTCCAATGGCCTCGACACGCGTTTGCTCAGCGCCAGTGCGCGTGGGGTGAAACAATATCTGGGCGTGGTGCCGGGGTCGGGGATCAAGACCCTGCAGGATCTGAAAGGCAAGCGCGTGGCGATCTTCCGTGGCACCGCCACGCAGCTGTCGTTTGATGCGGCGCTGGCCAGTCAGGGCTTGAGCGAGAAGGACCTGAAAGTGATCAATCTCGACTTCAGCGGCGCGGTCGCGGCACTGGCGGCGAAACAGATCGACGCGTCGTGGGGCAGCTCAGGGCTGACGGCACTGCAAGCCAAGGGGCTGGCTGAATTGCCGCTCAATACCAAGGATCTGGGTGGCGCCGGCAGTGTGCAGTCAGTGCTGGTCGGCACCGGCAAGTTCGTCGACGGGCACCCGGAGGTCGTGGCAAAACTGCTCAAGGCGCAGCAGCAGGCGGTGGAGTGGCTGACTCAGGACAGCAACAAGGACGCTTACGTGCAATTGGTGTCGGGGCTGGCGAGTTATCCACCAGTGATCCTGACTCAGGATCTGGCGGATCAGAAACTCAGTGAAGTGTTCCCGTCGACGCTGGACCCGGTGTTCCTCGGCAAGTTGCAGGACTCGGTAGACCTGGCGGCGCAGCAGAAGCTGATTCGCAAACCGTTCAAGGTCAGTGATTGGGTGGCGCCTGAACTGGCGGCGGCAAAGCTCTGAATCTCCAGTGTCTGGACGGGCCTCTTCGCGAGCAAGCCCGCTCCCACAGGGATCTTCAGTGAACACAGATTTTGTATTCACAACGATCCCCTGTGGGAGCGGGCTTGCTCGCGAAGGCGTCCTCAAACAGCGACGCTGATTGCCTGTTTATCCACTGCCACCAATGTCTCGATCATCGCTCTCGCTGCCGGCGACAAGCGAAACCCGGTACGGCTGACAATCCCGCAGCGCGCATTCATGCTCTCCAGATTCTGCGGCAGGTTGCGCCAGTGCAGCAGCGCCAGCGAACCCTGGGCAATGTCCTCGTAAAACGCCTCTTCCGTACCGATGCCGATGGCATTCGATTGCAGCACCACTTTCACCAGCGCCGGGAAATGCTCGGTCTCGATGGTCGGGGAAAAATCGATCCGGCCGCTGAGGTTCGCCAGCAGTTTGCGAATCCCTGGCGGGATCAGCGTGGTCGCCAGCGGGTAGTCGAACATGTCGTTGGTCGACAGGCTTTCCTTGGCCAGCAGCGGATGCCCGGGTCGGCAGAAAAACACCCCGCGCTTGGGCGTCAGGGCCTGGGTCTGGAAGTTCGGGTCGGCTTCGAAGTGGCGGATGTCGGCGATGAAGAATTCGATCTCTTCACGGCTCAGCGCACGGCTGAGTTTTTCCCAGTTATCCACCTGAAAACAGGTGCGCACTTTCGGGTGCGCGTTGATGAATTGCGCCACCGCGTCCGGCACCAGTTTCACCGCCGGGGCCGGGCCGCAGCCGAAGTGCAGTTCTCCGGCATCGAGCTTGGTCATCTGCGTCACTTCCGCGCTGAGCAGCGCCGCGCCTTGCACCAGGGTCAGGGCGTGTTGCAGCACCACCTGGCCTTCGGGTGTCGGGCGCAGATCCTTGTTGCCGCGATCCACCAGCACGCAGCCGAACTCCTGCTCCAGCCCTTGAATGCTGCGGCTGAACGCCGGTTGAGTGATGCCCATCGCGTCCGCCGCACGGACAAAACTGCGGTGTTCGTTGAGGGCGATGAAGTAGCGCAACTGGCGAAGATCCATATGCTTTTCCGGCATCCTAAAAATAGCTCGAAGGCATTTGCGACGAGGGTTGCTTGAGGTTTTAAATGCAAGCTCTTATTCCGTCAACGAAGCATGTGAATATCTATTAGATGTAAATGGAATATAGATAGAGCGATGTTTCGCTGCCGCCTAACCGCAAGCAGTCGATGAGGGTCTACCCATGAGCAATGCCGCACTCGCTGTAAAACCTGCTGTCCACGCGCTGGAAATCCATCCGGTGGCCGGCCGTATCGGCGCCGAGATTCGTGGCGTGCACCTGTCCGGTGAACTGGACGCCGCCACGGTCGAAGCCATTCAGCAAGCGCTGATCCAGTACAAGGTGGTGTTCTTCCGCGAGCAGACCCAGCTCGACGATCAGCGCCAGGAAGCCTTCGCCCATCTGCTCGGCGAGCCGGTGGCGCATCCGACCGTACCGGTGCGTGAAGGCACGCGTTATCTGCTGGAGCTGGACGGGGCCGAAGGCCAGCGCGCCAACTCCTGGCACACTGACGTGACCTTCGTCGACGCCTACCCGAAAGCCTCGATCCTGCGCTCGGTGGTGGCGCCGGCCTTCGGTGGCGACACGCTGTGGGCCAACACCGCGACCGCCTACAACGAACTTCCGAGCGAGCTGCGTGAGCTGGCGGACAAACTGGTCGCCGTGCACAGCAATGAATACGACTACGCCGGGGCCAAGCCGGACGTGTCGGCGGAGAAGTTGGAGCGCTATCGCAAGGTCTTCACCTCGACTGTCTACGAGACCGAGCATCCGGTGGTGCGTGTGCATCCGATCAGCGGCGAGAAGAGCTTGTTGCTGGGGCACTTCGTCAAACGCATCAAGGGCTATTCGCAAGCCGATTCGGCGCACCTGTTCGGCCTGTTGCAGAGCCATGTGATTCGTCAGGAAAACACCGTGCGCTGGCGCTGGAAGGCCGGTGATGTGGCGATCTGGGATAACCGTTCGACTCAGCATTATGCGATTGATGATTACGGCACTCAGGATCGTATCGTGCGGCGGGTGACGCTCAAGGGTGAAGTGCCGGTTGGGGCTTCGGGACAGCGTAGTCAAACCATCAAAGGGCTTGATATCGGCGGCGTTTGATCGGGCCCTTTCGCGAGCAGGCTCGCTCCCACAGTGGAAATGTGTTGAACACAGTGGATGTGAACAACATATGGCCCTGTGGGAGCGAGCCTGCTCGTGAAGCTTTTAATTCACCAAACGCCAATCTTCACGACCTTCTCGGTCTCCGGCTCGCCATAGCGAAACCGCTGTCCACGCAAATCAATCTCCTGATGACTGATCGTGGTCCGCCGCTTCAACCCGCGCACCCACTCGAACAGATACCCCGCATGCTCTTCGCGCACCGCCGCGTAGGCCGGATCATCACCCAGATCGCGCAACTCCTGCGGATCATTCAGCAGATCAAACAGTTGCGGCCGGAAGCCGTCGTACGCCAGGTATTTCCAGCGCTCGCTGCGCACCATGGTCATGCGGCAACGGTCGATCGGCTGGCCAAGTCGCTCGCGTGCCGGGGCCTGAAAGGCGTAGTCGTATTCGCTGATGGCGTAGCGGCGCCAGTCGGGATTTTCGCCGTGCAACAGCGGGATCAGCGAGTGTCCTTCCAGCCGATGCTCGGCGCCCGCAAGGCCCAGCGCCTGGAGAAACGTTGGCAAGGCATCAATGGTTTCCGCCAGCCGCTCATCCACCGTGCCCCGAGTGATGTCCGCCGCGGCGCGCGGGTCGCGCACGATCAGGGGCACGCCCACTGCCTGTTCCAGCAAAAACTCCTTCTCGCCCAGCCAGTGGTCGCCGAGGAAGTCGCCGTGATCGCTGGTGAACACGATCAAGGTGTCATGCCAACGTCCGTTGCTCTGCAGAAAATCGAACAGCCGCCCGAGCTGATCATCCACTTGCTTGATCAGGCCCATGTAGGTGGGGATTACATTCAATCGTACTGAGTTACGGGAGAAGTTGAGGCTTTCCTCATGCTGGCGAAACGCCGTGTATACGGGGTGTTTGCTGGCTTCGGAGGGCGTCGCGCGGACCGGTTCGAGAATCGATTTCGTACTGTACAGGGCGTGGTATGGCGCCGGTACGATGTAGGGCCAGTGCGGTTTGATGTAGGAGAGGTGTAAACACCAGGATTTCTCACCTTGCTCGGTGATGAAGTCGATGGCTCGATTTGTAGTGTAGACAGTCTCTGAGAACTGCTCGGGAATTCGCGCTGGCAAATGCGCATGACGCATGTGCCAGCCGCTGAGGATTTCGCCGTTCTCGCCTTCGGCGGCGTTGGCCCAGTCGTGCCAGGGGTTGCGCCCGGCGAAGCCCTGCTCGCGCAGGTAATGGGTGTAGGGCGCGGACTCGCGTTTGTCGTCGAACAGCGGGTCGTCGGGGAAGATTCCGTCGTGGCGGAAGTACGGCTCGAAACCGACCTCGTTGAGCGCTTCGGCCTGCGCGCTGTCCGGGTTGATCGCCAGACGCTGCAGGGCGTCGACATTGGCCGTGGCGTGGGTCTTGCCGACCAGCGCGGTGCGGATGCCGTGGGGGCGCAGGTAATCACCGATCGTCAGTTCTTCCAGCGGCAACGGCACGGCGTTCCACGTGACCTGATGGCTGCTGACGTAGCGCCCGGTGTAGGCCGACATCCGCGACGGGCCGCAGATCGTGCCCTGGGTGTAAGCGCGGCTGAAGCGCACGCCAGCGGCGGCCAGGCGATCGATGTTCGGCGTGTGCAGATGCGGATGACCGTAACAGGACAGGTAATCGCGGCGCAGCTGATCGCACATGATGTACAGCACATTGCGCACAGGGTTTTGCGGATTGGACATGAGATTCACCGGTCAGAAAGACAGGCGAGGGTTGTCGCTTTCGGCGGGGGTGTTCGGCAAGTGCATTTGGGGAATGGGTTTTATGCGGGGATTGCATTGGCGCCTGTAACGGCCTCTTCGCGAGCAGGCTCGCTCCCACAGTGGATTGTGGTGAGCGCAGAATTTGTGATCGACGCTAACTCTGTGGGAGCGAGCCTGCTCGCGAAGGCGGTGGATCAGACTGCAAAATTCTCCAGCGAACACACCTCCTCATCCACCGCATCAATCGCCTTGATCTGCTCAATCATCGCCTCGGCCAGCGGCGACAAGCGATACCCCGCCCGACTGACAATCCCATAGCGGGTGTACAGCTCTTCCAGATCATCCGCCAGGCCGTCGATCCGCAAATACACCAGCTCACCCTTGGCCTGATGCAGCGCATCTGAATACGCCCCGACAATGCCGATCGCATCCGAACGCAGCACCACGCTGAGCAGGCTCGAGCTGTTTTCGCATTCCACATTCGGCGTGAAATCCGGGCGGCCGCTGAGGTCGACGATGACCTTGCGCAAGTTCGGCGGACGAATGCTCACTGCCAGTGGATAGCTCATCAATTGCTCGGCCGAAACCCGTTCAAATGCCGCTAACGGATGCCCGGCACGGCAACAGAAATGCCATTTGCGCGGCCGCAAGCGGTACGTCAGGTAATCCGGATCGGCCTCGAAGTGTCGAGTGTCGGCGACGAAGAACTCGAACTCCTCGCTGAGCAGGCGTTTGCTCAGGCTCTGCCAGTCATCGACCTGAAATTGCACCCGCGCTTTCGGGTAGCGCCCGATGAACGCGCCGATCGCGCGCGGGATCAATCCGGCCGCCGGCGCCGGGCCGCAACCGAAGCGCAACTCGCCCGCCTCCAGACCATTGAACTGACTGATCTCGTTGGCCATCTGCTGCGCGCCGCTGACCAGTCGCCGTGCATGTTCGAGCAGCACCTGACCCTGCTTGGTCGGCGGCAGATCCTTGCGCCCGCGATCGACCAACTGACAGCCGACGCTGTGTTCCAGCGCCTGAATGCTGCGGCTGAACGCCGACTGCGACAGGTTCACCGCCTGCGCGCCGGCGACGAAGCTGCGTTGTTCGGCGAGGGCGATGAAGTGACGAAGTTGGCGCAAGTCGATATGCATTTTTCACATAAAAAATATCCGGGAAATGCATTGGATATGCATTAGGTCGACTCCTTATAAAGGCAATCTCTTATGCAGTAAATATTTGTAAATCCATAAATAAATAACCGAAAAGAATATGCAGCGCTGAAGATGTCTGTGTGTTTTTTGACCAGGAGCCGCGCCATGAGTCCGTTGAACCTTGCGTCACCCTTAACGCCACGACGGCTCAAACGCCTGCCTCTAGCCCTGTTGCTGGCGGGGAGTGCCAGCTGGACTCACAGCTACGCCGCCGACGCCGAGACCCCGCCGCCAGCTCCCGCCGGCAAACCCGCGGCCAACAGCTCGCAGCTGGAAACCGTGACCGTCACCACCCGCCGTCGCGAGGAAAGTTCGCAAGATGTGCCGACGCCGATGAGCGTGGTCAGCGGCCAGACCCTGGAGACGCAGCGCGTCTACCGCATCCAGGATCTTCAGCAACTGGTGCCGAGCGTCAACGTCGCCTACATGCACGCGCGCCAGTCCAGCGTGTCGATTCGTGGCCTGGGCAACAACCCGGCGAGCGACGGCCTGGAAGGCAGCGTCGGTCTGTACATCGATAACGTGTATCTGGGTCGTCCGGGGATGGCGGTGTTCGACCTGATGGACATCGAACAGCTCGAAGTCCTGCGCGGGCCGCAGGGCACGCTGTTCGGCAAGAACACCACCGCCGGGGTGATCAACATCAGCACACGCGCACCGACGTTCACCCCTGAGCGCAGCATCGAAACCTCGTTCGGCGAGGACGGTTATTTCCAGACCAAGGGCACCATTTCCGGGCCGCTCAACGATGAACTGGCCGGACGTTTTTCGGCCTATCGCACCCGTAGCGATGGCGACATCAAGAACGAATACAACGGTCATGAGCTGAACGGTGGCTCGCGCGATGGCTTCCGTGCGCAGTTGCTGTTCAAGCCCAACGAAGACTTCAACCTGCGCTGGATCGGCGATTACAACGAAGAGGATTCCAGCGCCGGCACCCGCGTGCTGTACAACACCGGGCCGACCATCAACGGCGTCAATCTCTACCAATCGCGGGCCAATGCCGCCGGTGCGACGCTGGTCAATGGCTCGCACCGCAAGGTCAATCTGGACAACAACCAGCACGTCACCGTGCATCAGGGCGGTACGTCGGTAGAGGCCAACTGGACGTTGCCGAGCGATTTCACCCTGACCTCGATCAGTTCGTATCGCTTCTGGAATTTCACCCCGGCCAACGACGATGGTCTCAACGTCGCGGCGACTTACAACGCCGGGGTTTCGGTCGAAGACAAACAGTACTCGCAGGAATTCCGCCTGGCCTCGCCCAAGGGCGAGTTCTTCGACTACGTGGTGGGCGCGTACTACTTCGGCTCGGATCTGGACAACAAATCCTTCGCCTATTACGGCCCGCAGGCCGACATCTGGAACGGCACGCCACGCGGTGCGCTGGCCAACGTCGGCAGCGTCGGCAACGGCCACATCAAGACCGACAGTTTCGCCCTGTTCGCCCAAGGCACCTGGCACCTCACTGAGCGCCTGGACTTCACCGCCGGGGTGCGCGGCACCTATGAAGAGAAGAACGCCTGGGTCACTCGCGATGCGCCGGTCGGTGGCGCCACTGTCACCGGCGCAGCGGCCACGGCACGCCGCGGACGCACTGGCGCCTACGATTCCGGCGATCTCAATCAGTACAGTTCCAGCCCCTCTGGGTTGCTCAACCTCAGCTATCGCTTCACCGATGATCTGCTCGGTTACGCCACGCTGTCCCACGGCGAAAAATCCGGTGGGGTGAACCTCGCAGTGGGTTCGGCGCCAACCGCCGGCGCCGACTCGCTGCTGATCGGCACCGAACGCGCGAACAACGCCGAACTCGGTTTCAAAAGCACCTTGTGGGACCGGCGTCTGCAGCTCAACGCCAACGTTTTCTGGACTCAGGTCAACGCCTATCAGACCAACGCCTACGACGACCTCAACCGCGTGCAATACCTGACCAACGCCGGCTCGGTGCGCTCGCGCGGCGTCGAATTTGAAAGCACCGTGATCCCGTTGCGCGGCCTGACCCTGAACTTCAACGGCTCGTACAACGACGTCAGCTACCTCTCGTACAAAGATGCACCGTGCCCGCCGGAAGTCAGCCAGGCACCGGGCGCACCGGCCTCTTGCGACCTCAGCGGCCACCAGGTGGTCGGCGCGTCGAAATGGATCGGCAACGCCAACGGCAAATACGAATGGAATCTGGCCAACGGTCTGCAACCCTACGTCACCGGCAGTTACGCGTTCCGCTCCAAAGCGGTGGGCACGGTCGAGGATTCCGATTACGGGCAGATCCCGAGCTACGCGGTGGTCAACCTGTCCACCGGTCTGCGCGGCGATTTCAATCAGGGCCAGTGGGACGTTTCGCTGTGGCTGAAAAACGCCTTCGACAAGACCTACTACACGACCCTGTGGACCGGCGGCAACGGCGGTTATGAAGGCCTGCTCGGTACGCCGCGCACCCTTGGCGTTACCGGTCGCTACGACTTCTGATCTGTCATTCAAGGAGCTGCATCATGTTGCCAGGCAAAACCGCTTTAGCGCTGTTGTTATCCGGCGCAGCGTTGAGTACCACGGTGTTCGCCGCACCCAGCGTGTACCCGACCGGCGTCACCCGTTACGACCCGGACAAGGCGTTCAATCAGTACGTGATCTTCAGTGGCGCCGACAAGCAAACGCACCTGATCGACATGAACGGCAATGAGGTGAAGACCTGGCCGCAGGCGGGCTTCCCATCAGCGATCATCGACCCGCAACTGGTCGGCGGCGAGCGCGGGCATGTGCTGTTGCAACTGAGTGACAAGGATCCGGGCAAGCTCGGCTCCGCCGGTAACGGCCTGGGCAATCAGAGCGTCGGCGAGCTGGACTGGAACGGCAAAGTGGTTTGGCAGTGGGGCGACAAGGCGCCCGGCGGCGCAGCGCAGCAACACCATGATCAGCGGCGCCTGAGCAACGGCAACACCGTGGTGCTGGCGAACAAGGTGCATAAGGTCAAAGGCTTCAAAGTCCCAGAGGTGATCGACGATGCAATCTATGAAGTCAGCCCCGACGGGCAGGTGAAATGGCAGTGGCTGGCCTCGGAACACCTGAACGAATTCGGCTTCACCCAGGAGCAACTGAAGCTGGTGCGCGCCAGCGACAACCCGGATTACCTGCACATCAACAACCTCAGCGTGGTCGGGCCGAACAAGTGGTTCGATGCCGGGGACAAGCGCTTCAATCCAGACAACCTGTTGCTCGATTCACGCAACGCAAACTTCATCGCAATCATCGACAAACACAGCGGCAAAGTGGTCTGGCGCCTCGGCCCGAACCTGCCGCTGATCAACCCGAAAACCGCACAGAAACTGCCGCGTCCGGTGGATCAATTTGTCGGCCAGCACGACGCGCACATCATCCCTGTCGGGCTGCCCGGTGCGGGCAACCTGCTGGTGTTCGACAACCAGGGTTCGGCGGGGTATCCGAACGTCACCCTCGGGCTGATTTCCGGCTCGCGAGTGCTGGAAATCGACCCGCAGAAAAATGAAATCGTCTGGCAGTACAGCGCGGCGAATTCGAAGCAGCCGGGGTGGGCGTTCTATAGCTCGTTCATCAGCAGCGCGCGACGTTTGCCCAACGGCAATACGCTGATCGACGAAGGCATGAACGGGCGCTTTTTCCAGGTCACGGCCAGCGGCGAAAATGTCTGGGAATACGTCAGTCCTTATCTGGGTAAAGCACCGGGCAGCGACGCGATCAGCAACTGGGTCTATCGGGCGTTGCCCGTGAGTTACGACTGGGTGCCGAAGGGTACGCCGCGCTCCGAGAGCGCCGTGATTGCCCCGACATCGGCAGTGCAGCAGACCAGTGCCAGTCGTTAGTTGAAAAGGAATTAATGCTCGAATGAATGGCGATAAGTTATGTGCGGTTTGAATACTGCTTATTGCAATTTCGTTGAAAAGTCGCGTGGACAATAAGTGAATGGCCAACCATCCTGAGTGTCGTGAGTTTCCAGGAGGGAACTTGCTCTCATCGGAAGACACTTATCCAACGATAAAGGAAATCACGTTATGTCGAGCATTAATGGCAATTATGTAAACGCTAACGCTGGCGCCAAACTGACGATTACCGATGGCAACGATTCCAACGGCACCTTCAGCGGCAAGTTCAGTCAGAACGGCGTGAACTACGACATCGCTTACGGGCATTACCATTTCCAGAACAGCACCGGGCAGCCTACGATCATCACCTTCGCGGCTCTGAATGACGGCACGGGTTATCAATCCTGGGCGCTGTTCTCGCCGGATCACACCTATTCGAAAGTTCGTGCGGCGGGTTCGCGCACCAACTTTGATGGTGATGTTGTTAGTCTGGCTGGAGAGTTTGTTAAACAGTAATTTTGTGTCACAAAAAAGCCGTCATGCTATTGAGCCTGGCGGCTTTTTTCTTACATGAAATAAGTCATTTTCATGTTGGTTGTGTTTCCTGTGGATGACAGCGTTTGCTGGCGTCTGATTCTAAGCTCGAGGTGAACTCAATCATTCGAGCAGGACGCTTACATGCAAAACGCGCTTTATTCCAACACCCTCGATGGGCCCTCTCTGACCATTGTCGATTCCGATGACCGCACCGGGGTCTTCGGCGGCACGTTGCATCACCAAGGCATCAACTACGGCATTGTCAGTGGCCGTTATGCCAGCCTCAACGGCTACCAGCCGCCAACCGTGGTCACGCTGATTGCCAATAACCAGGATCACGGTTATTTCGCCCTGACCCTGTTCTCGCCAAGTCGCGGCACTCATGAACTGCAGGGGCACTGCGTGCGCGTTACCTATGACGGCGTGGTCAGCAGCCTGCCGGGCGACTTCGTTCGCCACGCATGAGGCGCAGCCCGCGCCAGGTTTCTCTCTCTCAAAACACCCAGCAAGGATGCTGCACATGTCCAAGATCAACGGCGTTTATCGTCATGAACCTTCAGATACAACCTTGACCCTGACCGAAGGCGATGACCGCACCGGCAGTTTCACCGGAACCCTGTCGCTGTCCGGCATCGAGTACCCGATCGCATTTGGCAATTTCCATTTCAGACATGGTTTTTCAACAGGCCCGGTTGCTATCTCTTTCAATACGCTGACGGCCGATGGCACGGCGCAAGCCTGGGTGATGTTCTCGCCCGATCAGGCCTACACACGCTTGCGGGCAATGGGCAGCGCGGCGGACATGATGGGCAACATCGGGTTGAATGGCCTGGAATTCATTCGGCAAAACCGCTGAAGAAGCGCGAAATGAGCGGGTTTCGCATGCCTTCGCCGAATATTTTTCATGCTTGAAAAGCATTGTAAATTCAGCCCTCGGCGCCAGGCCTTGCAGGCCGTGGCTTCGCGACAATCTGCGAAAACTGATATTCGTAAAAAATCTAAACACATCGATAAAAGTTACTTTCGGAGATAAGCGATTGCTCCAATGATTCACCCAACGACCGGTCGCCCGGGGGATGTTTGCGGCGACCGGTCGGGTACTTCGCAAAGAGACCGCAGGGAGTGAATCAATGGGCAATGTCCAGACCGCCGCCAGCGCACAGGAATTGCTGTGGCGTCAGACGCCGAGTGGCGAATTGGTCGATCTCGGCCGGCCGCATCGTGTGCCGCTGGGGCAGTTGCGTTTGCAGCGTGCGCCCAAGGGCATTCTGAGCCGCCGTGAAACCATTCTGCTCGGCGTGCTGGCGCTGCTGGTGCACGGTGCGGTGATCTACTGGATCAACCAGCATCCGACGCCGGCGTTGCCGATCGTGCCGCCGGAAATTCCGCCGATGACCATCGAGTTTTCGCGGCCGGCGCCACCCGCGCCACCAGTGGTCGAACCGCCGCCACCGGCACCGGTCGTTGAGCCACCGCCGCCGGTTGAAGACGAGTTGGCGGTGAAGCCTCCGCCACCCAAACCGATTCCCAAACCCAAGCCAAAACCGGTGGCCAAACCGGTTCCGAAACCAGCACCGAAAGCTGTTGAACAACCACCCGCGCCGCCACAACCGGCAGCTCCGGTTGCCGCCCCGGCGCCACCTGCACCACCGGCCCCGGCGCCCGTGACGCCGGCTTCGGCCAACGCCGCGTATTTGAAGAATCCGGCGCCGGAATATCCGTCGCTGGCCCAGCGTCGCGGTTGGGAAGGCACGGTGATGTTAAGGGTGCACGTGTTGGCCAATGGCAAACCGGGCGAGATCCAGATTCAGAAAAGCAGTGGTCGGCAACAGCTCGACGATGCGGCACTCAATGCCGTCAAACAGTGGAGCTTCGTGCCGGCCAAGCAGGGTGATGTCGCCCAGGACGGCTGGGTCAGCGTGCCCATCGATTTCAAGATTCATTAAACCGAAACCTATTCGCGCTAAATGTTTACACGAGGGAATACATCATGACGTTACTGGCCTCTCCACTGGAATCCATCGAAAGCGCGGTGATCTGGCTGCTGGTGGTTTTTTCCGTTGCCACCTGGGGAATGGCGCTGCTCAAGGCTGTGCAGTTCGGTCGTCTGAAGGCGCAAGATCGCAAGTTTCATAAACGCTTCTGGGCGGCCTCGAGTCTGGATTCCGCCGCTGAGTTGAGCGAAACCCAGCCCGGTGCTGCGGCACGAGTCGCTCAGGCCGGGTACGCGGCGATTCAGGTGGGTGAGGCGCCGCAGGCCAATGACCTGAGCCAGGCGATCAACCATCAGGATCGTCTCGAACGTGCCTTGCGCCAGCAGATCGTCCGCGAACGGCGTTCGCTGGAAACCGGTCTGGCGGTGGTCGCGAGTATTGGTAGTACGTCGCCGTTCATTGGTCTGTTCGGCACGGTGTGGGGAATCATGGAGGCGCTCAAAGGCATCAGCGCGGCAGGCTCGGCGAGCCTGGAAACCGTCGCCGGTCCGATCGGCGCGGCACTGGTTGCCACCGGTGTGGGGATTGCCGTCGCGGTGCCGGCGGTGCTGGTTTACAACTACTTTTTGCGGCGTCTGAAACTGACGGCGGCGGACCTGGATGACTTCGCCCACGACTTCTACAGCCTGGCGCAAAAGAGCTCGTTTCGCGTGCTGATCCACCCGACGGCGCACAAGGTCGCGGCACCGGGCAACGCGACAAAAGTGAAGGAGGCGTCCTGACATGGCCTTCTCCACACAAGACAGCGACGAGGTGCTGAGCGAGATCAACGTGACACCGCTGGTGGACGTGATGCTGGTGCTGCTGGTGGTGTTTATCGTCACCGCGCCGCTGCTGACCAACGCGATCCCGATTAACCTGCCGAAGACCGAAGCGGTGGCGCCGGTCGAGCAGAAAGACCCGCTGGTGGTGAGCATCGACGGCGCCGGCAAACTGTTCATCAACAAGGATGAGATCCAGCCGGACTTGCTGGAATTCAACCTCAAATCGGCCAAGGCAAAAGACCCGGAAGTGCGCGTGCAATTGCAGGCCGACGACGGGGTGAACTACGGCGAAGTGGCGCGGGCCATGGCTTCGATCGAGCGGGCAGGGATTACCAAATTGTCGGTGATCACCGCGCGGTAACAGGATTTACGTTTTTCCGGGGCCGTCTCCTTGGCAGGGTGCGGCCCTTTTTTTATTCCGCAAAACCAGCCTCACCACCGACCTATTGTGGGAACGGGCTTGCTCGCGAAAGCATCAGCTGCATCGACATCAATGTTGACTGAGACACCGCATTCGCGAGCAAGCCCGCTCCCACAGATGCATCTCTTATATTCTTTTCGGGTCTTAATAAATAGCTTCTTATTCCTTAACGAATATAAATCCCGTCCCTATACTCGATCAGGAACAGACACGACGCAGGAGAGCTCCCCATGCGCAACGAATCAATCCGCTACCTGATTGTGCCGGGCTGGCAAGGATCGCCAGAAGATCATTGGCAAACCCACTGGCAGAACAGTCTGCCCAACAGCGCACGCGTGGAGCAGGCCGACTGGCTGACGCCGCGCCGTGAAGACTGGGTCGCGGCGCTGGCCGAAGCGATTGCTGCCGACAGCACGCCGGTGATCCTGATTGCTCACAGCCTGGGTTGCATCACCGTTGCGCATTGGGCTGCCACCGCGCCCGTGCAATACCTGCGTCAGGTGCGCGGCGCGTTGCTGGTGGCGCCGGCGGATGTCGAGCGTCCGGCCTGCGCGCCTGCACTGCGCAATTTCGCCCCGATCCCCACCGACTTGCTGCCGTTCCCCAGTCAGGTGGTCAGTTCCGACAACGACGCCGCCGTCAGCGCCCCGCGTGCCCTGGAGCTGGCGCGCAATTGGGGCGCCGAAGCGGGAATTCTTGCCGGGGCGGGGCACATCAACGTCAAGTCTGGGCATCAGCGCTGGGAGCAGGGTTTCGCTTATCTGTATCGCCTGCAAAACCGTATGGAACACCACGCCCGGCGTCGCGCTTGAACCTTTTTCTTTTCTGAACGCCCCCGTCTGCCGGCGGTTCTGGGCGGGAGTCTGCCATGAGTTTCGAAACGTTCGGTCAGCCGTTGCTGACCTTTCCCGATGCGGAAAAAAGTCCCCTGAGCATTCGCGCCAAGGCGCTGGTGTTCGTCGATCCGCGCTCTCGCAAGTTGCGCGAAGAGCTGGAACACCTGGCGCCGCGTGCCATCTCGGTGCTTATTCGCGGCGAGACCGGCACCGGTAAAGAGTTGCTCGCCCGTCACATCCACCGAGCCAGTGATCGCAGCGGCCTGTTCGTCTCGGTCAACTGCGGTGCGATCAGCCCGACCTACGCCGATGCCGAACTGTTCGGCTATGCCGCCGGCAGTTACACCGGTTCGGCAAGCAGTCGCGCCGGCTGGTTCGGTTCGGCCAACGGCGGCACTTTATATCTGGACGAGATTGGCGACTTGCCGCTGCCGATCCAGATCAAACTGCTCGCCGCCCTGGAAAATCACGAAGTCACCCGCGTCGGCGCGCATCAGCCAAGCCCGGTGGATGTGCGGCTGGTGGCGGCAACCAGCATTGATCTGGCGCAAGCGGTGGACGCCGGAAAATTCCACGAACGGCTTTACCACTACCTTAGCGAAGGTCAGCTGGAATTGCCGGCCCTGCGCGAACGAATCGGCGACATCCTGTCGCTGGCGGAATATTTCCTCGGTATCTACAGCCAGCGCCTTGATCTGCCGGTGCCGTTGATCAGCGAAGCGGCGCAGCACCTGCTGGAGCGCCACAGTTGGCCGGGCAACACCCGTGAGCTGGAAAACGTCATTCACTTTGCGCTGCTGGTCAGCACCGGCGATGAAATCCTGCCGGAGCACCTGAACCTGCCCGAAGTGTCTGGGCCGCAGCTTCAGATCGAACGACTGGTGGCACAAATCAACATCGGCGGGAGCGTCGACGAACGTAAGGCTTTGAAAGATCTGCTGATTGGTTTGAGCCAGCAGTTGTAGCCGTTCGGTTCTGTATGAACGAAATGGAATATCAAAGTGAATAAACGTTATTGTGCGGGAATAAAAAATCCCGGTATTGTCCGCTTCACGCCGGGGATAGCACTTCACTGGCACTCGTATTAATAGCCGTCGCCATTCGCGACCGTGATTCTCGATAAGGACACTGCATGAAAAAGGTTCTGTTGTTTACCGCATTGGCGGCTGCTCTGACTGCTTCCCTGGCCCAGGCTGGCGAGAAACTGGTGGTGGCGGCGACTCCGGTGCCGCACGCGGAAATTCTCGAGCTGATCAAACCGACCCTGGCCAAAGAAGGCGTGGATCTGGAAATCAAGGTCTTCACCGACTACGTGCAGCCGAACGTGCAGGTTGGCGAGAAGCGTCTGGATGCCAACTACTTCCAGACCAAGCCTTACCTGGACAGCTTCAACGCCGGCAAATACAAGGACGACAAGTCCAAGTACCTGGTGACCGTGCAAGGCGTCCACGTTGAACCCTTCGGTGGCTACTCGAGCAAGTACAAGAAACTGGCTGATCTGCCAGACGGCGCGACCATCGCCATCCCGAACGAAGGCAGCAACAGCGGCCGTGCGCTGATCCTGCTGCAGAAGGCTGGCCTGATCGAACTGAAAGATCCGAAAAACGCCCTGGCGACCCCGAAAGACATCGCCAAGAACCCGCACAACTTCAAGTTCAAGGAACTGGAATCGGCCCTGCTGCCACGCGTCCTGAAGGAAGTTGATCTGGACATGATCAACACCAACTACGCGCTGGAAGCCAAGTTGAACCCGACCAAGGATGCGCTGGTGATCGAAGGCGCTGATTCGCCTTACGTGAACTTCCTGGTAGCCCGTGAGGACAACAAGAACAGCGACGCCATCAAGAAACTCGCCGCTGCCCTGACCAGCCCGGAAGTCAAAGCGTTCATCGAGAAGAAGTACAACGGCGCGGTATTGCCGGCGTTCTGATCCGACGCGTGAACCACCCCTTCAAGGTATGAAAACGCCGATGGCCAGCGATGGTCATCGGCGTTTTTGTGCGTGCGTTGAAAAGCCCCTCACCCTAGCCCTCTCCCAAAGGCAGAGGGGACTGATTGGGGGATGCTGTAGAAGTACACCGACGTGAAAGTTTTCTGCCGAATCCATAATCGACTCGATCTTTCAGGTCGATGTTAATCGCCAGACACTGCGGTCGGCCCCCTCTCCCTCGGGGAG
>NZ_CATKPP010000010.1:0-95799 GCF_949767635.1 Pseudomonas sp. IT-93MI4
GGGGGAGAGGGCTGGGGTGAGGGGGACCGGTCTAAAGTCCTCCACAAATCACCTCCCAAACCGCACAAACAAAAAAGCCCTGATCTCTCGATCAGGGCTTTTTCACATCAGCGCAAACTTACAGGCCGTTGGCCTTCTTGAACTCGCGACGACGACGGTGCAGTACCGGCTCGGTGTAGCCGTTCGGCTGTTTGGTGCCTTCGATCACCAGTTCGACCGCCGCCTGGAAGGCGATGTTGCTGTCGAAGTTCGGTGCCAGCGGACGGTACAGCGGGTCGTTGGCGTTCTGACGGTCAACCACTGGCGCCATGCGCTTGAGGCTTTCCATCACTTGCGCTTCGGTGACGATACCGTGGCGCAGCCAGTTGGCGATGTGCTGGCTGGAGATGCGCAGCGTTGCACGGTCTTCCATCAGGCCGACGTCATTGATGTCCGGCACCTTGGAGCAACCCACGCCCTGGTCGATCCAGCGCACCACGTAACCGAGAATGCCCTGGGCGTTGTTGTCCAGTTCGTTCTTGATCTGCTCCGGGGTCCAGCTCGGGTTGACCGCCAGCGGAATGGTCAGGATGTCGTCTACCGAAGCACGGGCACGCTTGGCCAGTTCGGCCTGACGGGCGAACACGTCGACCTTGTGGTAGTGCAGCGCGTGCAGCGCAGCGGCGGTCGGCGACGGTACCCAGGCGGTGTTGGCACCGGCCAGCGGGTGCGCGATTTTCTGTTCGAGCATCGCCGCCATCAGGTCGGGCATCGCCCACATGCCTTTACCGATTTGTGCACGACCTTGCAGGCCGGTGCTCAGACCGATATCGACGTTCCAGTTCTCGTAGGCGCCGATCCACTTCTCGGCCTTCATGTCGGCCTTGCGCACCATCGGGCCAGCTTCCATGGAGGTGTGGATTTCGTCGCCGGTACGGTCGAGGAAACCGGTGTTGATGAACACCACGCGCTCGCTGGCAGCCTTGATGCAGGCTTTGAGGTTGACCGTGGTGCGGCGCTCCTCGTCCATGATCCCGACTTTCAGGGTGTTGCGCTTGAGGCCCAGCACATCTTCGATGCGACCGAACAACTCGTTGGTGAACGCCGCTTCTTCCGGGCCGTGCATCTTCGGTTTGACGATGTAGACCGAGCCGGTGCGGGTGTTCTTGCGCGAGGTGTTGCCGTTGAGGTTGTGCATCGCCGCGAGGCACGTCACCAGACCGTCGAGAATGCCTTCCGGCACTTCATTGCCGTGTTTGTCGAGGATCGCGTCGATGGTCATCAGGTGACCGACGTTACGCACGAACAGCAGCGAGCGACCGTGCAGGGTCAGTTCACTGCCATCGACCTTGGTGTAGGTGCGATCCGGGTTCATGGTGCGGGTGAAAGTCTGGCCGCCCTTGGCGACTTCTTCGGACAGGTCGCCCTTCATCAGGCCGAGCCAGTTGCGGTAGATCACCACTTTGTCGTCGGCATCGACGGCAGCCACGGAGTCTTCGCAGTCCATGATGGTGGTCAGTGCCGCTTCCATCAGGATGTCTTTGACGCCGGCGGCATCGGTCTGGCCGACCGGGGTGCTGGCGTCGATCTGGATTTCGAAATGCAGGCCGTGGTTCTTCAGCAGGATCGCGACCGGCGCGTCTGCCGGGCCCTGGAAGCCGATCAGTTGAGCATCGTCACGCAGGCCGGTGTTGCTGCCGCCCTTGAGGGTGACCAGCAGTTTGCCGTCAACGATCTTGTAAGCCGTCGAATCGACGTGGGAGCCAGCGGCCAGGGGCGCCGCTTCGTCGAGGAACGCGCGGGCGAAGGCGATGACTTTGTCGCCACGCACCTTGTTGTAGCCTTTGCCTTTTTCCGCGCCACCGTCTTCGCTGATCGCGTCGGTGCCGTAAAGGGCGTCGTACAGCGAACCCCAGCGGGCGTTCGAGGCGTTGAGGGCGAAGCGGGCGTTCATCACCGGAACCACGAGTTGCGGGCCGGCGGTACGGGCGATTTCATCATCGACGTTTTGCGTCGTTGCCTGGAAATCAGCCGCTTCTGGCAGCAGATAACCGATTTCTTGCAGGAAGGCTTTGTAGGCCACGGCGTCGTGCGCCTGACCAGCACGCTCCTGATGCCAGGCATCAAGACGAGCCTGGAAGTCATCGCGTTTGGCGAGTAGGGCTTTGTTCTTCGGCGCCAGGTCATGAATGACCTTGTCGGCACCTTCCCAGAATTTTTCGGCGGTGAGGCCGGTACCGGGAATGGCTTCGTTGTTCACGAAGTCGAACAGGACTTTGGCGACCTGCAGGCCACCGACTTGAACGTGTTCAGTCATTGCTTGCCTCACTCTGCTCAGCTATTTCGCTTTTCAGCTCTTCAATTTTGACAATGAAGCCTCTGGCCATTTAAACCACAAACCTTCCGACCAGTACATGCCATTGCTGGCGGCTGGGCTGGGACCAATCAACGGCTTGGGGGCCTTGCTGACGGGGCTTTCAGGGTTGCGAACGTGCCTTGGGCAGACATCGATCCAGCGTTATGTAGTGCGCGCCGAGGCATACTACATGATGCGTTGCGCTTGTGAAAATCAGACTAATAACGTCGTTCTGCGACCTCATGACGCATTGCGGTCACGTCGCGGAACGGGATGTTCTCAAAAAACCATCGGATTGTTCCAGCTAAATATAAAAAGTTGTACACATAAATCCTTTCTGCCTGCTATGGCATTCCCCTGCGGTGCACACTCTGTGGCGAGGGGATTTATCCCGGATGGGTGGCGAAGCCGCCCCCTGCGCGCTGACAGGTAGACCGAGCTGACAGGGTTTACGGCTGCTGCGCAACCGATCGGGGATAAATCCCCTCGCCACAGGTTGCATCCAAAACCAAGACACAGGTTTGCTGCCTGGGCTGAATCAAACCCTTGCCTATACTTGCCTTTCTATAACAAAAGTCATGACAAGAGGGCGGCGCCATGGACCATCTCGTACTCACTGTGTTTGCTCCGGACAAGCCGGGGCAGGTCGAGCGCATCGCCCAATGCATCGCCGAGCACGGCGGCAACTGGCTGGAAAGCCGCATGTCACGGATGGCCGGGCAGTTCGCCGGGATTCTGCGGGTGGGCGTACCGGCGGAGGCTTACGACGAATTAGTCGATTCCCTACAAGCGCTGTCGGCACAGGGCATTCGCGTGCTGATCGCGGAGAGTGGTATCGAGCAGTCCTGCACCTGGAAACCGATTGCCATGGAACTGGTGGGCAATGACCGCCCGGGCATCGTGCGCGACATCACCCGTTTGCTCAGCGAGCAGGGGGTGAACCTCGAACGGCTGGTGACCGAAGTGCGGCCGGCGCCGATGAGCAGCGAGCCGCTGTTCCACGCCGAAGCGATTCTGGCGGTGCCGCTGACCTTGTCGCTGGATGTGCTGCAATCGCGTCTGGAAACCCTGGCCGATGATCTGATGGTCGAACTGGTGTTACGCACAGAAGTTTAATCGCTGCCCGGGTTATCCAGTTTTTACATGCACCTGCCTGTGGATAACCTGTAGAGACCGGGCGCAACGCCACGTCGGCCGTGGCTTGCAGCATGCTGATCAAAAAACCGCCAGCATTCAGTGACTTGCGCACAAACGGCGGGGATCACGCTGTGGATAACCTTGGGAAGGAACGTTGCAGGCCACGAGAACCGTGGCCTGCGAAGCTTTGTGCGTTTTTTGATCAGCTGCGCCGGCGCAAACTGATCACTGCATCGACGCTGTAAACGGCCAGACCAGCCCAGATGAAGATGAACGCGATCAGCGTGCTCGACGACAAATGCTCACCAAACAGCAGCACCGCCTGCAGCAGCACCAGGGTTGGCGCGGTGTACTGGAGGAAACCGATGGTGGTGTAGGGCAGATGACGGGTGGCAGCATTGAAACACACCAGCGGGATGAGCGTCACCGGCCCCGCCGCGACCAGCCACCAGGCTTGCGAGGTGGTCCAAAACTCGGGTTGGGCGCTGGTGGCGGTCTGGTTGAACAGAAGCCAGGCCACGGCAATTGGCACCAGCATCCAGGTTTCCACCACCAGCCCCGGCAAGGCCTTGACCGGCGCCTGTTTGCGGATCAAACCGTAAAAGCCGAAGGTCAGTGCCAGCACCAGCGACACCCACGGCAGACTGCCGACCTGCCACACCTGCTGCGCCACGCCGACGGCGGCCAGCCCCACCGCGATCCACTGCATGCGCCGCAGGCGTTCGCCGAGAATCAGCATCCCCAACAGCACGTTGACCAGCGGGTTGATGTAGTAACCGAGGCTGGCTTCGAGCATGCGCCCGTTGTTCACCGACCACACATAGGTCAGCCAGTTGGCCGCAATCAAGGTGCCGCTCAGGGCCAGAATCGCCAGACGCTTGGGGTTGTCGAGCAACTCGCGCAACCAGCCCGGATGCTTCCACACCATCAGCAACAGCGCACCGAACAGTGCCGACCACAACACGCGGTGAATGATGATCTCGACAGCGGGGACTTCGGCGATGGCTTTGAAGTAGATCGGGAACAGGCCCCAGATGATGTAGGCACTCAGGCCCAGAATGTACCCGCGACGCGGGTTGGCGGCTTGCATGCAGAATCCTTGCTTAGGCAGCTGACAAAGCAGGGATTGTAAGGAGATTTGTTGGCAAATGAGTTTTGAATTTGTGAACACTGGCCAAATGTGGGAGCGGGCTTGCTCGCGAATGCGGTGTATCAGCAGCAGAATAATTGCCTGACACACCGCCTTCGGGAGCAAGCCCCCTCCCACAATGGTTTGTGGTGAATCAGAAAAGTTTCAGTGGTTCTTCGTTCAGTGCCGACAGCTGCTCACGCAACGCCAGCACCTGATCGCCCCAATACCGTTCGGTACCAAACCAAGGAAAGCTGTGCGGGAACGCCGGGTCATCCCAACGCCGTGCCAGCCAGGCGCTGTAGTGCATCAGGCGCAGGGCGCGCAGCGGTTCGATCAGCGCCAGTTCACGGGGATCGAAGTCGTGGAATTCGTTGTAGCCGTCCATCAGTTCCGACAGTTGCCCGAGGCATTCCTGACGGTCGCCGGCGAGCATCATCCAGATGTCCTGCACGGCCGGGCCCATGCGGCAGTCGTCGAGGTCGACGATGTGGAACATTTCATCGCGGCACATCATGTTCCCGGGGTGACAGTCGCCGTGCATGCGGATGTTCTGGTGCGGCGTGGCGGCGTAGACGTCTTCGACCCGCTTGAGCAGGTCGCGGGCGACGGACTCGTAGGCCGGCAGCAGGCTCTTGGGGATGAAGTTGCCTTCAAGCAACGTCGCCAGCGAGGCATAGCCGAAGTTCTGCACGCCCAGTGCTTCACGGTGTTCGAACGGTTTGGTCGCGCCGACCGCATGAATCCGCCCGAGCAACTGGCCGAGGCGATACAACTGATCGAGATTGCCCGGCTCCGGCGCACGCCCGCCGCGACGCGGAAACAGGGTGAAGCGGAAACCGGCGTGTTCGTGCAGGGTCTGGCCGTTGTGGATCAGCGGCGCCACCACCGGGATTTCGACGTCGGCCAGTTCGAAGGTGAACTGGTGTTCTTCGAGGATGGCTTCGTTGGTCCAGCGCTGCGGACGGTAGAACTTGGCGATCAG
The DNA here is from genome assembly GCF_949767635.1 of Pseudomonas sp. IT-93MI4. NCBI lineage: Bacteria > Pseudomonadati > Pseudomonadota > Gammaproteobacteria > Pseudomonadales > Pseudomonadaceae > Pseudomonas > Pseudomonas sp. IT-93MI4. Next base: position 5,587 of record NZ_CATKPP010000010.1, read on the forward strand.
CGGTTCGGAGTCTTCGATGCCGACCTGATAGACGCGGTTCTCGTAGCTGTTGAGCGCCAGAATGCGCGCATCACTGAGAAACCCGATGCTTTCGACGGCATCGAGTACGAGATCGGGTGTGAGGGTTTCAAACGGGTGGGCCATGCTGACTCCTGCGCGCAGCAGGCTGCCGCGTCCGGCCCAGCATGGTAGCGCAGACTGTGGGAGTTGAGGGTTTTGCCTTGAATAGTGGGCTGCCTGGAAGGGCCTCTTCGGGAGCAAGCCCCCTCCCACAGTGGATATCCGGTGTGCCGACCATCTCATGCACTCAGCCGATCCAATGTGGGAGCGGGCTTGCTCGCGAAAGCGATTTATCAGGCGCCGACGATCCCGCCATCCTCACGGGTAATCGCCATCACCGAAGACCGTGGCTTGCCATTCGGCAGATGCTCGGGGAAGGTCGAACCACCGTTCTCGCCCGGATGCTGAATCCCGACAAACAGGGTTTTCTGGTCCGGCGAGAAGCTGATCCCGGTGACTTCGCAACCTATCGGCCCGACCATGAAGCGGCGAATCTCGCCGGTCTTCGGGTCGGCACAGAGCATCTGGTTGTTGCCCATCCCGGCAAAGTCCCCAGCGTTGCTCGAGTCGCCGTCAGTCAGAATCCACAAGCGCCCGGCCTTGTCGAAGCCCAAACCGTCCGGGCTGTTGAACATGTTCTGCGGGGTGATGTTCGACGAACCGCCCTTCGGCGTACCGGCGTGTACACCCGGGTTGCCGGCGACCACAAACAGGTCCCAGGCGAAGGTTTTCGCCGCATGATCGTCGCGGTCGGTGCGCCAGCGCAGGATCTGTCCGTAGACGTTCTTCGCGCGCGGGTTCGGCCCGCCCACCGGCTGCCCGTCTTCGCCGCGCTTGGCGTTGTTGGTCAGGGTGCAATAAACCTGGCCGTCCTTCGGGCTGACCACGATCCATTCCGGGCGGTCCATGCGCGTGGCGCCGACCACACTGGCGGCGAGGCGGGCGTGGATCAGCACTTCGGCCTGATCGGCGAAACCGCTGCTGGCGTCGATGCCGTTCTTGCCGTGGGTCAGTTCGATCCACTGGCCCTGGCCTTTCGGGTGATCCGGGTTGCCGTCGCCGGCGTCGAACCTGGCCACATACAGCGTGCCGTGGTCGAGGAGGTCGCGGTTGGCTTTCGCATTGCGATGGTTGATGCGGTCGCGGCTGACGAACTTGTAGATGAACTCGCCACGCTCGTCGTCGCCCATGTACACCACGGCGCGACCGTCATCGGTCTCGGCCAGTGCGGCGTTTTCATGCTTGAAGCGGCCGAGGGCGGTGCGCTTGACCGGGGTCGATTGCGGATCGAACGGATCGATCTCGACCACCCAGCCGTGACGGTTGAGTTCGTTGGGGTTCTTGGCCATGTCGAAGCGCGGGTCGAACGGGTGCCAGTTGATCTCGCGGCTGGCGGCCGACACGCCGTAGCGCTTTTGCGCCGGGTCGAACTGCTGCTGGGCGTTGCTGCTGCCAAAGCAATCGGTGAAGTTTTCTTCGCAGGTCAGATAGGTGCCCCACGGTGTCTTGCCGTTGGCGCAGTTCTGGAAGGTGCCGAGGACTCTCTTGCCGTGCTTGTCGGCGGCCGTCTTCATCAGCTCGTGACCAGCCGCCGGGCCGCTGATGCGCAGCGGCGAGTTGCCGTGGATGCGGCGGTTGTAGCGCGAGCCCTGGACGAACTGCCATTGGCCGTTCCTGCGCTGCACTTCGATCACCGACACGCCTTCACAGGCCAGCGCCTTGCGCACGTCTTCGGCCGATTGCGGCATGCCGCCGTGCGGGTAGAGGTAGCGATAATTGGTGTATTCGTTGTTGATCGCCATCAACGCACGGTTTCGGTCGTCGGGGAATTCGAACAGGCTCATGCCGTCGTTGTTGTCGCCGAACTGCACTTCCTGGGCGGCGGCGGTGCCATTGCCGCTCGGATCGAACGCCGGGCCGTTCTTGTGCAGCGGCTGACCCCAACTGATCAGCACAGAGGACTTGTAGCCCTTGGGCAGGCTGATGACATCGGTGGTCGCGGCGGGAATGCTCTCGAAACCGAGCAGGCGGCTGTTGCCGGCGCTGATGCCGGTGGCCAGCGCGCTGCGGCTCAGCAGGTTGCCGCCGAGGAACATGGCGGCGCCGCACAGCGCACCGGCGCTGATGAAACCGCGACGGCTGAGGCCGACCATCTTTTCCAGATCTGTGGATTGGTTTTCTTCTAATAGGCTCACATCAGGCTCCCTGCTTGGTTTTGGCAGCCACCTTAATGAGCGTCGATTACGCTTTCGTTGCAGCGCCTTATTACAGCGGCGTGCCGATCAGCACATTGGACGGCGAGAACTGCACCTGCACCGGTTGCTCGACACTCAGCCCGCGGGTGCGAAGCTGCAGCGGCTCCGCCAGAGCGCAGAGCGTCTGGCCGTTGGGCAGGGCGATGCGCACTTCGCTGGGGCCGTCTTCGGCATCGAGAATGGCTTCGATAGTGCCGCTCAGAAGATTGTGTCCAGATGTTGCAACTTGCTCCGGGGGCAGTAGTTCAAGCCAGCCAGCCTTGATCAAGGCCACCACTTCGGTGCCCGGTTGCAGTTCCAGGTGCACGGTGCTGTCGTGGGTGATCTGCGCGTTGATCCACAGGCCTTCGGCCAGTTCGAGGCGAATTAGGTCGTTGCGGCCCTGACCCTCGATAGCCACGACTTTGCCGTGCAACTGGTTGCGCGCGCTGGTTCTGAGCATCAATCGCCCAAGCAGATCCAGATCGCTGGCGTCCTCAGCGGCCTCCAGCACCTGCGCCTGTAAAGCTTGCAGCTTTTGGTACAGACGCAACACCCGTTCGCCTTCGCTGGACAATCTGGCACCGCCGCCGCCCTTGCCGCCGACCGCACGTTCCACCAGCGGTTTCTGCGCCAGGTTGTTCAGCTCATCAATCGCATCCCACGCCGCTTTGTAACTCAGCCCGGCGCTTTTTGCGGCGCGGGTGATCGAGCCCTGTTCGGCAATGTGTTGCAGCAGGGCGATGCGCTGCGGACGGCGGACGATGTGCTGGGAGAGCAGGGTGGGCAGGGACATGGATGGGTGCTTTTTCACGGTGGCGGTGGGAAGTGAAGTTGGCGGCTTGGAGCGCGAGAGTCAAGCCGCACGCTGTCCTCCCTGTGGGAGCGGGCTTGCTCGCGAAGGCGGTGGGTCAGTCGCCAAAGATGCTGAATGTGCAGGCCCCTTCGCGAGCAAGCCCGCTCCCACAATGGGATTGTGCTGACTTTCAGTTCCCCGGTTTTGGCGTGCGCGCCAGGCAATACACGTCAACTCGCGCCGCCCCTGCATCCCGCAGCAGTCGCGCCAGTGCCTGGGCCGTGGCGCCGGTGGTCAGCACATCATCAATCAACGCGAAGTGCCGACCTTTCACCTTTGCGTCAGGGGCCAGAGCGAAGGCGTGACGCAAATTGCGCTTGCGCGCCTTAGCGTCGAGATCCTGTTGGGCGCTGGTGTCGTGGATCCGCCGTAGAGCATGTTCCTCAAAAGGCAGATCCAGCTGTTGGCTCAACCATCGGCCCAGCATCGCCGCTTGATTGAACCCGCGTTGACGCAGACGTTTGCTCGCCAGTGGCACCGGCAACAACACATCGGGCCGCGGCAAACCTTCATCGAAGCGATGTTGCAGGTATTGTCCGGCAACGTCGGCGAGCAGGTGACCAAACGGCCATTTCGCGTTGTGTTTAAAGCGCGTAATCAGACTGTCCACCGGGAAGTCATAGCGCCACGGCACCACCACCTGTTCGAACGCCGGCGGCTCTAGCCGGCATCCGCCGCAGGTCAGGCCAGCGCTGGGCAGCGGCAAGGCGCAGGTCTGGCAATGGTCGCCGAGCCAGGGCAGATCGGTTTCGCAGGCGACGCAGATTGGCACTTCTGCTTCTGCGGGTTCATCGCACAACAAACAGCTTTGTACGTTTTTTAAACAGATGTAAACCTGTGCTTCGTCTCGTGGTTGACAGCGCATGACTCTTCCTTAAATATGCCGAACATCCGTGTCGCGCCTGTGGGTATTCCGTTCCCGCAGCCGCCAGCCAAGCATAACCAAGGAACTGCCCATGAGCGCCAGCACCTCTGCCACCCTGCGTCACGACTGGTCTTTAGCCGAAGTCAAAGCGCTCTTCGTACAGCCATTCAACGACTTGCTGTTCCAGGCGCAGACGGTGCACCGTGCACATTTCAACGCCAATCGCGTGCAGGTTTCCACGCTGCTGTCGATCAAGACCGGTGCCTGCCCGGAAGACTGCAAGTACTGCCCACAGTCCGGTCACTACAACACCGGCCTGGAAAAAGAAAAGCTGATGGAAGTGCAGAAAGTCCTCGAAGAGGCTGCCCGCGCCAAAGCCATCGGCTCGACCCGTTTCTGCATGGGCGCGGCGTGGAAGCACCCGTCGGCCAAAGACATGCCGTATGTGCTGAAGATGGTTGAAGGCGTGAAAGCCATGGGTCTGGAAACCTGCATGACTCTCGGTCGTCTCGATCAGGAACAGACCGAGGCGCTGGCCAAGGCTGGTCTCGATTACTACAACCACAACCTCGACACCTCGCCGGAGTTCTACGGCAGCATCATCACCACCCGTACTTACAGCGAGCGCCTGCAAACCCTGGCTTATGTGCGTGAGTCGGGGATGAAGATCTGCTCCGGCGGCATTCTCGGCATGGGCGAGTCGCTGGACGACCGCGCCAACCTGCTGATCCAGTTGGCCAACCTGCCGGAGCATCCGGAGTCGGTGCCGATCAACATGCTGGTGAAGGTCGCCGGCACGCCGCTGGAAAACGCCGATGACGTCGATCCGTTCGACTTCATCCGCATGCTCGCCGTGGCGCGCATCCTCATGCCGCAATCCCACGTACGCCTGTCCGCCGGCCGCGAAGCGATGAACGAGCAGATGCAGGCGTTGGCGTTCTTCGCCGGTGCCAACTCGATTTTCTACGGCGACAAACTGCTGACCACCGCCAACCCGCAGGCCGACAAGGACATGCAACTGTTCGCGCGTCTGGGCATTCAACCGGAAGCGCGCGAAGAGCATGCCGATGAAGTGCATCAGGCCGCGATCGAGCAGGCGCTGGTGGAGCAGAAGAGCAGCGAGCAGTTCTATAACGCGGCGGTCTAAACCTGCGCGGATTTCTCTGAAGGAATGCAAAACCCCTGTGGGAGCGGGCTTGCTCGCGAAAGCGTCAGTGCAGTCGACATTACCGTTGAATGTCAGACCGCCTTCGCGAGCAAGCCCGCTCCCACAGGGAATCTGTGTCACTTGAAAGTCGAGGCCTGCATGTCTTTCGATCTCGCCGCACGCCTTGCTGCCCGCCGTGCCGAAAATCTCTACCGCCAGCGTCCGTTGCTCGAGTCCCCGCAAGGGCCTGAAGTGGTGGTCGACGGCCAGCCGTTGCTGGCGTTCTGTAACAACGACTACCTCGGACTGGCCAATCACCCGCAGGTGATCGAAGCCTGGCGCGCCGGTGCCGAGCGCTGGGGCGTCGGTGGTGGCGCGTCGCATCTGGTGATCGGCCACAGCGGCCCGCATCACGCACTGGAAGAAGCACTGGCTGACCTCACCGGCCGGCCGCGTGCGTTGCTGTTTACCACCGGCTACATGGCCAATCTCGGCGCGGTCACGGCACTGGTCGGGCAGGGCGATACGGTGCTGGAAGATCGCCTCAATCACGCCTCGTTGCTGGATGCCGGTCTGTTGTCCGGCGCGCGTTTCAATCGTTATCTGCACAACGACGCCGACAGCCTGGCCAAGCGCCTGGAGAAAGCCACCGGCAACACGCTGGTGGTCACCGACGGCGTGTTCAGCATGGACGGCGATCTCGCCGATCTGCCAGCGCTGGCGCGCGAGGCCAAGGCCAAAGGCGCGTGGCTGATGGTTGATGATGCCCATGGCTTCGGCCCGCTCGGTGCCAATGGCGGCGGGATCGTCGAGCATTTCGGCTTGAGTCAGGACGATGTGCCGGTGCTGGTTGGCACCCTCGGCAAGGCGTTCGGCACCGCCGGTGCTTTCGTCGCCGGCAGCGAAGAGCTGATCGAAAGCCTGATCCAGTTCGCCCGGCCCTACATCTACACCACCAGCCAGCCACCGGCGTTAGCCTGTGCGACGCTGAAAAGTCTGGAATTACTGCGCAGCGAGCATTGGCGGCGTGAGCACCTTAACCTGCTGATCCGCCAATTTCGTCGAGGGGCCGAGCAGATCGGTCTGCAACTGATGGACAGTTTCACCCCGATCCAGCCGATCCTGATCGGCGACGCCGGTCGAGCCGTGCGCCTGTCGCAGCTGCTGCGCGAACGCGGCTTGATGGTCACGGCAATCCGTCCGCCTACCGTCCCGGCAGGAAGTGCACGCCTGCGCGTGACCCTGACCGCCGCTCACAGCGAGGCGCAGGTGCAGCTATTGTTAGAAGGACTGGCCGATTGCTTTGCCCAACTGCCGCCGGAGCCAAGCCATGCGTGATCGCCTGATTCTGCTGCCCGGCTGGGGCCTCGGTGTTTCGCCACTGGAGCCTCTGGCCGCGGCGTTGCAGGGGCTCGACGAGCATCTGCATGTCGAGATCGAGCCGTTGCCGGAGCTCGATTCCAGCGACCTGCAGGACTGGCTCGACGAATTCGATGAATGTATTCCTCAAGACGTGTGGCTGGGCGGTTGGTCGCTGGGCGGCATGCTTGCCTCTGAACTGGCAGCACGTCGCGGCGAGCGTTGCTGCGGTCTGCTGACGCTGGCGAGCAATCCTTCATTTGTCGCCCATGAGCGTTGGCCGAGTGCGATGCCGGGCGAGACGTTCGATGCATTTCTCGCCAGCTGCCAGACCGACCCGCGGATGACCCTAAAACGGTTCTCGTTGTTGTGTGCTCAGGGCGCGCAGGACCCGCGCGGCATGTCGCGGCTGCTGCTGGGTGGCGCGCCGGCCACTTCGCCGCAAGCGTTGATGGCCGGGCTTGAACTGCTGGCGCAGATCGACACGCGCGAAGCGTTGCAGGCGTTTCGCGGCCCGCAGTTGCACTTGTTCGCCGGTCAGGACGGCCTGGTGCCGGCAGAAGCGGCGGGGGCGTTGTTCGCCCTGTTGCCGGATATCGAAATTGGTCTGATCGAACAGGCCAGTCATGCGTTTCTTCTGGAAGACCCCCATGGCGTGGCGGGTGCGATCCAGGCTTTTCTACACGAGTGCGGTGATGACTGATTTGTCTCTTGTTGCGCTGCCTGGCGGCTTGCCTGACAAGCGCCAGGTCGCGGCCTCTTTCTCCCGTGCGGCGGCCAGCTACGACAGCGTTGCCGAGTTGCAGCGCGACGTCGGTTCACAGTTGCTCGCGCGCTTGCCAGCGGGTTTTGTGCCGGCACGCTGGCTGGATCTGGGCTGCGGCACCGGCTATTTCACTCGCGCATTGGCCGAGCGATATGTCGAAGGTCAGGGGCTGGCGCTGGATATCGCCGAGGGCATGCTCAATCACGCACGACCATTGGGCGGCGCGCAGCATTTCATCGCCGGTGATGCGGAGCGCCTGCCGTTGCAGGATTCGACGTGTGAGCTGATTTTTTCCAGCCTCGCGGTGCAGTGGTGTGCGGACTTCGAATCGGTGCTCAGTGAGGCTTTTCGCGTACTGAAACCCGGTGGGATTTTTGCGTTTGCTAGTCTTTGTGAAGGGACGTTGTACGAGTTACGGGACAGTTGGCGGCAGGTCGATGGTCTGGTGCACGTCAACCGCTTCCGCGAATTCGCCCGGTATGAGCAGTTGTGTGCCGAAAGTGGCTTGCGTACGGTGAGTCTGCAGAATCAGGCGCATGTGTTGCACTACCCGGATGTGCGCAGCCTGACTCACGAACTCAAGGCACTCGGCGCGCACAATCTGAACCCCGGTCGGCCGGGTGGCTTGACCGGACGCGCGCGGATTCTCGGCCTGGTCGAGGCTTACGAGCAGTTCCGTCAGGCACAGGGATTGCCGGCGACTTACCAGGTGGTCTACGCCGTGTTGGAGAAACCCTTATGAGCGCAGCCTATTTCATCACCGGGACTGACACCGATGTCGGCAAGACCACCGTGGCTGCCGGGTTGCTGCATGCTGCGCGCTCGGCAGGGCTGAGTACGGCGGCGGGGAAACCGGTTGCCTCGGGCTGCGAGGTAACGCCCAAGGGTTTGCGCAATGCCGATGCGCTGGCGTTGCTCGCCGAGTGTTCGGTGCCGCTGACTTATCAACAGGTCAATCCGGTGGCATTCGAGCCGGCCATCGCGCCGCATCTGGCAGCGCGTGAGGCCGGCGTCGCGCTGACCGTGCAATCGTTGCTGGCGCCGATGCGCGAAATTCTGGCGCTGAATGCCGATTTCACCTTGATCGAAGGGGCGGGTGGCTGGCGGGTGCCGTTGGCCGATCAGGACAATCTGTCGGATCTGGCCATCGCGTTGAAGCTGCCGGTGATTCTGGTGGTGGGTGTGCGCCTGGGCTGCATCAGTCATGCCTTGCTGACGGCCGAGGCGATTGCCCGCGATGGCCTGCAGCTGGCCGGTTGGGTGGCCAATATCATCGATCCGAAAACCTCGCGTCTGGAAGAGAATCTGGCGACGCTGGCCGAGCGGATTCCCGCGCCGTGTCTGGGGCGGGTACCGAAACTGAAGTCGCTTAGCGCCGAGGCGGTAGCTGATCATCTGCAACTCGATCTGCTCGATTAATGTTTTTGGCTATGACAAGGCACTGTGCCATCATTATTTTTGACGGGTGTTTTTCTGGCGCCTCTGCTTCAATGGCAACCATTGATCCTTCCCAAGGATGAGAACTCCCATGGAAATCTCCGGTAACACAGCTTTTTATGCGGGTTTGAGCACGATTCAGACCGGTCAGAACCGTGTCGATCAGGCGGCCAGCCAGATCGCCAACAACACCATCGAGCGCTCGGTCACCAGCCAGTCTTCCGAGGCGCAGGTCGATCGTCTGCGCGGTATCGACCGCAGTCAGCAAATGGATCCGGGCAGCGCCATGGCCGAAATGGCCCAGGGCAAGTTTCAGGTAGAGCTGGGCACCAAGGTCGCCAAGGCTTCCGATGAAATGCTCGGTACGATCATCGATACGTTTGCCTGACTTTTCGCGCCTCCTGCCTGCCGAACGCCGCGTCTTGTCGCGGCGTTTTTCGTTGTAAGTCCTTCTCCCTCAACTAATCTTTTTTCATTGCCCGTGACGCTTTGCAGTTCATGGCGGTTTGCCGTGTCCGGCATTTGAAAAAAGTCATGACGAACGGCAAAAGATCGACGCTTGACAAGATTTCGGCGTAAACGTATGTTTCAAACAACTGTTTGACCGTCACAACAAATCAACGCGGTCGTTCATTCCCGGTTACATCAGCAGAGGTTTATCGCTATGCCTGACTACAAGGCCCCCTTGCGTGATATTCGCTTCGTTCGTGACGAACTGCTCGGCTACGAAGCGCACTATCAGAGCCTTCCAGCTTGCTCCGAAGCAACGCCGGACATGGTTGACGCCATTCTTGAAGAAGGCGCCAAGTTTTGTGAGCAGGTACTGGCACCGCTGAACCGTGTGGGCGACCTCGAAGGCTGCACCTGGAGCGAGTCCGGCGTGAAGACCCCGACTGGCTTCAAAGAAGCCTACAAGCAATTCGTCGAAGGCGGCTGGCCAAGCCTGGCGCACGACGTCGAGCACGGCGGTCAAGGCCTTCCAGAGTCGCTAGGTCTGGCTGTGAGCGAAATGGTCGGTGAAGCCAACTGGTCGTGGGGCATGTACCCAGGCCTGTCCCACGGCGCGATGAACACCATCTCCGAGCACGGCACCCCTGAGCAGCAAGAAGCCTATTTGACCAAACTGGTTTCCGGCGAGTGGACCGGCACCATGTGCCTGACCGAACCGCACTGCGGCACCGACCTGGGCATGCTGCGCACCAAGGCCGAGCCTCAGGCTGATGGCTCCTACAAGGTTTCCGGGACCAAGATCTTCATCTCGGCCGGTGAACACGACATGGCCGACAACATCGTCCACATCGTACTGGCCCGCCTGCCGGACGCTCCGGCTGGCACCAAAGGCATTTCCCTGTTCATCGTTCCAAAGTTCCTGCCGAACGCCGATGGCACCATCGGTGCGCGCAACGCAGTGAGCTGCGGTTCGCTGGAACACAAGATGGGCATCCACGGCAACGCCACTTGCGTGATGAACTTCGACGGCGCCACCGGTTTCCTGATCGGCCCGGCGAACAAAGGCCTGAACTGCATGTTCACCTTCATGAACACCGCACGTCTGGGTACCGCGCTGCAAGGTCTGGCCCACGCCGAGATCGGCTTCCAGGGTGGCCTGAAATACGCTCGCGATCGTCTGCAAATGCGCTCCCTGACTGGCCCGAAAGCGCCGGACAAGGCCGCTGACCCGATCATCGTGCACCCTGACGTACGTCGCATGCTGCTGACCATGAAGGCCTTCGCCGAAGGCAACCGTGCGATGGTGTACTTCACCGCCAAACAGGTCGACATCGTCAAATACGGCGTCGACGAAGAAGAGAAGAAGAAGGCCGACGCACTGCTGGCGTTCATGACGCCGATCGCCAAGGCGTTCATGACAGAAGTCGGTTTCGAAGCCGCCAACCACGGCGTGCAGATCTACGGTGGCCACGGCTTCATCGCCGAGTGGGGCATGGAGCAGAACGTTCGCGACAGCCGCATTTCGATGCTGTACGAAGGCACCACCGGCATCCAGGCACTCGACCTGCTGGGCCGTAAAGTGCTGATGACTCAAGGCGAGGCCCTGAAGGGCTTCACCAAGATCGTCCACAAGTTCTGCCAGAACAACGAAGGCAACGAAGCCGTCAAAGAATTCGTTGCACCGCTGGCTGCACTGAACAAAGAGTGGGGCGAGCTGACCATGAAGGTCGGTATGGCAGCCATGAAAGACCGTGAAGAAGTCGGCGCGGCCTCCGTGGACTACCTGATGTACTCCGGTTACGCCTGTCTGGCCTACTTCTGGGCCGACATGGCACGTCTGGCAGCCGAGAAGCTGGCAGAAGGCACCGGCGACGCCGCGTTCTACACCGCCAAGCTGCAAACCGCGCGCTTCTACTTCCAGCGCATCCTGCCACGTACCCGTACCCACGTGGCCACCATGCTGTCGGGCGCCAACAACCTGATGGACATGAAAGAAGAAGACTTCGCCCTGGGCTACTAAGCCTCAACGCGGTCTGACGAAAACCGCTGCTCCCTTGGGGGCAGCGGTTTTTTTGTTTCCGAATCGCTCAGAAACCCGGGTTTTCTGCCGTTAAAGAGACTGCGTGTGATCTGGATCACATTGTGTGTGCTTAACTGGCCACATTGCAGGCACAATGCCATCTCTTTGATATGACGGGTCGGAGCTTTACCCTTGCCGCGTTCTTCCGCTGTACGTTTCAGCCATTTCCTACCTTCACTGCTGTTGTTGCTCGCGGGGTTGGCGGCTGCGTACGTCAAAGACCTCAACGTGTTCTTCACTTCGCTGTTCAACGTGTTGCCGACCCTGGTTCTGCTGTTGGGCGGCGCTTACTGTGCGGTTTACCGACGTCAGCGCGAGCTGTTTCTGATGCTCACGGTGTACATCGCCTACTTCTTGCTCGACACCCAGACCGACTATTACCGCGACAATGGCAAGGTGCGCGAAGACGCCGCCGTGGTGTTTCACCTGGTCTGTCTGCTGTTGCCGTTGCTGTTCGGGCTGTTCGCGGCGTGGCAGGAACGTACCCATCTGTTTCAGGACATGGTCGCGCGCTTCGCCGTGTTGCTGGCCTTTGGCAGTGTTGCTCTGGGGCTTGAACAAAGTTATCCGCAGGCGCTGCTGATGTGGCTCTCGGAAATCCGCTGGCCGGCGCTCCACGGCGCCTGGATGAGCCTGATCCAGATGTCCTATCCGGTGTTTCTTTCGGCGTTCCTGCTGTTGGCCTGGCAATACTGGCGCAACCCGCGTCCGTTGCATGCGGCGCAACTGGTCGGCCTGCTCGGGGTGTTCTGGATGCTGCCGAAAACCTTCATCCTGCCGTTCACCCTGAACATCATGTGCAGTCAGGTGATGCTGATGATTGCCGCTGCCGTGGCGCATGAGGCCTATCAAATGGCCTTCCGCGATGAACTCACCGGTCTGCCGGGGCGTCGTGCGCTCAATGAACGGATGCAGCGCCTGGGGCGCAACTATGTGCTGGCGATGAGCGACGTCGATCACTTCAAGAAATTCAACGACACCCACGGTCACGACGTCGGTGACCAAGTGCTACGGCTGGTCGCCAGCAAGCTGTCGAAAATCAGCGGTGGCGGTAGGGCATATCGCTATGGTGGTGAGGAATTCGCCTTGGTGTTTGCGGGCAAAACCCTCGAGGAGTGCATGCCGCATCTGGAGGTGATTCGCGAGTCGATTGCCTCCTATAACATCCAGTTGCGCAATCAGGAGAACCGTCCGCAGGACGATCAGCAAGGTCGTCAGCGTCGTAGCGGCAGCGGTGCTTCCAGTGTGTCGGTCACGGTCAGTATCGGCGTCGCCGAGCGCGTCGAGCAACGGACACCGGAGGAAGTGCTCAAGTCCGCCGACCAGGCGTTATACAGCGCCAAGGGCGCCGGCCGTAACTGCGTCATGGCGTTCGGACAGAACCGTCGCGGCGCGGTGCGCATGGAGAGCGCTACTGGCTGACTCAAGCCACACGCCATCACTCAAAAGCCCGCTGATTGCGGGCTTTCTTTTATCTCTGAATGCTGGTGACCAAAAATAACAAATCAGTCACCGGTTGACCCTATGTGTCGCAAAAGTTGTTGAGGTACACTCGGCCTCAACGAAAACACTCTTCCACGAATCACCTGTTTAGATCTTGCGAGGTTTGCCATGGCTGACTACAAAGCGCCGCTGCGCGATATGCGCTTCGTCCTCAATGAAGTATTCGAAGTCGCCAAACTCTGGGCCGAACTGCCGGCCTTGGCCGAGACTGTCGATGCAGAAACCGTAGAAGCCATTCTCGAAGAAGCCGGCAAGGTCACCAGCAAAAGCATCGCGCCACTGAGCCGTGCGGCCGACGAAGAAGGCTGCCACTGGAAGGACGGTGCCGTCAGCACCCCGGCCGGTTTCCCACAGGCCTATCAGACTTACGCTGAAGGCGGCTGGGTCGGTGTCGGTGGCGATCCGGCCTACGGCGGCATGGGCATGCCCAAGGCTGTCTCGGCGCAGGTCGAAGAGATGGTCAACTCCGCCAGTCTGTCGTTCGGCCTGTACCCGATGCTGACCGCCGGCGCCTGCCTGTCGATCAACGCCCACGCCAGCGAAGAGCTGAAGGCCGCCTACCTGCCGAACATGTACGCCGGGATCTGGGCCGGCTCCATGTGCCTGACCGAGCCGCACGCCGGCACCGACCTGGGCATCATCCGCACCAAGGCCGAACCGCAGGCTGACGGTTCCTACAAGGTCAGCGGCACCAAGATCTTCATCACCGGCGGTGAGCACGACCTGACCGAGAACATCATCCACCTGGTGCTGGCGAAACTGCCGGACGCACCTGCTGGCCCGAAAGGCATTTCGCTGTTCCTGGTGCCGAAGTTCATGGTCAATGCCGATGGCAGCTTGGGCGCGCGCAACCCGGCGAACTGTGGTTCGATCGAACACAAGATGGGCATCCAGGCGTCCGCGACCTGCGTGATGAACTTCGATGAAGCTGTGGGCTATCTGGTCGGCGAGCCGAACAAGGGCCTGGCGGCGATGTTCACCATGATGAACTACGAGCGTCTGGGCGTCGGTATTCAAGGTCTGGCCAGCGGTGAGCGTTCGTATCAGAACGCCGTTGAATACGCTCGTGATCGTCTGCAAAGCCGTTCGCCGACCGGCGCGCAGAACAAGGACAAGGTTGCCGACCCGATCATCGTTCACCCGGACGTGCGTCGCATGCTGCTGACCATGAAAGCCTCGAACGAGGGGGGTCGCGCCTTCTCCACGTACGTGGCGATGCAACTCGACACCGCCAAGTTCAGCGAAGACTCGACCACTCGCAAGCGCGCAGAAGACCTGGTCGCACTGTTGACTCCGGTGGCCAAGGCATTCCTCACCGACCTGGGCCTGGAAACCACCGTCCACGGTCAGCAGATTTTTGGCGGCCACGGCTACATCCGCGAGTGGGGCCAGGAGCAACTGGTGCGTGACGTGCGAATCACCCAGATTTACGAAGGCACCAACGGCATTCAGGCGCTGGACCTGGTCGGGCGCAAGATCGTCGGCAGCGGTGGCGCGTTCTACAAGCTGTTCGCTGACGAGATCCGCCACTTCACCGCGACCGCCAGCGCTGACCTCGGTGAATTCACCAAGCCGCTGAACGATGCCGTCAGCACCCTCGACGAGCTGACGGCGTGGCTGCTGGATCGGGCGAAAACCAATCCGAACGAAATCGGCGCGGCCTCGGTCGAATATCTGCAAGCGTTCGGCTACACCGCTTATGCCTACATGTGGGCACTGATGGCGAAAGCCGCGCTGGGCAAAGAAGCGCAGGACGATTTCTACGCCAGCAAGCTGGGTACCGCACGCTTCTATTTCGCCCGTCTGCTGCCGCGTATCCACTCGCTGAGCGCATCGGTGAAGGCTGGCAGCGAGTCGCTGTTCCTGCTGAATGCTGAGCAGTTTTGATGATGTAACGTCATGTAAGCATTCTCTTACATGACGTGCTGCTGTTCTCCCATAGGCGTAGATTGGATCCACAGCTAATCTACAACTCATGGACGTCGCGCAGGAAGCGCAAAGCAACAACACGGACACGTAGGATTCTGCCAGGGTGGCGGAGTGAAATGGATGTCAGGGAAACAGTCTGCAAAGCCCCGCTTCGGCGGGGTTTTCTTTTGCCTGCAGAAAAGTATCAGGCCAGCGGATCCAGTGGCGGTGCGGCTTTCAACGGTTTGTCTTCACGCTGAATCACTTCTTCCAGCAATGTGCGCAGTAAGGCCAAAGACGCCTGCTGGCGTTGCACATCGCGGCACACCAGCCCAACCTTCAGCGGCACCCGTGGTTCGCTCAACGGCTTCCACAACAGATCCTCATCGTCGTATTCCTTCTGTGAACGCCCGGGCAGCACCGTCGCCAGTTTGGTGTGCGGCAGACTGTCGAGAATCCCCAGCATATTGTTCAGCTCGGCCTGTACTTGCGGGCGTCTACCCAGGCTGGTCAACTGAGCCTGCCAGATCTGCCGGATCTGAAACTCTTCGCCCAGCAGCAACATCGGCAATTCCGCAGCCTGCCGCATTGAGACCTTCTTGAATTCACGTAGCGGGTGATCCGCCGGGATGACCAGCGTCAGTTCGTCCTCGTACAGCATCACGCCATGCAGCCCCGGTTGGCGCGGCGGCAGGTAGCTGATGCCGATGTCCAGTGAGCCGTTGAGCAAACGGCGCTCGATCTCCAGCCCCGTCAGTTCATAGATCTGCACCACAAGATGCGGCTGCGCCTTGCGCACCCGTTCGAGCATTTGCGGCACAAGGCTGGTGTGCACGGTTTGCAGTACGCCGATCGCCAGCGTACGCAAGGCCTGCCCCTTGAAGTTGCCCAGCGCTTCCCGCGCCCGCTGCAAACCGTCGAGCAGCGGCACGGCGTGGTTGTACAGCGTGTGCGCGGCAAGGGTTGGCAACAGGCGTTTGCTGCTGCGTTCGAACAGGGTGACGTCGAGGTTCTGTTCGAGCTGGCGAATCTGCTGCGACAGCGCCGGTTGCGAAATCGACAGGCGTTCGGCGGCCCGGCCGACATGACCCTCTTCGTAGACCGCGACGAAATAACGCAGTTGTTTGAAATCCATAAGTAATACTTATCGAAAATGCTGGTAAATCGAAATGGCCCGAAGCCGTCAGTGAGCCTAGTCTAACCGCAATCACAAGGCTTACAGGGCCAGAGAGCGCGATGAATAGCGTTTGCTTCGACAATGTTTGCATAGGCGGTTCAAAAAACCTCAAGCAAGGTTTTTTGCAATGAATCTGTTCAGTCTGCGGCGTCAGGCGCCGAGTCTCGATGACCTCGCTTTCGAGGCCGGTCCACCCCAGGCAGGCGATAGCCTGAATGCCGAGCGACTGATGCCCAGCGTCGAGCGACCGGCGCAGGTCTTCGTGCGTGGCCAGGGCTCCTGGTTGTGGGACAGCAACGACCGCGCTTATCTCGACTTCTCCCAGGCCGGCGGCGCCAACAGCCTCGGCCACAGCCCTTCGGCACTGGTCAAAGCCATCGCCAGTCAGGCCCAGGCGTTGATCAATCCCGGTTTCAATCTGCACAACCGCGGCATGCTCAGCCTTGCCGAGCGCCTGTGCGCCAGCACTTCCAGCGATCAGGCTTACCTGCTCAATAGCGGCAGCGAGGCCTGTGAAGCGGCGATCAAACTGGCGCGCAAATGGGGGCAACTGAATCGCGGCGGCGCCTCGCGGATCATCGTCGCGAAGCAGGGTTGCCATGGCCGCAGCCTGGCAACGATTTCCGCGTCGGACAGTTGCAACCTGCACAACCGCTTCGCACCGTTGCTGCCGGGTTTCGATCTGGTGCCGTTCAATGACTTGCCTGCGTTACATGCCGCCGTCGATGCGCAAACCGTGGCGATCATGCTCGAACCGATTCAGAGCGATGCCGGGGTGATTCCGGCCACTGAGCATTACCTCAAAGGCGTCGAGCGCCTGTGCCGCGAGCTGGGCATTTTGCTGATCCTCGACGAAGTGCAGACCGGTATCGGTCGCTGCGGCACTTTGCTCGCGGAACAGTCCTACGGCGTGCGCGCCGATATCGTTGTGCTCGGCAAAGGCCTCGGCGGCGGTGTTCCTCTGGCGGCGTTATTGGCCCGTGGCAAGGCCTGCTGTTTTGACGCCGGTGAACTGGGCGGCACTCATCACGGCAACGCACTGATGACCGCGGCCGGTCTGGTGGTGCTCGACAGCTTGCAGGATCGGGCATTTCTCGAGCAGGTCAAAGACCTCGGCCAGCACCTCCGCGAAGGTCTAGCTCGATTGGCACACCGCTACGGGCATGGCGAACTGCGTGGTCAAGGCCTGTTCTGGGGACTGAGCCTGTCAGAGGATTCCGCCGATGCCGTAGTCAAAGCCGCCTTGCACGAAGGCCTGCTGCTCAACGCGCCGCAAGCCAACTGCCTGCGTTTCACCCCGGCACTCACCGTCAGCAAGGCCAACATCGACGAAATGCTCCTGCGCCTGGCCCGCGCCTTCTCGCGAGTACGTACCGCGCAACTGCAATGCCGCAAAGGGATTGCCGTCTGAGCTGAAGTTTCCTGCCCGATTTCAAGAACCGTCTCGCGGTATAACGCACGCCCCACGCCTGATTCTTTTGGCGTGGGGCGTTTTTTTGTGCCCGATGGTGGCGATCAAATGGCGTTTGCACTGAACCCTGACGAACGGCGCAGGTCGATTAGCTTGTATGGCTCATGTGAGCCAACCCCCATTCAGGAGCTGACCCATGGACTTCATTCGTATCATCATCGCTATTCTGTTGCCGCCACTGGGTGTGTTTCTGCAGGTCGGGTTCGGCGGGGCGTTTTGGCTGAACATTCTGCTGACGCTGTGCGGCTACATTCCCGGGATCGTGCATGCGGTGTACATCATCGCCAAGCGCTGAGTTCAGCGGCACCTGATAGATAGCTTTCGCGAGCAGGCTCGCTCCCACAGGGGATTTTGTGCACAACACAGATCCAATGTGGGAGCGAGCCTGCTCGCGAATGGGACGACGCTATTTTGAATTGGGGCGGTGATCAGTCCGCCAACCCCATCACCCGCCGATAAAACCGCCACTCCTGCTCCAGCGCATGCGCCTGATTGGCGGCGCGACGGAAACCATGGCGTTCGTCGGCGTAGTAATGCGCCTCGACCGGGATGCCGTTTTGCTCCAGCGCCGCGACCATGTCGCGGGTCTGTTGCGGCACCACCACCGCATCCAGCTCACCCTGAAAGAAAATCACCGGCACACGGATGTTGCTCGCATGCAGTAGCGGCGTGCGGGCGGCATAGCGCTCGGCGTCCTGCTCAGGATCACCGATCAGCCAGTCCAGATAATCACCTTCAAACTTGTGGGTTGCCCGGGCCAATGCCACCGGGTCGCTGACGCCATAGAGGCTGGCGCCCGCGCGGAACACCTGCTGAAACGCCAACGCGCATAACGTGGTGTAACCCCCGGCGCTGCCGCCGCGGATAAACGCGCGCTCGCCGTCGATCAGACCTTGCTCGGCCAGATATGCCACCACTGCGCAGGCGTCCTCGACATCCACCTCACCCCAACTCAGATGCAACGCCTGACGATATTCGCGACCGTAACCGCTGCTGCCGCGATAGTTGAGGTCGGCGACGGCGAAGCCGCGTTGCGTCCAGTACTGAATGCGCGGGTCGAGCATCGGGTAGCAGGCCGAGGTCGGACCGCCGTGGATGAACACCACCAGTGGCGGTCGCACTTCATCGTTCATCGCCGGATAAAAGAAGCCGTGAGCCTCACCGCTGCCGCTCGGGTAGCGCAAGGTCTGCGGACGGCTGATGCACTCCGCCGGCAAAGGCGCCACACCGCCAGCCAGCACATTCACTTCGCGGGTATCGCGATCAATGGCGATCACCGCAGAAGGGCTGATCGGCGAAGCGGCGATGCAATAGATAAATTGCTGATCCAGCGCCAGATGGCGGAAGCGGCTGTAGTCGCCGGTGAAGTCTTCGCCGTCGAGCGCCAGGCGACCAAAACCGCCTTCGCTCCAGCTCGCCAGAAACGAATCGCCCACCGGCAACCAGGTGCAGCCACCCATTTGCCACGGGGCGGGCGCATGATCGGCCTCGGCGCAGGACAGTCGCTGCAAACCGTCGGACGTTTCGCCCCACGGCTGCCAGAAACCGCCGCGATCAGTCAGGCACAACAAGCGTCCTTTCGCGTCGAACCGCGGTTGCTGGATCGACTCTTCAAGGTCAGCCCCCGCCACGCAACGCGGTGCGCCAAAGCCACCCTCAGCCAGACGCTCGGCCACCATCAATCGCGTGGATGTCCAAGGCTGATGCGGCCGACTCCACTCGATCCAGGCCAATCGCGAACCGTCCGGGCTGATCACCGGTGCTGCATAAAAATCCGCACCTTCAGCCAGCAAATGCCGGGTGCCGTCGGCCAGATCAATCGCTACCAGCCGATGCTGGTCGCGCAGTTCCTCGACCGCCAGCACCTGGCCGCAAGCAAAATGCAGATCGCCATAACGACACTCGCCAGAAGTCAGCACCTCGGGCGCGCCATCCAGCGTCTGCCGATACAACTGCTGATCCGCCTCATTGACGAAAACCACCCCGTCCGGCGTCAGACAAAACGCGCCACCGCCATATTCGTACACCCGGCTACGCACACTGAAACCGTCCGGCGTCAGACATTTCGCCGCGCCGTCTCGCCAGTGCCAGATCCGGCACGCAGCATCTTCGGGGCGATATTCATTCCAGAACAAACCGTGGGCACCGAGTTGCAGTTCGGCGAAATCCATTCCGGCGGCGACAGCCTGGGCGGCGCTGAAAGGCTCAGCCCTTGGCGATGAGGCGTGAGTTTCGTTCATTACGGAAGGCCAGTTGTTCGATGGTCTGGGTGGCGGTCTCGGCTTCTTCTCGGGCCTTGAGAATCACGCCGTGATGGTCGGACTTGCTGCACACCGGGTCGGCATTGCTCGCGTCCCCCGTGAGCATGAACGCCTGACAGCGGCAGCCGCCGAAATCCTGTTCCTTCTCGTCGCAGGAGCGGCATGGCTCAGGCATCCAGTCGTAACCGCGAAAGCGGTTGAAGCCGAACGAGTCGTACCAGATGTGCTGCATGCTGTGGTCGCGCACGTTGGGAAATTGTACCGGCAGCTGTCGGGCGCCATGACAGGGCAGGGCAGTGCCGTCCGGAGTCACCGTCAGAAAAATACTGCCCCAGCCGTTCATGCAGGCTTTCGGGCGTTCTTCGTAGTAGTCCGGGGTGACGAAAATCAGCTTGCACGGATGCCCTTCGGCTTCCAGTTTGGCGCGGTATTCGTTGGTGATGCGTTCGGCGCGCACCAGTTGCTCTTTGGTCGGCAACAGGCCGACACGGTTGAGCTGCGCCCAGCCGTAGAACTGGCAGGTGGCGAGTTCGACGAAGTCCGCTTCGAGCGCGATACACAGCTCGATGATGCGGTCGATCTTGTCGATGTTGTGCCGGTGGGTGACGAAGTTCAGCACCATCGGATAGCCGTGGGCCTTCACCGCGCGAGCCATTTCCAGTTTCTGCGCGAAGGCTTTTTTCGAGCCGGCGAGCAGGTTGTTCACTTGCTCGTCGCTGGCCTGGAAACTGATCTGGATGTGATCGAGGCCGGCCTTCTTGAAGTCACTGATCTTCTGCTCGGTCAGACCGATGCCGGAAGTGATCAGGTTGGTGTAGAAACCCAACTGTCGCGCTTCACGGATCAGTTCGGCGAGGTCCTGACGCACCAGCGGTTCGCCACCGGAAAAGCCCAGTTGCGCCGCGCCCATCTCCCGCGCTTCGCGGAAGACCTTGATCCACTGCTCGGTGCTCAGCTCTTTGCCCTGCTCGGCGAAATCCAGCGGATTGGAGCAGTACGGGCATTGCAGCGGGCAGCGGTAGGTCAGCTCGGCGAGCAGCCACAGCGGCAGGCCGACTTCAGATTTTGGCGGTACTTGCACCGATGCTTCAGGCAAGTTCGATCCAGTGCTGCGCACGGGCAACCTCCATGAATTGCTCGATGTCTTCACCGAGCTCGGGCACGCCGGGAAACTGCTCGTCGAGTTTGGCGATGATCGCCGCGACATCGCGTTCACCGTCGATCAAGCCGCCGATCAGCGCGGCGCTGTCGTTGAGCTTGATCATGCCCTCGGGGTAGAGCAGCACGTGGCCTTTTTGCGCCGGTTCATACTGAAAACGGTAACCGGGACGCCAGGTCGGGATCTTGCTGCGATCAAAACTCATAGGGTGATTCCTTTGTGCCAGACCCGCTGCTCGGTGACGCTGTGATACGGCGGGCGGTTCAGTTCGTAAGCCATGCTCATGGCATCGAGCATGCTCCAAAGAATGTCCAGTTTGAACTGGAGAATTTCCAGCATGCGCTCCTGACCCTCGCGGGTCTTGTAGTGCTCGAGCGTGATCGCCAGACCGTGCTCGACATCGCGCCGCGCTTGACCCAGGCGAGTGCGGAAATATTCGTAACCGGCCGGGTCGATCCACGGGTAATGCTGCGGCCAGCTGTCGAGACGCGACTGGTGGATCTGCGGCGCGAACAGTTCGGTCAGCGAGCTGCTGGCGGCTTCCTGCCAACTGGCGCGGCGAGCGAAATTGACGTAGGCATCGACGGCGAAACGCACGCCGGGCAGCACCAGTTCCTGGGAGCGCAGTTGATCCGGGTCGAGGCCGACCGCCTGACCGAGCCGCAGCCAGGCTTCAATGCCGCCGTCTTCACCGGGGGCGCCATCGTGGTCGAGCAGGCGTTGAATCCACTCCCGGCGAATCTCGCGATCCGGGCAATTGGCGAGGATCGCCGCGTCTTTCAGGGGGATGTTCACCTGATAGTAGAAGCGGTTGGCGACCCAGCCCTGAATCTGCTCGCGGGTGGCACGGCCTTCGTACATCGCCACGTGATATGGGTGGTAGATGTGGTAGTAGGTGCCTTTGGCGCGCAGGGCGGCTTCGAATTCGCTGGGGGACAGCGGGGTGTCGGTCATTGCGGTTCTCCGGGGAACAACCCTAGAAATCTTTTCTGTTTGCACTGGCCTCTTCGCGAGCAGGCTCGCTCCCACAGGTTGATCGCATTCCAAATGTGGGAGCGAGCCTGCTCGCGAAGGGCCGCGCATCGGTATCTGCGGCTTACAGCACAATACTCATGCCATCAAACGCCACTTCAACATTACGCCGCGCCAGCTCCGCGCGCTCCGGCGAATCTTCATCGAGAATCGGGTTGGTGTTGTTGATGTGGATAAGCACCTTGCGCTGCTCGGGCAACTGCTCCAGCACTTCGAGCATGCCGTCGGGGCCGTTCTGCGCCAGGTGGCCCATCTCGCGACCGGTGCGGGTGCCGACGCCACGGCGCTGCATTTCATCGTCATCCCACAGCGTTCCGTCCACCAGCAGGCAATCACTGCCGGCCATGATCTCCAGCAATGGCACATCAACCTTGCCCAGCCCCGGTGCATAGAACAGTTTGCCGCCGGTGTTCATGTCTTCGACGATCAGGCCGATGTTGTCGCCCGGGTGCGGGTCGAAACGGTGCGGCGAATACGGTGGCGCGGCGCTGCGCAACGGCAGCGGGGTGAAGCGCAGGTTCGGGCAGGCAGCGACAGTGAAGCTCTGGTCGAGCTCGATGCGATTCCAGTTCAGTCCGCCGTTCCAGTGGGTCAGCATCTTGAACAGCGGGAAACCGGTGCTCAAATCTTCGTGAACCATGTCCGTGCACCAGACCTGATGCGGGCAGCCTTCACGCAGGCTGAGCAGGCCGGTGGTGTGGTCGATCTGGCTGTCCATCAGGATGATCGCGCTGATGCCGGTGTCGCGCAGTGCACGGCCCGGTTGCATCGGGGCGAAGCTCTGCAGTTGCGCGCGGATGTCCGGCGAAGCGTTGCACAGCACCCAGTTCACACCGTCATCGGAAATTGCGATGGACGATTGGGTGCGGGCCTTGGCATTCAGGCTGCCGTCGCGAAAGCCTGCGCAATTGACGCAGTTGCAGTTCCACTGCGGAAATCCGCCACCGGCGGCCGAACCCAGAATCTGGACGAACATGAACGCTCCCATCTTTCAACGCTGAAAATAAAACGCCCCGGCGAGCCGAGGCGTTGCACTGCAAGTCTGCGTAGGCAGAACTCAGCGGCTGGCGAAGTACATGGTGACTTCGAAGCCGATACGCAGGTCGGTGTAAGCCGGTTTTGTCCAGGACATAGGGTGACTCCTCATTGGGTGGGTGGGATAGCGCTGTCCATAGTTATAGTCCACGGCAGCGCAGGGATGTTCCAAATAGTTAGGCTGCTATGTTACTCAAAATTTCAACGGTATTGCCCGTGAATCTTTGAGAAAGCTCCTTGCAGCCTTGGTAATGATCATTTTGTCGCTTGCCACGGCGCGCCAGGTGACGATTCGTTGGCCAGGCAGCGCCAGCCGCCCTCGGCGTTGAGCAACCGCTGCGCTGCCTCCAGCAATGTTGAGCGTTTCAGTTGACTAATGGCTGTGTGCAGTTGCGCCAGATAATCCGACGAGTGGCCGGCGAGCTTGGCCTGCCACAGCAACTCGGCGGCGTCTTTGCCGGACAGATGACTCTCATCGAACTGATCCGCGAGTGACTGGCGTTGCTGGTTGAAGTCCTCTTCATCGAGGTTTTCGATCAGCGCAGGAATGCCCTCGAGGAACTGCTGGATATGCCCAAGCATTTCAACTGGCGCAGTATTTGGCGACTGCACACCAAACAGCAATCCACTCTGGCCATGCATCTGTCGCAAGGCGCTGAATACCGCGTAGCCCAATTGCAATTCGACCCGCAGGCGCTGATAAAACGGGGTTTGACACAGTTGCGCGAGCAGGCGCCAGGCGGCTTCGTCGGCGATCTCGCGGCTGGCGCTCGGGCAGAACAGCAGCAACGCATGCTCGCTGGACGCGGTGTCGATGTGGCTCCACAGATGTTGCGTATTGATCGTCGGCGCGGTCGGCAATTGATTGTCCGGTGTGCCGGGGATGCGGCTCAGGGCCAGGCCCATGGCCGATTGCGTCTGTGCGTTGAGGCCAAGGGCCAGTCCGTCCCAGCGCGAAGTTGTCCACAGCTGTTTGACGTCGTTCGACTCGACGGCCGATGACAGACAATATTCAGGCAACGCCTTGAGCAACTGGCGGATCGGTATCAACGGTGTTTCTGCCTCTGCGCTCGCTGAATCGGCGTCAATTTGCGTCAGACATTTCAGCGCGTGTTCGAGGACACTGGGCATCGGCTCCTGCAAGCCCGTCAGTTTCAGCAGCCACTGCGTGCCGGTGGCGCTGAACGCCAATTCGACGCCGGCCTGCCGCGCGTCTTCCTGCGTTTCCCGCAGGCTGCGTCGCAGCTTGCCTTGCAGATCTGTGCCGGCCGCCGACTGCGTTTGCCAACGCAAGTAAATCGCGCCGTGGTCGCTATGATCCGGCAACGCCTGGCTGAATTGCATCGGCGAACGCTCACGCCGACCGCGCGAGCGATCCTGAGCGAAAGTCCGCAAGCCACGATGGGCGCTGGTCTGGCCGCGAATCAGGCCGGCGTTGGCCAGCGGCTCGTTGGAGCCTAGAAAAGGATTGGCGGCAGGCAGGTGCCAATGGTCGCTGAAGTTATCCACAACACCGATGTCGCGCAGGATCTGTTTGAGCGCAACAACGCCGTTTTCCGACAGACCGTTTTCGCGTTGTTCACTGTCGAGCCGCGCCAGTTGCAGGGCGCCGCTGATTTGCTGCTGACGCTCACGCAGCTTGGTGTATTCCTCGCGCAACGCTGCCCAGTCCTGTTGCGCGGCAAAGAAGCTCAACCAGTCCAGAAGCTGTTCACGAATGGCGCTGAAGGATTCGGCTGGGGTGGTGAATTGCAGATGCAGCAGCGCTTGCCCGGCGAACTGATACAGCGGCACGGCTTTCAAACCGTCCGCGAGGCGTTGTTGCTGCAAATGGGCGAGCAGCCCGCCGGGCTTGGCGCTGTTCAGCCAATGGCAGAGAAACGCCAGCGCTTCGGCGGACGAGTCGGGCAGTGCTTCGAAAGCGAACAGCAGATGGCTGCTTCGCTCGCCGACCTGTTGATAACTTTTTACCGTCAACGGCAGGGGGGCTGCCTGTTCGGCCTTATCCCCAACCGGCAGCGCGGCGGCGAACCGCTGCGCCAGTACGCGCAGCTCCTCAATGCTCTGCGGCCCGACCAGGCTTAGCGTCATTTGCCCGGTACGATAAAACTGCTGATGGAAATCCTTCAGCGCCTGTTGAAACGCTGGTAACTCAACTTTCAGGCTGTCGCGATTTCCCGCATGAAACCCGCGCAGCGGATGTGTGGCCGGCAATCCCTCGTACAGCGCCAGTTCCTGCTGAGCCGTCGGATCTTGCGACCACGCGACGAATTCCGCGTCCAGCACTTCGCGTTCGCGCAACTGATCGTTCGGATTCATACGCGGCTGGGCGAGCATGTCTGACAGACGCTCAAGCCCGGCGCTGAAGGCCGAGGTCGGCAGTTCGAAGAAGAAGTCGGTGGTGCGTTCACGGGTGCTGGCATTCACTTGCCCACCGTGACTTTGCACGTAGGCCATCAGCGCCTGACTCGCAGGAAAACGCTCAGTGCCGAGAAACAGTAAATGCTCAAGAAAATGCGCCAGTCCCGGCCACTTGAGTGGCACGTCATGGCTACCGGCAGCCACCCGCAACGCAGCGGCACTGCGCTTCAAGCCGGGCACCTGACGCAGGGTCACGCGCAAGCCGTTTGGCAGGGTTTCAGTGTGGGGGCGGGGGTGAGTCGGCGCAGGCATGGGCACTTCCAGAACAGTGAAGTGCCAATGCTAGCGGATTGGGTGGGGTCAGCGCTTGTTCAACGCGTGGTAAAGCTCGGGACGACGGTCGTTGAGGTAGCGATTGGCGGCGCGGGAATCTGCCATCAACTGTCGATCCAGCTCACCGACGATCAATGCTTCATCGAGTCCGGCCTGGGCGATACGGCTGCCGTCCGGCGCGGCGATGCTGCTTTGTCCGCAATAGTGGATCTCGCCTTCCTGCCCGCAATAATTGGCGTACGCCACGTAACACTGGTTTTCGAAGGCACGGGAACGCACGGTAACGTCAGCGACGAAATCGAACGGAATCATGTTTGCCGTCGGCACCAGAATCAGCTCGGCACCGGCCAGCGCCAGACGCCGCGCGTTCTCGGGAAACTCCAGGTCGTAGCAGATCAGGAAACCGAGCTTCCAGCCGTTGAGCTCGACCACCGGAAACGCATCTTCGCCGGTGCTGAACATCGAACGATCCAGGTCGCCGAACAGATGGGTCTTGCGGTAGTTGCACAGGCGCTCGCCGTGCGCGTCGATCAACTGCACGGCGTTGTAGATCTGCCCATCGGTCGTGCGCTCGGGGTACCCGTAAGCAATTGCCAGCCCGGCGGCTTTGGCGATTCGACCGATCTGTTGCGCCCATTCACCGTTGTAGACCTCGGCCAGCGTACTGACTGCCTCGGCGCCGATGTTGTAGCCGGTCAGGAACATCTCCGGCAGCACCAGCAGGTCGGCACCCTTGGCCTCCATCGCCAGTTGCTGCAGGCGATGCAGGTTGGCGGCGGGTTCCAGGGGCAGCGGTGGACATTGGTAAAGGGCTACACGCATCGGGGATTCCTCTTACTCGGGCAGGGCGATAGGGCCGATGTCTTTGAACACATCACCCGGGCCCGGGTTCTCTTTATGTGTCGAACCGCCGAAGTGTTTCATGATGCCCCACACTGCGTTGAGCGAAGTCTGCACCGCGCCTTCGACCCACGCCGGGGTCCACGACACGTCGTCACCGGCGATGAAAATCCCGCGCTGCTCGGCTGGCATGTCGTCCTGCATGAAGTGCGCGTACATCCGCTGGTTGTAACGGTAGTGGCCGGGCAGGGCGCCTTTGAATGCGCCGAGGAAGTACGGGTCGGCTTCCCACGAAACCGTGATCGGATCACCGATGATCCGCGCGGCGATGTCAACTTTCGGGTAGATCTTCTTCAGCGCGTTCAACGCCAGCTCCACGCGTTTTTCTACCGGGTGCGGCAGCATCTTCAGCGCGTCGCTCATCCACGAATAGGACAGGCAGATCACCCCCGGCTTATCGTCACCGTTGTCGAACAGATAGGTGCCGCGGGTCAGGCGATCGGTGAGGGTCATGCTCATCAGGTCGCGGCCGGTTTCCGGATCCTTGTCCTTCCAGAATGGACGGTCGACCATCACGAAGGTCTTCGACGACTGCATGTAGCGCGTGCGGTCCAGCGCCATCCACATCTTCTGCGAGAACAGGGTTTCGTCGCATTCGATCTGCGTGGTCAGCAGCCAGCTCTGGCAGGTGGTCAGCACGGCGGCGTACTCGCGGGTGTCGCCGTTGTTGTCGGTGACGGCGAAACGGCCGTCCGGCGCGTGAGCGATTTTCTTCACGCCGGAACGCGGCGCGCCACGGTGCAGGGATTTCAGGCTGGTGCCTTCCGGCCAGTGCACGCAGCGCTCCGGCACATGCCGCCAGATGCCTTGCGGCACTTGCTCCACACCGCCCACCACCAGGTGCTGGTGATCATCGCAGTTGGTCATCACCACGCGGAAGATTTCCAGCATCGAATTGGGGAAGTCCGAGTCCCAGCCGCCGGTACCGAAACCGACCTGACCGAACACTTCGCGGTGATGGAACGACAGTTTGGCGAAGGCTTTGGAAGTGGCCACGAAGTCGTAGAACGTGCGGTCGTCCCACAGCGGCACTAGTTTGTTCCACAGTTCTTTGAGGCGTGGCACATCACGGTCACGGATGGCTTGCTGGATATCAGCGAACTGCGAGCCCGCCTCCAGCGCATCCGCCCAGGCGTCAGCCACTTCCTGGAACAGTGCAGGAAGATCCTTCAGGCTTTGTGCGTAATGGGTTTTGCCTTCGAGATCGATCACGGTGCTGCCGGAAGCCGGCGTCAGCGGGTTCGGGAAAGGTTTTGTCTCAAGACCGAGCTTGTCGACGTAGTGATAAAACGCAGTAGAGGACACCGGGAAACGCATGCCACCCAGTTCCGCGACGATGCCGTCGGTGCCGTTGAACGCTTGCGAACGCAGGCGGCCACCCAGTTTCGAGGCCTCGTACACCACCGGCTTCAAGCCGACCTTCATCAGTTCGTAGGCGGCCACCAGACCCGCGATACCCGCGCCGACAATCGCCACTTCAGCGCCGTGATGGTGTTCAGGAATGCTGCCGAGACCGGCCGGGTGTTCGATCCAGTCGTCGAAGGCGAACGGAAAGTCCGGGCCGAAAATGGTGACGGGTTTCTTACCGTCTGCAGGATGGCGATTGTTCTTGTTCATGGCTGACCTTGCTGGCGACCCGACGCAGGATGCGCGTCTGAGTATAGGAAAAGATGCCAGCCATTCTAGGGAGCGTAGAACACGTTAATAAGACGCAAAGTGTCGTCGTTTTGCCAGTTAATTTATCAATATGACGATTAATGACTACATTCCGACCAAATATAGGAGTGAGCCTGCTCGCGATGAGGCCATCAAGCTCACCAGCGCTCAAACCGGCTGCCCCCGATCAATCTTGCTGCTCAAAATGATCGAGGTCGTGGTCTTCTCCACCCCATCCACACTGCCAATCTGATCCAGCAACTGATCGAGCTGCTCCGGCGAATCTGTGCGCAGCCACGCCACATAATCAAATTCGCCACTCACCGCACACAACTGCTGCACCTGCGCCATCGCGCTCAACCGGCGCAATACCTCTTTGCCGGAACGCGGCTGCACCTTGATCCCGACATACGCCTGCAACCCGCCATCGACCACGCGCTGCCCCAAACGTACGCCATAACCGGTGATCACCTTGGCCCTCTCCAGCCGCGCCAACCGCGATGTGACGGTGGTCCGCGCAATGCCCAGCTGCCGGGCAAGCATGGCCACGCTTTCGCGGGCGTTGATTTGCAGGGCGGCGATCAGCCGGCGGTCGATTTCGTCGAGGGCGGGTGGGCGGGTGTCGGGCAAGGGTCGGCTCCGTGACTGTCGAGGGCGGATGAGTTTGCATGTTACAGGCACTATCAGCGACACGCTGCTGGCGATGACTGAACACGTCACTTATGCGTGGAGGCAATTGTTGCGCCAAAACAAACATCAAATATTTGGTTTGACTTGCCGGGCCTATTTATCAAGAATGCCAACAAGAGCGCGAAATCTGCTGCCTTGCAGGGCTTTAGCGGACGTAGGTACCTCAGCGATGCTGCAACATCGGTGTAAGGTGAGACCTCTTCATCCCATTTCCTGAGGATGCAAATATCAGGATTCAAATATCAAGGGCAGCCAAATGGCTGCCCTTTTCTTTGTCTTCAAGAATGTACCGCTTGTACAAAAGATCGCCATGGCGGTGCTTGTTCATTGCTCTTGACGGAGCGTGCATGAAATTCCAGAGGACGTGCCCGTTCCGCACATCGACCACGACGAGCATGTCGTTTTTTGCCTCATAGGCGTTGATGAATGCCAATCGGAAACCGCCATTATCGTAGAGGACTTTTCGTACTTCGAATGGTCCCGCCAGCGTGTCGATGGCATGTCGAACATAGCGTTCTCGGGAGTCTGGACGTTTCTCGACGATATGGGCCAGTTTGTCTCGCATGACTGCAACGTTTCCAATAGGCGTGAGGATAGTAACGGCCAGTACGGAATCGTCGACGAACCCGAAGTGATTCATAAGGATTTTGAGAGCGCCTTCGGCGTCGTCAGCCCTTTTGACTTCTTCGATTGCGGCTGACCGAATTTCTCTGGGCAATGTTCTTAGATCTGGCAGAGCAAGGTCAATCCAGGTTGGTCGGCTGCTTCCTTTATCAGTGGCGCAGCATTCACAAGCATAAAAACAATCCTGGACGGGCAGTGGCGTCCGGAGATTACTTGTCTGGGGAAACAGTCAACAAGGCGCGGGGAGGGGAGAAAACATAACTTCGGAACATTCCTACAGCCTTCGGGGAGGTCTTCCGAACATTGCGCTCGCAAAGATTGTCCCCTCAACTGATCGCCCAAGAAAAAGCCGCGCATGTAGCGCGGCTTTCAAATGTGGTGGGCCCACACGGACTTGAACCGTGGACCAAAGGATTATGAGTCCTCTGCTCTAACCAACTGAGCTATAGGCCCTCAGTAGGCCGCGGATTATAGCGACGGTTTGGCGGCTGTGCTATCCGAATAATCCGATACGGTTACACGAAGAAACGTTGCGGCGAATTCTTCCGGGGGCAGCGGCAGGCTGACGATGTAGCCCTGGATCTGTTCGCAACCTTCGGCGGCGAGGAATTGTTGCTGGGCCTGGGTCTCGACGCCTTCGGCGATCACGGTGAATTGCATGCTCCGGCCCAGAGCGATGATCGCGCGGACAATCGCCGCGTCGTGCGGGTCATCGGGCAGTCCGCGAACAAAGGACTGGTCGATCTTGAGGATGTCCAGCGGCAGGCGTTTGAGGTAGCTGAGCGAAGAATAACCGGTGCCGAAGTCGTCGATCGCCAGTTGTACGCCCAAGTGTTTGAGCTGGTGCAGCACCGCCAAGGCCTCCTCGGCCTGGCTCATGATGAAGTTTTCGGTAATTTCCAGTTGCAGTAAATCCGGCTGCAGACGGTTGTCCCTGAGCAGTTGTTCGATGCGTCCGAGCAGATTCGGTTGGCGTAGTTGCGCACCGGCGAGGTTGACTGACAGCGGGCCGAGGCTGTCGTAGATCTGGCTCCACTCGAACATCTGCCGGCAGGCGGTCTCGAGCACCCAATCGCCGATCTGCAGGATCATGCCGTTCTCTTCGGCCAGTGGAATGAAGTGCTCCGGCGGCACTTCGCCGAAGGTCGGGTGACGCCAGCGGATCAGTGCTTCGGCACCGACCAGGCGATGGTCGTCGAGGCTGATTTTCGGTTGGTAGTAGAGGAACAACTCTTCGCGCTCGATGGCCCGGCGCAGTTCGTGCTCCAGTGCCACGCGCTCGCTGGCCTGGGCAGTGAGGTCGCGAGTGTAGCTTTCGACGCGGTTGCGGCCCTTGGCCTTGGAGCGGTACATCGCCGCGTCGGCGTTTTTCACCAAGGTGGCGACATCGCAGCCATCCCGTGGATAGAGGCTGGTGCCGATGCTGGCGCTGATGAAAAACTCGTGCTCACCGGCCTGAAACGGTGCGCCAAAGCAGTTGAGCAGTTTGAATGCGATGTTGTCGGCATCGCTGGCTTGTTGCAGACCCGGCAGCAGAATGATGAATTCATCACCGCCCAGTCGTGCGACGGTGTCGATATCACGCAGTTGTTCTTTCAAACGCACGGCAATGCCTTTGAGCAGCAGATCGCCAACCGGGTGGCCGAGGCTGTCGTTGATGTGTTTGAAGCGGTCGAGATCGAGGAACAGCACCGCGCCCTGACCACCGTTTTCCTGCTGACTGTTCAGCGCGGTGAGCAGGCGACTTTCGAACAGGGTGCGATTCGGCAGGCCGGTGAGCGGGTCGTGGTGCGCCTGATAATCGAGCTTGGCTTGTGCGTGTTTGAGGCTGGAGATATCGGCGAACACCGCGACGAAGTGGGTGATGAACTTGTCGCGGTTGCGTACGGCGCTGATGGTCAGCCAGCTCGGATACAACTCGCCGTTCTTGCGCCGGTTGGAAATCTCACCCTGCCAGTGTCCCTCAGCAGTCAACTGGTGCCACATTGCCGCATAAAACGCGCTGTCATGCAGTCCCGAGGCGAGCAGACGCGGGGTGTGACCGAGGGCTTCGCTTTCGCTGTAGCCGGTGATTTCGGTGAACGCACGGTTCACCGCGCTGATGTGCTGCTGGGTGTCGGTGATCAACACGCCTTCGGCGGTGCTCTCGAATACGGTGGCGGCCTGCTGCAGTTTTTCCTGCATCAAATGGCGCTCGGTGATGTCCCGGGCAATGGTCAACATGCAGTCTTCTTCGCCGATCGGCAGCGGACGGCTGGAGACTTCGCACAGTCGGATTTGCCCGTCGCTGCGGCGGATATGGCAGGTGAAATCGCGTACGAAGCCGTCGCGGTGCAGCAGGTCGAGCATCTGCTTGCGTTCGTTGAGGTTGACCCAGATCCCCAGATCCAACGCCGAGCGATCCACCGACATCGCGCTGTTGAACCCGGTGATGCGGCTGAAGCCCTCGTTGACTTCCAGCAGCAAGCCATCGCTCTGACGCGACAGCAACAAGCCGTCCGGCGAGGCGTGAAAGGCCTTGGCGAACTTCTCTTCAGAGGTTTGCAGTTGCTGTTGGGTTTCCTTGAGCTGGGTGATGTCGCGCACGACCACCACCAACGCGGGAGTGGTGTCGAGGTCGAAGGGCTCGGCGGAGATCAGACCGGTGAACACCTGGCCGTTGTTGCGGCGAAAGGGCATCTCCAGGTTGCGGATGCTGCCGGCCTGCAAGCGCTGTAACAGCCCGGGCCCGACCCCGGGGATGCCCCAGATGTTGAGTTCAGTGGCGGTCTGGCCGACGACGTCCTTGGCCTTGAGGCCGATCTGTTCTTCAAAGGCTTCGTTGACCTCCAGCAGACAGCCGTCGGACAACCGCGCGATCACGAGGATATCCGGGCATTGCTGGAACACCGACGCGAACTTCTGCTCCGAAAGCCGCAGCGCCTCCTCAGTGCGCTTGGTTTCGCTGATGTCGATCATCAGCCCGCGCATCACAGGCTCGTGGCCATGTTCAATCAGACTGACAATGTCACGCACCCACAGGCAGCGCCCGTCAGCGGTGATCACCCGATAGTCGAGGGTGTGATCGCGTCCGTCGCGTACCGCCTCATCGCAAATGGCCTGGGCGCGGGTCAGGTCGGCGGGGTGAATGATGTTGCGCCAGAAGCCCGGAATCAGCCAGTGCGCCTGTGGATAACCGAGCAGATCTTCGGCATGGGGCGACACATAGCTGTAGGTGAAGTCGCTCATGCGCGCTTCCCAGGCGATGGCCGAAAGGCTCTCGACCAATCCGCGGTAATGATATTCGCTGCTGCGCAATTCCTGTTCGAGGTCGACGCGGCGGGCTATTTCCGAACTCAAGCGGCGATTGATGCGAATGACCACCGCCAGAATGCTGACCAGCAGCAACAGGCCCGGAAGGCCATAGATCAGAAGATCCGACCAGAATGTCCGATGGTCCAGAACATTGCCGACCCAATGTTCCTGAATGCTGCTGATTTCCTCGGGGCTCATGTCCGCCAGGACTTTGTCCAGAATGCCCACCAGCATTTTGTTGTCGCGGGGTACGCCCATTGCCAGCTGATAGCGATACGGGGTTTCGCCGCTGACGTATAAACCGTCGAGCTTGAGCTGGCGCAGACTCCAGACGCTGGAGGCAAGGTCGCCGACCACGGCGTCTACCTCATCGGTAGCCAGAGCCTGCAAGGCCGAGCTGACATTGGGCATGGCCACCAGATTCAGGTCGGGATGGTGGGTGCGCAGAAGTTCGTGGGGGGCGTAGTTCTCCACCACGGCGATCTTCAGACCGTACAGGTCCTCGATTTTGCGCGGTTGTGCGCCGCCGATATGGGCGAGGATCACGATCGGGAAATCGAGGTAGGGGCGGGTAAACGACAGATAGTTCTGGCGCTCCGGCGTGGACATGATCCCCGGCAGCAGGTCGATCTTGCCGGTTTTCACCTGCGCCAGCACTTCGGTCCAGCTCGATGGCTCGACCGGATTGAGTTTGATCGACAGGCGCTGGCGGATCACGTCGATATAGTCGGCGGCCAGGCCTTGATAGCGATTCTGTTCATCGCGGAACTCGAACGGCGGCCACGACGCATCGACACCCAGGCGCAAGTCCGGGTGAGCCGCCAGCCAGCTACGTTCTTCATCGGTCAGAGTCAGCGCGTCAGCCGTTGCGGTCCAGATCATCAGTGACAGCAAGAAAAGCACGGGCGCCAGTCTGGGCATAACCGTCTCGTTATGGCACGGGATTCATTGTTTCGAGTGTAGACGGGGTATGCCGGGGAGGGGCGGTGCGAGGGATTTAATCTGCCGCATAAACAAAACCCCCGGCCTGGGCCGGGGGTTCTGGTATCACTCGTCGAGGAAGGAGCGCAGATGCTCGCTTCGCGTCGGGTGGCGCAGCTTGCGCAGCGCCTTGGCTTCGATCTGACGGATCCGCTCACGCGTTACGTCAAACTGTTTGCCCACTTCTTCGAGTGTGTGGTCGGTGTTCATGTCGATACCGAAGCGCATGCGCAGTACCTTGGCTTCACGGGCAGTGAGGCCGGACAGCACTTCGCGGGTCGCTTCTTTCAGGCTTTCAACGGTTGCAACATCGATTGGCGACTGCATGGTCGAGTCTTCGATGAAGTCACCCAGATGAGAGTCTTCGTCATCACCGATCGGGGTTTCCATGGAGATCGGCTCTTTAGCGATCTTCAATACCTTGCGGATCTTGTCCTCAGGCATTTCCATGCGTTCGCCCAGCTCTTCCGGGGTCGGTTCGCGACCCATTTCCTGCAGCATCTGGCGGGAAATGCGGTTGAGCTTGTTGATTGTCTCGATCATGTGCACCGGAATACGGATGGTGCGGGCCTGGTCGGCGATCGAGCGAGTGATCGCCTGACGGATCCACCAGGTGGCATAAGTCGAGAATTTGTAACCACGACGGTATTCGAACTTGTCCACCGCTTTCATCAGACCGATGTTGCCTTCCTGGATCAGATCGAGGAATTGCAGGCCGCGGTTGGTGTACTTCTTGGCGATCGAGATCACCAGACGCAAGTTGGCTTCAACCATCTCTTTCTTCGCGCGGCGGGCCTTGGCCTCACCGATCGACATGCGACGGTTGATGTCCTTGATTTCAGCGATGGTCAGGCCGGTCTCGGTTTCCAGCGCGATCAGTTTCTGCTGGCAACGGATGATGTCCGGCTGTACGCGACCAATGGCTTCGGCGTATTTGCTCTTGCCTTTGGCCAAGGCGTCGGACCAGCTTTCGTCGACTTCATTGCCCGGGAACTGACGCAGGAAATCGGCGCGTGGCATACGTGCATCACGTACACACAGCTGCATGATCGCGCGCTCTTGCTGACGCAGACGATCCAGGGCGCTGCGAACACGCTCGACCAGGGCTTCGAATTGCTTCGGCACCAGTTTGATCGGCATGAACAGCTCGGCCAGGGCCAGCAACTCGGCAATCGCTGCCTTGTTGTGACGACCGTGCTTTTTCAGGGCCTTGCGGGTGATTTCCATCTGATCGGACACAGCGCCAAAACGCTGGGCCGCGATGACCGGATCCGGACCGCTTTCGGCTTCTTCTTCGTCATCCGAAGATTCGGCGTCATCGTCGTCGGTATCGTCGTCAGCCTTGGCGGCTTTCGCGTCGATCGGCGGTGGCACTTCGGCGGCCGGCGGCGCAATGCCGTCGTCCGGGTCGATGTAACCGCTCAGAACGTCGGACAGGCGACCACCCTCGGTGGTGACGCGAGTGTACTCGGAGAGAATGTGGTCAACCGTGCCAGGGAAGTGCGCGATCGCGCTCATCACTTCACGGATGCCTTCTTCGATACGTTTGGCGATTTCGATTTCGCCTTCACGAGTCAGAAGCTCGACCGTACCCATTTCACGCATGTACATGCGCACCGGGTCAGTGGTGCGACCGATATCGGTCTCCACCGCTGCCAACGCAGCGGCTGCTTCTTCCGCAGCGGCCTCGTCGGTATCGGCGTCGGCCAACATAAGGGCGTCCGCATCCGGAGCACTCTCGTGTACGGGGATCCCCATGTCGTTAATCATGCGGATGATGTCTTCCACCTGCTCCGGATCTGAAATATCCTCGGGCAGGTGGTCGTTGACCTCGGCGTAAGTCAGATACTTCTGCTCACGACCCAGTTTGATCAACTCAATAATACGAGACTGCTGTTGCGCTTTTCCGGACATAACACCCTATCCACTGAAGGTCTTGGCGGGCAAAAAACAAGCCGAGGATTATACCTGAGCTATGACCTCACGCGCCAGTTGAGGTCGGGTTTGATTCAGGAACATTGCGTTTTAGAAGCTCAAGAACCTGATGTTTCTCTTCGGTGCTCAAATCGCCTCGTCTTGATTTCGTAAGAAGTCTTTCAAGCACGCGTTCCCGTTGCTTCGCTGATAGGCTATTAATGGTGTCGAAAAACTGTTGTTCAAGGTTTTCATCGTTAATCAGCCATTCTTTCTCAGCGAGAGCCTTGAGTGTGCGCGCTTGATCCGTACCGTGCCAGCGCGCCATCAATGCACTTAAAGAGCGTAGCTTAGGATTCTTTTGCACTGCTTCGATGAGCGCGATCAACAGTTGATTGTTGCTATTGGCGTCATCGGCAAAATTGCGCGTGTTTTCGACTTTGTTGGCCAGTTGCGGGTGATGCAGCAATGTTCGCAGTGCGGTAAGAGTCGGCGATTCGACGCCAATTGGTGTGCGCGGGCGTTGTTGATCGCGATCGCCGCCACGCTTGCCGTTCTTGTCCCAGGGTTTCTTGTCCCATTTCTTGCCGCCGGCGCCGGGTTTCTTCGGCGTCCACTCCTGCTGCGGCACATACATGTCTTGTGCCTGCGGCTGATGGTAGTCGCTGTAATCCGGCATTGCGTCGTAATCGATGCCCGGATCGTAGGCGGGCGGCGCTTCCTGCGGCGCGCTTTGCGCCAGCTGGCTGACGGTTTCGCTGCTCAGGCCGGTGATTTCGGTCAGGCGCTGACGCATCAGGATGCGCAGGTTGGCGCCCGGCACTTTGTCGATCAGCGGCGCGGCGAGGGTGGCCATGTGGGCCTTGCCTTCGAGCGAGCGCGGATCGGCTTCCTCGGTCAGTTGCTGGAAGAAATAATCGGCCAGCGGTTGCGCATGTTGGTTGATTCGGGCCTTGAAGGCATCAGTGCCTTCGGCGCGAACCAGGGTGTCCGGGTCTTCGCCTTCGGGCAAAAACAGAAAGCGCGCGCGGCGCCCGTCCTGCAGGCACGGCAATGTTGCTTCCAGTGCGCGCCATGCGGCGTTGCGGCCGGCTTGGTCGCCGTCGAAACAGAACAAGACGTTCGGCACTACCCGAAACAGACGCTTGAGGTGTTCTTCGCTGGTTGCAGTGCCCAGGGTCGCGACGGCATTGCGCAAACCTTGCTGGGCGAGGGCGATGACGTCCATGTAACCCTCGACGACGATGATTTCGTCGAGGTTGCGGTTGTTCTTGCGTGCTTCATAGAGGCCGTAGAGCTCCTGGCCTTTATGAAAGACCGGGGTTTCCGGCGAGTTCAGGTATTTCGGCTTGTCGTCGCCGAGTACCCGGCCACCGAAAGCGATGATGCGGCCGCGGGTATCGCGGATCGGGAACATCACGCGATCGCGGAAGCGGTCATAGCGTTTGCCGGTTTCGGCGTTCTCGATCAGCAGGCCGGCGTCGATCATGGCCTTCTGCTGCAAAGTGTCGCTGCTCAAATGTTTGAACAGGTTGTCCCAGCCCGGCGGCGCGAAGCCGAGACCGAAGTCCCGGGCGATCTCGCCGGTCAGTCCGCGGCCCTTGAGATAATCCACCGCAGCCTTGCGCGCGGGATGACTCTTGAGCGCCTGGCGGTAGAAATCGGCGGCGGCGGTGAGCAGCGGGTACAGCGGCGAATCGGTTGGCTGCCGCGGTTTGTGCGGGCGGCCACTTTCTTCGCGGGGGATTTCCATGCCGGCGGCTTTAGCCAGGTCCTCAACCGCCTGGGGAAAATCCAGGTTGTCGTGGTCCATGAGAAAGCCGAGGGCGTTGCCACCGGCGCCGCAACCGAAGCAGTAATAGAACTGCTTGTCCGGGCTGACGCTGAACGATGGGGTTTTCTCTTTATGGAACGGGCAGCAGGCGGTGTAGTTCTTGCCGGCCTTTTTCAGTTGCACACGCGAGCTGACCACGTCGACGATGTCGGTGCGGTTCAGGAGGTCGTCAATAAAGCTCTGGGGAATCAGCCCGGCCATGGCGTTCTCGTCTGCGCTGTAATGAGTCCGATGCGAAGGGCGGCCGGACGCAGGTCTTGAGTGAGGCGCACAAAGTGGGCGGCTCGACCGGGTTCGGTTGCGTGATCGCTGTCGGGAAGTGTATCTGCCGAAAAACCACTGACGTTAGTACTCATCAGTTTTCGACTATTTGAAAGTGTTGCGCTGAATCCGCTGACGGCCGATAAATGGCCCCGGATAGCTCAATAAAACGGGCACGCATGCAGGTGCCTTGGGCTGATCGTCGTAAGAGGAATCAGTGGGTGTGCTCGTCAGTAGCCTTGAAAGGCTCGTCAGAAAAGACGTGCACCGCTGGCAAAAGAGCCAGGTCTGACGCGTGAAGCAGATTTGTCTCGGTCGCGTGTGCGGCTTCGACGGTGAAGCATCAAGCGTTTTACGCAAATGCCATTAGCCCGGCTGAGGGCCGGGCTTAGGCAAGAAGCTTGCTACGATCGTCTGTGTATTAGTACAGACGAACGGCGCGGCGCTGTTCGCGCTGAACTTTCTTGGCGTGACGCTTAACAGCGGCTGCTGCTTTGCGCTTACGCTCAGAAGTTGGCTTCTCGTAAAATTCGCGGCTACGAACTTCAGCCAGTACACCGGCTTTTTCGCAGGAGCGCTTGAAACGACGCAGAGCTACGTCGAAGGGTTCGTTCTCTTTAACTTTGACGGCTGGCATCCAGAGCTACCTTCATTCATTACCGGGGTCAACATCCTCGCGGCAAAAGAGCACTTGAAGACGTCGGTTTTTAAGGGTTGCGGATGTTAACCCCTCATCGCTCGGAATGCAAAGCCTCTGATCGAAAACCGCTAGTCGGGGCATCGCATGGCGACTATTATGCGCGCCTTCGAATTCAGCCTAAACAAGGCGCAAACCCATGCTAGTACTGGGATTAGAAACCTCCTGCGACGAAACCGGCGTCGCATTATACGACAGTGAGCGCGGCCTGCTGGCCGACGCGCTGTTCAGTCAGATCGACCTGCACCGCGTCTATGGTGGCGTGGTGCCGGAGCTGGCCTCGCGTGACCATGTCAAACGCATGCTGCCCTTGATTCGTCAGGTGTTGGCCGAGGCTGACTGCGTGCCGACCGAGATTGATGCGATCGCCTTCACCGCGGGCCCGGGCCTGGTCGGGGCGCTGCTGGTGGGTGCCTCGTGCGCTCAGGCGCTGGCGTTTGCCTGGGGCATTCCGGCGCTTGGTGTGCACCACATGGAGGGCCACTTGCTGGCGCCGATGCTGGAGCCAAAGCCGCCGGAATTCCCGTTCGTCGCTTTGTTGGTTTCCGGGGGGCATACGCAACTGGTTCAGGTCGATGGCATTGGCCAATACAGCCTGCTCGGCGAGACCCTCGACGATGCTGCAGGCGAAGCGTTCGACAAAACCGCGAAAATGATGGGCCTCAATTATCCGGGCGGGCCGGAAATCGCCAAGCTGGCCGAGAAGGGCGTCGTAGGACGTTTCACCTTCCCGCGTCCGATGTGTGATCGCCCGGGCCTGGATTTCAGCTTCAGCGGCTTGAAGACCTTTGCTCTCAATACCTGGCAGCAATGCGTCAACGCCGGGGACGACAGCGAGCAAGCCCGTTGCGACATCGCGCTGGCGTTCCAGCAGGCCGTGGTGGAGACTTTGACCATCAAGTGCAAGCGCGCCCTGAAACACGCGGGCATGACGCGTCTGGTGATCGCTGGCGGCGTCAGCGCCAACAAGGCCTTGCGCGCTTCGCTGGAAAAGATGCTCGGCGATATGCAGGGCGATGTGTTCTACGCCCGTCCCGAGTTCTGCACCGATAATGGCGCGATGATCGCGTTTGCCGGTTGTCAGCGTTTGCAGGCCGGTCAGCAGGAAAGTCTGGCGATCAGCGTGCAGGCGCGCTGGCCGATGGAGCAGTTGTCGGCACTGTGATTGGCGGTGCGATTGGCGGTGTGGCTGAGCGGTATTTAAAAATGCCGTTCGCGCCCGGCAAACAGGTCGCGTAGATTGCCGCGGTGGCGCCAGACGATCAGCAATGTCAATGCGCTCATCGGCAGCAGCGCCTCCGGTTCTTGCCACGCAAGCAAGGGCAGGGTCAGGGGCGTGGCGATCAACGCCGCCAGCGAGCTGGTACGGGTCAGGTAGAACGTCAGCAGCCAGGCGCACACCGCCAGCAGCGCGGCGGGTGGATACAGGCCCAGCAGCATGCCGGCAGCGGTGGCGACACCTTTGCCGCCGCGAAAACGGAAGTACAGCGGGAACAGGTGACCGATCACGGCGCACACGCCGATCCAGGCCTGATCCTGCAACGAAAGGCCAGCGGCCGCTGCGATCAGCACCGGTACCAGGCCTTTGCACAGATCACCGAGCAGGGTCAGGATCGCCAGTTTGCGACCGACCAGGCGCAGCATGTTGGTGGCGCCGGCATTACCCGAGCCACTCATTCGCGGATCCGGGTTTCCGGTCAGGCGGCTGAGCAAAATGGCGAAGGACAGAGAGCCGAGCAGGTAGGCGAGAGTCGCCAGTAACCAAAACATGCTAACTATTCCGGGCGAGGACGCCCTGATTCTAACGGCGCATTGCGCCCTTGTCGTGCAGCGGAGAAAAGTGCTTGGACAGAGTGTTTATCGAGGGCCTGGAAGTCGACACCGTGATCGGTGCTTACGACTGGGAGCGGGGCATTCGACAGTGCCTGCGTCTTGATCTGAGCTTCGCCTGGGACAATCGCCCGGCCGCCGCGGGTGACGACCTGACCCTGGCGCTCGATTACGCCAGCGTTTCCACGCGCATCCAGGCGTTTGCCGAGCAATCCCAATATCAACTGGTCGAGACCTTTGCCGAGCGCCTGGTCGAAGTGCTGATGGCCGAATTCAAGATCACCTGGGTTCGCCTCAAGCTGACCAAGCCGGGCGCCGTGCCGGCCGCCAAGGGTGGCGTGGGTGTGGAGATTGAGCGCGGATGTCGCTGACTCAGGTGTACCTCGGGCTCGGTAGCAATATCGAGCGCGAAACCCATTTGCGCGCCGGGCTCGACGCTTTGGCGACGTTTCTGGTGGATATCCGCTGTTCGGCGGTGTTCGAGAGTCAGCCGGTGGGGATAAAGAGCGGGCCTTTCTTCAACTTCGTGGTCTCGGCGCTTACCGATCTGCCCTTGATGGAGCTGGATCGGCGCCTGAAATTCATCGAAGCCGATAACGGTCGCTATGCGCCGGATCGCAAGGGGCTGCCGCTGGATATCGACGTGCTGTTATACGGCGATCTGACCGGTAACTTCGACGGCTTGATCCTGCCGCGTGCCGAAATCCTGAAAAACGCCTTTGTGTTGTGGCCGCTGTCGCTGATTGCGCCGGATCGAGTGCATCCGGGTGTGGGAAAAAGCTTCGCGACGTTGTGGGCCGAGGCGCAGATTGATCAGGTGTTGGCGCCGGTGGCCTTTGAGTGGCGTGGGCAGCAACTGACGTCTTCGGATTTACGTTGAATTAACGGCCGCTTTCGCGAGCAAGCCCACACATTTGGAATGCATTCCCCTTGTGGGAGCGGGCTTGCTCGCGAAGCTTTTCAGGCTGACGCCTTGTCTTTGTAGGCTTTTAGCGCCTTCAGTCGTTCTCGCTTCAGCGCTTCGCCCAGTTCCGGGCCTTTGAATCCCTTCTCCAGCAACGGCTGCACCGCGACTTCCCGCGCAGCCTGGGCAGCGCCGCGTAAATAATCGGCCTGTGGATAACTTCTCTGCTCCAGCCCTTTACGGCCTCGGGCGTCCATTTCGCATGCGCCGATAAACTCTTCAAACCGCTGCGGTCGTCGATACACATCAAAGCTCTGCAACAGCTCCAGCAATGTTGAGGCCTTCAATTCCAGCGCCCGGTGACAGTGGGTGTGGTACTTGCCGACAAGCAAGGCCAACTCCTGACAATCCTTCGGTGCCTTGAAGCGTTCGTTGACCGCTTTGATCAGCTTCAACCCAGTGTGTTCATGGGCGATATGTCGTGGCCACTCTTCTTCCGGCGTCAGGCCTTTGCCGAGGTCATGCAGCAGGCAAGCCCAGCGTACCGTCAGCGGTTGTTTGTGCAGCGCTGATTGCTCCAGAACGCTGAGAGTGTGCAGGCCGGTGTCGATTTCCGGGTGATGCACTTCCGGTTGTGGCACGCCAAACAGCGCGTCGACTTCCGGCATCAGTTCTTTCAGTGCGCCGCAATCGCGCAGCACCTGGATGAATACCTGCGGCTGATCTTCCATCAGTGCGCGGGAGATTTCTTTCCAGCTGCGTTCGGCGGTCAGCGCCTGCAGTTCGCCGGACTCGCTGAGCTGGCGCATCAGTTCCAGTGTTTCTGGTGCGACAGTGAAGCCAAGACTGGCATAACGGGCAGCAAAGCGCGCAACGCGCAGCACGCGGAGCGGATCTTCGGCGAATGCGGGGGAAACGTGGCGCAGGATCCGCGCTTCGAGATCGCGTTGCCCATGATAGGGATCGGTGAGGTTTTGCTGGTCGTCCTCGGCCATTGCATTGATGGTCAGGTCGCGGCGGATCAGGTCTTCTTCAAGAGTGACGTCAGGACTGGCGTGAAAAGTGAACCCGCCATAACCGCGACCGCTTTTGCGTTCGGTGCGGGCAAGGGCGTATTCCTCGCCGGTATTCGGGTGAAGGAATACCGGAAAATCCGCACCCACGGGGCGAAACCCTTGGGCGAGCATTTCCTCAGTGGTCGCGCCCACCACCACCCGATCAACGTCGGTGACCGGTATACCCAGCAAGCGATCGCGTACCGCACCGCCAACCTTGAAAATCTGCATAAAAAACCTCCGTTAGCCCGACAGGATAACCCTTGTGTCGGACTTTCGGAGGTCAGAACCGCATCTAGAGATGAATCACGGCCAGGTCGAGTCGACCGTAATCACCCTCGCTGTGTTCACTTCGCGGCGGTACGTGGTGAGTTTTCATGATCTGGTCGCCCTGAAGGGTTTCCAGGTGAATGTCGAAGCCCCACAACCGG
The DNA here is from genome assembly GCF_949767635.1 of Pseudomonas sp. IT-93MI4. NCBI lineage: Bacteria > Pseudomonadati > Pseudomonadota > Gammaproteobacteria > Pseudomonadales > Pseudomonadaceae > Pseudomonas > Pseudomonas sp. IT-93MI4. Next base: position 48,152 of record NZ_CATKPP010000010.1, read on the forward strand.
TGCAGATGTTTCAGTACCTCGTGGGTGGAATCGCCCAAGGGTTTGCGGTCATGTTGCTGGTGACGCAGGGTCAGCGAGCGGTCGCCGCGGCGGTCGATGCTGTAGATCTGCACGTTCGGTTCGCGGTTGCCGAGGTTGTACTGCGCGGCCAGGGTTTCGCGGATGATCCGGTAACCGGTTTCGTCGTGGATCGCCGGCACCAGCAAATCGTCCTTCTGGTCGTCATCGAGGATGCTGAAGAGCTTCAGGTCGCGGATCACTTTGGGTGACAGGTACTGGAGGATGAAGCTCTCATCCTTGAAACTGCTCATGGCGAATTTGATGCTCGACAGCCAGTCGGAACCGGCGATGTCCGGAAACCAGCGCCGGTCTTCCTCGGTGGGGTTTTCGCACATGCGGCGGATGTCGCGATACATCGCGAAGCCCAGTGCGTAAGGGTTGATCCCGTTGTAGTAAGGGCTGTCGAAGCCTGGCTGGAACACCACGCTGGTATGCGAGGTGAGGAATTCCATCATGAACCCGTCGGTCACCAGGCCCTCGTCGTACAGGTCGTTCATCAGGGTGTAGTGCCAGAAGGTGGCCCAGCCTTCGTTCATCACCTGCGTCTGACGCTGTGGATAAAAATACTGGGCGATCTTGCGCACGATCCGCACGATCTCCCGTTGCCACGGCTCCAGCAACGGCGCGTGCTTCTCGATGAAATACAGGATGTTTTCCTGCGGTTCGGCGGGGAACCTGGCGTTGTCCTTGTCGCTGTACTTGTCCGCGCCTTTGGGGATGGTGCGCCACAGATCGTTGATCTGCTTCTGCATGTGTTCTTCGCGATCCTTCTGCCGCCGGCGTTCTTCCTCGGCGGAAATCGGGTAGGGACGTTTGTAGCGGTCGACCCCGTAATTCATCAGCGCATGGCAGGAGTCGAGCAGGTCTTCCACCGCATCGATACCGTGGCGCTCCTCGCATTGCATGATGTACTGCTTGGCGAACACCAGGTAGTCGATGATCGAACTGGCATCGGTCCAGGTGCGGAACAGGTAATTGCCCTTGAAGAAGCTGTTGTGGCCATAGCACGCGTGCGCCACCACCAGCGCCTGCATGCAGATGGTGTTTTCCTCCATCAGGTAGGCGATGCACGGATCCGAGTTGATCACGATCTCGTAGGCCAGCCCCATCTGGCCGCGGCTGTAGGATTTCTCGGTGCTGAGGAAGTGTTTGCCGTAGGACCAGTGGTGATAGCCCAGGGGCATGCCGACCGAGGCATAGGCGTCCATCATCTGTTCGGCGGTGATCACTTCGATCTGGTTGGGATAGGTGTCCAGGGCATAGCCGGCCGCAATCCGGGCGATTTCGCGGTCGTAGGCCTGGATCAGCTCGAACGTCCATTCGGAGCCGGTGGAAATGGGTTGGCGTTTCTGCTCTTTGGCGGTCATGTCACTAACCTGCGCTGGAAGAGTTCACGGAAGACCGGATAGATATCCCCGGCCGAGACCAGTTGCTGCTGGGCAAACGTGTCGGAAAAGGCTTCGGCGATGCGTTCGTATTCGTACCAGAGGGCCTGGTGTTCGCGCGGGGTGATCTCCACATAAGTGTAGTACTGCACAAACGGCATGATCTGATTGATCAGGATGTCGCGGCAGATCGGCGAGTCATCGTTCCAGTTGTCGCCGTCGGAAGCCTGCGCGGCGTAGATGTTCCATTCGTTGCTCGGGTAGCGCTCGGCCATGATCTCCTGCATCAGCTTCAGGGCGCTGGAGACGATGGTGCCGCCGGTTTCCCGCGAGTAGAAGAACTCTTCCTCGTCCACTTCCCGGGCGCTGGTGTGATGGCGGATGAACACTACGTCGATCTTGTCGTAGTTCCGCTTGAGGAACAGGTACAGCAGGATGAAAAAGCGTTTGGCGATGTCCTTGGTCGCCTGGGTCATCGAGCCGGACACGTCCATCAGGCAGAACATCACCGCTTTCGAGCTGGGGTTGGGTTGCTTGATCAGCAGGTTGTATTTCAAGTCGAAAGTATCGAGGAATGGCACGCGGTGAATGCGCGCGCTGAGTTTCTCGATTTCCGCTTCGAGTTCCTGAATATCGCCGAAGTTGTCCGGCTCTTCGCGCTTTAATCGCGCCAGTTCCTCTTTGGCCTCGCGCAGTTTGGCACGGCTGCTGCCGGACAGCGCAATGCGCCGGGCGTGGGCCGAGCGCAGGGTGCGGATGATATTGATCCGTGACGGGTTGCCCTCGTTGCTGATCCCCGCGCGCACGGTCTTGAAGGTGTCGGTACCGCTCAGGTTGCGTTTCACCAGATTCGGCAGTTCAAGGTCCTCGAACATGAACTCGAGGAATTCCTCCTGGGTGATCTGGAAGACGAATTCGTCCATGCCCTCGCCGGAATTGCCAGCCTTGCCGGGACCGCGTCCACCGCCGCCCCCCGGAGGCCTGGCGATGTGTTCGCCAGCAGTGAATTCCTTGTTGCCGGGATGAACCACGGTCTGCTTGCCGCCGCGACCGTGGTGAAGCACCGGTTCGTCGATATCGCGACCGGGAATGCTGATCTGTTCGCCGTGTTCCATGTCGGTGATGGAACGGCGGCTGACTGCCTCTTCGACAGCCTTCTTGATGTGATCACGGTAACGCCGCAGGAAGCGCTGGCGGTTAACCGTGCTCTTGTTCTTGCCATTGAGACGTCGGTCGATCACATAGCTCATACGTGGCCCTCCGGGCAGCTTCAAGTTGTGAGCTGCGAGCCGCAAGTAGAAGCACAGCGTTCACATGCTTTTTTCTTGCAGCTCGTAGCTTGAAGCTTGTAGCTGTTTTACTGCGATTTCCGGACCCGTAGGTACCATTCGGACAGAAGTCTTACCTGTTTGTCGGTGTAGCCGCGTTCGACCATTCGAGTAACGAAGTCGTTGTGTTTCTGTTGATCCTCTTTGCTCGCCTTGGCATTGAAGCTGATGACTGGCAGCAGGTCTTCGGTGTTCGAGAACATTTTCTTCTCGATGACCACCCGCAGTTTCTCGTAGCTGAGCCAGGTCGGGTTCTTGCCGTTGTTGTTGGCTCGGGCGCGCAACACGAAGTTGACGATTTCGTTGCGGAAATCCTTCGGATTGCTGATGCCCGCCGGTTTCTCGATTTTCTCCAGCTCTTCGTTCAGGGCGACACGGTTGAGAATCTCGCCGGTCTCCGGATCGCGGTATTCCTGATCCTGGATCCAGAAGTCCGCATACAGCACGTAGCGGTCGAAGATGTTCTGCCCGTATTCGCTGTAAGACTCCAGATAAGCGGTCTGGATCTCCTTGCCGATGAACTCGATATAACGCGGCGCCAGGTATTCCTTGAGGTAGCGCAGATAGCGCTCGCGGGTCTCGGCCTGGAACTGTTCCTGCTCGATCTGTTGTTCCAGCACATACAACAGGTGCACCGGGTTGGCGGCGATTTCATGCGGATCGAAGTTGAACACCTTGGACAGAATCTTGAACGCGAAACGGGTCGAGAGACCGTTCATGCCTTCGTCGACGCCCGCCGAATCGCGGTATTCCTGGATCGACTTGGCCTTTGGATCGGTGTCTTTCAGGTTTTCCCCGTCGTAGACGCGCATCTTCGAATAGATATTGGAGTTTTCCGGTTCCTTGAGGCGCGACAGCACGGTGAACTGCGCCAGCATCTTCAGAGTGTCGGGGGCGCAGTGGGCTTTGGCCAGCGAACTGTTGAACAGCAATTTGTCGTAAATCTTCACCTCGTCGCTGACCCGTAGGCAGTACGGCACTTTGACGATGTAGATCCGGTCGATGAACGCTTCGTTGTTCTTGTTGTTGCGGAAGGTGTGCCACTCCGATTCGTTGGAGTGCGCGAGCAGGATCCCGGTGAACGGAATCGCCCCCAGCCCTTCGGTACTGTTGTAGTTGCCTTCCTGCGTGGCGGTCAGCAATGGGTGCAGCACCTTGATCGGTGCCTTGAACATTTCGACGAATTCCATCAGGCCCTGGTTGGCCCGGCACAGCGCACCGGAGTAGCTGTAGGCGTCGGCGTCGTTCTGTGGGTATTCCTCGAGTTTGCGGATGTCGACCTTGCCTACCAGCGCCGAGATGTCCTGGTTGTTCTCGTCACCCGGTTCGGTCTTGGCCACGGCGATCTGGTTGAGAATCGACGGGTACAGCTTGACCACGCGGAACTGGCTGATGTCGCCGCCAAATTCAGCCAGGCGTTTGGTCGCCCACGGCGACATGATGGTGTTCAGGTAGCGCCGCGGGATGCCGAAGTCTTCCTCGAGGATCGCGCCATCTTCGGTGGCGTTGAACAGACCCAGAGGCGATTCGAATACCGGCGAGCCCTTGATCGCGTAGAAGGGCACTTTTTCCATCAGCTGTTTCAGCTTCTCGGCCAGGGACGATTTACCGCCACCGACGGGGCCGAGCAGGTAGAGGATTTGTTTCTTCTCTTCCAGGCCTTGGGCGGCATGGCGGAAATACGAGACGATCTGGTCGATGCATTCTTCCATCCCGTGGAAGTCTTCAAAGGCCGGATAGCGACGAATCACCTTGTTGGAGAAGATCCGCGACAGCCGCGAGTTGGTCGACGTGTCGAGCAGCTCGGGTTCGCCGATGGCCATCAATAGACGCTCGGCGGCGGAAACGTAAGCGCTGCGGTCCTTTTTGCACAGCTCTAGGTACTCCTGCAGCGAGAGTTCTTCCTGGCGTGTGGACTCGAAGCGTTGTTGGAAGTGGCTAAAGATACTCATGACGTCACCTCGCTCGATACGTGGAGCCGACGCCGGATCACTCAGTCGATGCTGGCAAGCAGCCGTGGTGGCCGCTTGTTTACCCCCCAGAACACTTTCGCGGTCGACAACCTTGAAAGTCACTCCCGATGACCCGTGCGCCGGTGTACCGGCTCTCCCCTGTTTTGGATGGCCTGGGCTTAAGGATAGTTGGGAATTCGAGAGGTAAAGGCGAGATACGTAATTAGTTGTGGCAGACCGTTCGTCTGCCGCGCGCAGGCCCACGGCAGCCGGGGCCTGCGCGTGACAAAAAAATTATTCGGCGGTGCCTTGCGCGGTTTCCGACGGATAAGTCGCACGCCACAGCTCGAAGCCGCCGTCCATGCTGTAGACGTCGGAGAAGCCCTGGCTGATCAGGTAGGCGGCCGCGCCCTGGCTGGAATTGCCGTGGTAGCAGACGACAACGGTCGGTGCATCGAGGTCGGCGCCTTGAATGAAGGCGTGCAGCGAGTGGTTGTCCAGATGCTTCGAACCGCTGATATGCAGGGCGGCAAAAGTTGCAGGATCACGGACATCGACCACGACTGCGCCTTGCTCACGCAGGGCATGGGCCTGTTCCGGGGGGATTCGTTTGAATTCGCTCATGGCGGGTTCCTGTAGCTCGGCAGAGTGCGCAGTCTAACGCGGGGCGCTGACTGGCGGAGTTTCGGGGATAAGTGGTGCGACTGATGGCGCAAGCCCGCCGTGTTCATCGCATTTGCATGACACGCGCTCGCCGCTGTCGACGTTCATCAGGGTCAGGCTGCCGCCCCAGACACAACCGGTGTCCAGTGCCGAGATGCCCGGTTCACGGACATCGCCTTCCAGCGCGGCCCAGTGGCCGAAAATGATGCGCAGACCGCGGGTCTTGCGCTCTTTGTGCTGGAACCATGGCTTATAGCCGGGCGGGGCAGTGTCGAGACCTTCCTTGCTCTTGAGGTCGAGCTTGCCCTCGGCAGTGCAGAAGCGCATGCGGGTGAAATAGTTGGTGATGACGCGCAGGCGGGTCACGCCCGTGAGCTCGCTGTCCCACTTCGCCGGCTCATTGCCGTACATGCCATCGAGATACAGCGGAAACAGGTTGTCGTCACGCAGTGCCGCTTCGGCCTCGGCCGCGTACTTCAGGGCCTTGCGCAAGGACCACTGCGGTGGGATGCCTGCGTGCACCATGGCTACTTCGCGTTGTTCGTCGTAGTGCATGAGTTTCTGCTGGCGCAGCCACTCGAGCAGATCGGCTGCGTCGGGGGCTTCAATGATCTCGCGCAGGGTATCGGACTTCTTCAGGCGCTCAATGTTGTTGGCTGCAGCGAGCAGGTGCAGGTCATGGTTACCCAGTACGCAAACCAGCGAATCGCGCATGCCGTAGAGAAAACGCAGGGTTTCCAGCGATTGCGGGCCGCGGTTGACCAGGTCGCCGACCAGCCACAGCCGATCGAGCTTCGGGTCGAAAGCCACTTGCTTGAGCAGACATTTGAGCGGTTCGAGGCAGCCTTGCAGGTCGCCGACGGCGTACGTCGTCATCAGTGCAGGGCTCCGGGGACGGCGAGGCGGAAAGGTTTGATGATCGCGTCGAAATGTTTACCGTCATCGGCGACCATTTCGTAAGTGCCCTCCATGGTGCCGACCTTGGTGGTCATCACCGTGCCGCTGCTGTAGGTGTGGCTTTTGCCAGCCTCGATCAGCGGTTGCTGGCCGACGACGCCAGCGCCGCGAACCTCTTCGACATGCCCGTCACCGTCGGTAATCACCCAATGTCGTGACATCAGCTGGGCAGGGCGCTCGCCATTGTTCTGCACGGTGATGGTGTAGGCGAAGGCGAAGCGGTTGTGCTCGGGTTGCGATTGTTCTGCCAGGTAGCGGGTAACGACACTGACGTCGACCTGATAACGAGAATCGGACATGCAAAAGGGCCTTAAGCAAAGCGGAACGCGAGGCGTAGCTGATGGGGAATCAGTCTAGGCAAGTATCGGGCAGTAAACCAGAGTGGCGGCCTGCCCGATAGCGTTCATCGCCGGTCAGTCGGCGGCGGGGGCGGCAGGAACCTGCTCGGCGAGCTTGTCGGCCAGGCGCACGAATGCGGCCAGGTCCAGTTGCTCGGGGCGCAGGCTGCCATCGACGCCGGCGGCTTCGATCTCGGCAGCGGTCATCAATTGCTTGAGGGTGTTGCGCAGGGTCTTGCGACGCTGGTTGAAGGCTTCGCGAACGACACGCTCGAGCAGACGATGATCCTTGGCCGGGTGCGGCAGTACCGCGTGCGGCACCAGACGGACGATGGCCGAGTCGACCTTCGGCGGCGGGTTGAACGCGCCCGGGCCGACGTTGAACAGGTGTTCCACACGGCAGTGATATTGAACCATGATCGACAGACGACCCCAGTCCCCGCCACCCGGGCCTGCGGCCAGGCGCTCGACCACTTCCTTCTGCAACATGAAGTGCATGTCGCGAATGATGCCGGCGTTGTTCAGCAGGTGGAAAATCAGCGGCGTTGAGATGTTGTACGGCAGGTTGCCGACCACGCGCAGGCTGTTCGGCGCAGCGTTGAGGGTGTTGAAGTCGAACTTCAGCGCATCGCCCTGATGCAGGTTGAAGTTGCTCTTGCCGGCAAACTGCTGGTTGAGGATCGGGATCAGGTCCTTGTCCAGTTCCACCACGTCGAGTTGCGCACCGGAGTTGAGCAGGCCAGCCGTCAGTGCGCCCTGGCCCGGGCCGATTTCCAGCATGCGGTCGCCGGATTTGGCACTGATGGAGCGCAGGATGCGGTCGATGACGCCGGCGTCGTGCAGGAAGTTCTGGCCAAAGCGTTTGCGCGCCTTGTGTTGGTATTGCTCGGTCATAAACGGGTCTCGGCCATCTGGTAGGCGGTTTCCAGGGCGACCTGCAGGCTGCCGGTGTCGATCTTGCCGCTGCCGGCCAGATCCAGGGCGGTGCCGTGGTCAACCGAGGTGCGGATGATCGGCAGGCCAAGGGTAATGTTGACTGCGGCGCCGAAGCCTTTGTACTTCAGCACGGGCAGGCCCTGGTCGTGGTACATCGCCAGCACTGCGTCGCAGTGCTCCAGATATTTGGGGGTAAACAGAGTGTCGGCAGGCAGCGGGCCACGAAGGTCCATGCCCTCGCCGCGCAGGCGCTCTAAGGTAGGTTCGATGATGTCGATTTCTTCATGGCCCAGGTGTCCGCCTTCGCCGGCGTGCGGGTTGAGTCCGCAGACCAGGATGCGTGGCTGGGTGATGCCGAATTTGTCTTGCAGGTCGGCGTGCAGAATCCGCGTGACCCGTTCCAGCCGTTCCGGCGTGATCGCATCGGCGATCTCGCGCAGGGGCAGGTGAGTGGTGACCAGTGCCACGCGCAAGCCGCGGGTGGCGAGCATCATGACCACTTGGGCGGTGTGGGTCAGGTCGGCGAGAAATTCCGTGTGTCCGGAGAACGGGATGCCGGATTCGTTGATCACGCCCTTGTGTACAGGGGCGGTGATCATCCCGGCGAAGTCGCCGTTCAGGCAGCCGTTGCCGGCGCGGGTCAGGGTTTCCAGAACGAAGGCAGCATTAGCCTGGTCCAGTTGCCCGGCAACCACGGGAGCGCTCAGCGGGGTGTCCCAGACGTACAGGCTGCTTGCCGGTGCCGGCGCGTCCGGCCAGTGACCGGGTGCCACTTCCAGCAAAGTGACGGCCAGCCCCAGCTGCGCGGCCCGCTCGGTGAGCAGGTCGCGGCTGGTGATGGCAATCAGGGGGTGTGGCTGGGCTTGCGAGGCGAGCAGCAGGCACAGGTCGGGACCGATGCCGGCTGGTTCGCCGGGTGTCAGCGCGAAACGCTTGGGTTTCACTGCGCTGCCTGGTCTGCACCAGGGAGTTTGATTTCTACGTAGGCTTCTTCACGAATCTGACGCAGCCAGTTTTGCAGCTCTTCATCGTATTTTTTGTTACGCAGAACGGTCATTGCTTGTTGCTCGCGAGCCTGCTCGGTGCTGTCGGTGGCGCGGCGGCCAAGGACTTCCAGTACGTGCCAGCCGTACTGAGTCTGGAACGGCTTGGACAGCTGACCTTGTGGGGTCTTGGCCATCACTTCGCGGAATTCCGGTACCAGTGCGTTCGGGTCGATCCAGTTCAGGTCGCCACCGTTGAGCGCCGAACCCGGGTCTTCGGAGTAGTTCTTCGCCAGTTCAGCGAAGTCTTCACCGGCCAGGATGCGATCGTACAGCGACTGCACCAGGGCCTTGGTCTTGGCTTCGTCACGGATCGGGCTTGGCTTGACCAGGATGTGGCGCACATGCACCTCATCACGCATCTGCGCTTCGCCACCACGTTTGGCCAGCAACTTGAGGATGATGAAACCACCCGGGGTACGTGCAGGCTGAGTGATGTCGCCAACGGCCATGCTGCTCAGCTCACGATCGAACGGCGGTGGCAGTTGCGCAGCTTTACGCCAGCCCATGTCGCCGCCTTCCAGGGCGTTGTCGCTGCCGGATTTGGCAACGGCCATCTGACCGAAGTCAGCACCTTTCTTGAGCTGCTGGTAAACGTCCATTGCCTGACGGTAAGCGCTCTGAATCGCTTCAGAATTGGCGCTTTCCGGCGTAGGAATCAGGATGTTGGCCAGGTGCAGCTCTTCGGACAGTTGCATCTTGCCCAGGTCGGAGGCGAGGAAGTTCTTCACTTCCTGCTCGGAGACCTGGATGCGCTCTGCCACACGGCGCTGACGCACACGGCTGATGATCATTTCGCGCTTGATCTGGTCACGGGCGTCGTCGTAGGACAGGCCATCGTGAGCCAGAGCCGCGCGGAATTGATCCACAGTCATGTTGTTACGCTGAGCGATAGTGCCAACAGCCTGGTTCAGTTCTTCATCGGTAATGCGGATCCCGGAACGCTCGCCGATCTGCAGTTGCAGGTTTTCGACGATCAGGCGCTCGAGCACCTGCTGATCCAGCACGCCTGGAGGCGGCATGCCGCCGCCACGTTTGGCGATGGTCTGCTGAACTTCGTGGACGCGCTGGTCCAGTTGGCTCTGCATGACCACGTCGTTATCAACGATCGCGACCACTTTATCGATGGACTGTACTGCGGCGTTGGCCGCAGTACCCAGGAACAGCGCGCCCAGCAGCAGCGGGCGCAGAGAATCAGAAAGCTTGGTCTTCACGTTGACGATAACCTTGGATGCCTTTGTCGAGGAAGCTCTCTACCTTGGCGCCAGTCAGGCCGCCGAGTCCCTTCAGAACAATTTGGAGGAAGACGCCGTGGTCGCCTTTTTCGTTTTGCGGAGCTTCCTGACTGAATTCGTCGTAGGAAACCCAGTAACGGTTGATCAGGCGCAGTTTCCAGCAGCAGTTGTCGTATTCGAAACCACCGAAGGCTTCCAGCGTACGGTTGCGGTTGTAGTCGTACTGCCAGCGGCTGATCGCGCTCCACTGCGGAACGATCGGCCAGATGACCGAGAAGTCATGCTGCTGGATCTTGTAGTAGTCCTTCACGTAGCCAGGCTGGCCCGGCGTGCCGTAGTCGCCACCACCCACCGACCATTTACCGGTGTTCTGGTCGTAACGAACCTGGTCGTTGCGATAGCGATAACCGACGTTGACCACCTTGTTCGGGTTGTCTTCAGGCTGGTAATGGAACATCGCGCTGCCGGAACGCGGGCTGCGGCTGTCCGGATCCCAGTTGTAGTCGGCAGTGGTGCGCCAATCGCGGTTCCAGCGGTATTCGTATTCCAGCGCGTATGGCGATACGTCGGACTGGGCGTCTTTGCGATCCTTGAACGCGATGCCTGGCAGTTGAACTTCGCGATCCTTGAAGTAGTAAGCCTGGCCTACGCTGATGCGCTGACGCTCGAAACCGTCGTCTTCGATCCAGCGGCTGGTCACGCCCAGCGACAGCTTGTTCTCGTCGCCGACACGGTCGGAGCCGGAGAAGCGGTTATCGCGGAAGAGCGACGCGTAGTTGAAGGTGTATTCACTGGTATCGAATACCGGAATGTCTTCCTGATCAACCTTGGGTACATACAGGTAGAACAGACGCGGTTCCAGGGTCTGGCGATAGTTCTTGCCGAAGTACGACGTGTTGCGGTCGAAGTACAGGCCGCTGTCGACGCTGGCGATCGGTACGCCACGGTTCTGGTTGCTGTCGAAGGTGCCGTTGAGCTTTTGCTGCTCAGCAGTCATCGCAGCAATCTGCGACTTGCCGGTGCCGTCCAGATCCAGCTGGTATTGGGTGTACTGGTACTTGAGCGATGGCTTCAGGAAACCATAGGTCCAGTTCATCGGCAGGCTGACGCCCGGCTTCAGGTTCAGACGATCGCCGTTGGCGCGCGCCAGGCCCTGAACGTTTGTATCCAGGCGAGGCGAGATGGTGCCGTCTTCATTGGTAAAGTTGCCGTTTTGCAGATCACGATCGAACCGAACAATTTCGGTCTCGTAATCGAAATTCAAACCTTCCGGGTGATACGGCAGTTGACCATTGAAGGTGATCTGCGGCAGACGGCCGTAAGGCGTGATGTTCGAAACGGTTGCCAATTGGTACTGCTGCGCATTCAGGCGAGCGGTGTAGCTGTCGCCACGATAGGTCACCGAACCTTGCTGATTCACGAAGTCCTGGCTCTTCACACCGATCTGATCAGTGGTCAGGTCCTGGAAGTAGTACGGATCGCTGATCTTGGTGTAGTCGACCTGAGTCATCACGCGGGAGTCGAGACCACCCTTGTGCTGCCAGTTGTACATGTAGCGATTCTTTTCGTAGTCGGTCTGTTTGCTGCGATCGGTATCTTCGTCGTTCAGATACGCCGCACCGAACTGGCCTTCGCTGGACTTGGTCAGGTAACGGAATTCGCCTTCGACCAGCATGCCGCGTTTGCTCATGTAACGCGGGTACAACGTGGCATCGTAGTTCGGCGCCAGGTTGAAGTAGTACGGGGTCACCAGCATGAAGCCGGTATCGCTGCCGGTGCCGATGGTCGGCGGCAGGAAGCCCGATTGACGACGGTCGTCGATCGGGAAGTAGATGTACGGCGTGTACAGGATCGGAATGTCCTTGACCCGCAGTGTCACGTTGGTCGCGGTACCGAAGCCGGTGGCAGGGTTCAGGGTGATGTTGTTGCCCTTGAGCTGCCAGGCGTTGCTGTTCGGTTCGCACGTGGTGTACGTGCCGTCCTTCAAGCGGATGATCGCGTTTTCGGCACGCTTGGCGTACAGCGCGTTACCGCGGATGCGCGATTTGTGCATCACGTATTCGGCGTTGTCGACCTTGGCTTCACCGGTGTCGAGCTGCACATCGGCGTGGTCGCCGACGATCAGTGCGCCGTTGTCGCGAATGCGCACGTCGCCATTGAGTTCGGCGCGGCTCTCGGCCTGATACAGGCTGGCCTCGTCGGACTCGACCTGCATGCTGCCCTGACGCAGGACCACGTCGCCGGCCAGCGTACCCACCTGATCTTCGGTGTTGTAGCGCGAGGCCTTGGCGCCAATAAAGGTCGGTGCGTCACTTTTATTCGTCTTGTCATTCATGCCAGGACGAATTGGTTCGATATAGGAACCAGAGCAGTAAGGACCGGTCTCGGCCAATTGGGCGGCGGTGAGCTTCTCGCGCGGAACCCAGTCGAGGTGACTGTAGTCTTCGCTACGGGATTTCAGGCCGCGGCCTTTGGCTTCGGTGACCAGCACAGGCTTGGCGCCGGTGTCGGATGTGGAACCGTTCTGGGTCGGGGCTTCGCCGGCGGCGCTGACAGCGCTGCCGTCATGCACCGGACGCGGCGGCAATGCAGCTGCCGGCGTCTTGGGCGCACACGCCCAGCCACCCGTTGCCGAGACGGCGCAGTCATACTGCTCGGCGGCAACAACGAATTGACTGGCCAGAGGTTGCATAGCCAGCAGACTGCCGGTTACCAACAACGGAAATTTTTTACGAAACGCGGGGGATTTCAATGCCATCTTATTAGTCCGGGCTTCCTGCGTGCCATCTGCCCGCGGTGTGGGCCGCACGCCTCTCGATGGTCTGAAAAAGATGCTGGATAATAAAGCATGACCCGCTTGACGGCTAGCGCCGTCGGAGACCCTTGCAATGCCTGACCAAGATGTACGCTTGCAACACCTGAAAGTTTGGCTCGATGAGCAGTTGGCAATCCTGTTTGCAGATCAGGGCTGGGGCGCCGTGCCCCCGGCCACGTTGACCGCGGCCAGCAGCGACGCGAGTTTCCGCCGGTATTTCCGTTGGGAAGGCGCGGGTCGCAGTTTCGTCGTGATGGACGCGCCACCGCCCCAGGAAAACTGCAAACCGTTCGTGGATATCGCCTTTTTGCTGGCGAAATCCGGAATTAACGTGCCGAAAATTTATGCAGAAGACCTCGAACGCGGATTTCTTTTGCTCAATGACCTGGGCAACAAGACCTATCTGGACGTAATCGACAGCGAAAATGCCGACGCTTTGTTCAGCGATGCCCTGCAGGCGCTGTTGGCTTTTCAGCAATTGCCGATGGTCGCACCGCTGCCGAGTTACGACGTGGCACTGCTGCGCCGCGAGCTGGAACTGTTCCCCGAGTGGTACGTAAAGCGCGAACTCGGCATCGAGTTCGACGCGGCACAGCAGCAACAATGGCAAGCCGTCAGCGATCTGCTGATCGACAGCGCCCTGGCCCAGCCGAAAGTGCTGGTGCACCGCGACTACATGCCGCGCAATCTGATGCTCAGCGAGCCGAATCCGGGCGTACTGGACTTTCAGGATGCGGTCTACGGCCCGGTCACCTACGACGTCACCTGCCTGTTCAAGGACGCCTTCCTCAGTTGGCCTGAAGAGCGCGTGCGTGGCTGGCTGGAAAGCTACTGGCAGCAAGCCTCGGCGCTGGACATCCCGGTGCAAGCGGATTTCGAAGACTTCCTGCGCGCCAGCGACTTGATGGGCGTACAACGCCACCTGAAAGTCATCGGCATTTTTGCGCGGATCTGCCATCGCGATGGCAAGCCGCGCTACCTGGCCGACGTGCCGCGTTTCTTCGCCTATATAGAAGCGGTGATCGCGCGCCGTCCTGAACTGGCTGACCTGCAGGCATTGCTCGCCAGTCTGCGTGGCGGAGTGAGCGCATGAAGGCGATGATTCTGGCGGCAGGCAAGGGCGAGCGCATGCGCCCGCTGACCCTGACCACCCCCAAGCCGCTGGTGCGTGCCGGCGGCGTGCCGTTGATCGAATATCACCTGCGCGCGCTGGCGGCGGCTGGTTTCAGCGAGATCGTGATCAACCATGCCTGGCTCGGTCAGCAGATCGAAGATTACCTGGGCGACGGTTCGCAGTTCGGTGTGAGCATCCAGTACTCGCCGGAAGGTGAGCCGCTGGAAACCGGCGGCGGCATTTTCCGCGCCTTGCCGTTACTCGGTGACGATGCGTTCCTGGTGGTCAACGGCGATATCTGGACCGATTACGACTTCAGCGTGCTGCATCAACCGATCAACGGTTTGGCGCATCTCGTACTGGCGGACAACCCGGCTCATCATCCGACGGGCGATTTCACCCTGACTGACGGCCGGGTACAGGATGGTCAGCAAGGCGCGCAAACCCTGACCTACAGCGGCATCGCCGTGCTCCATCCGCAGTTGTTCGATGGCTGCGCGGACGGCGCATTCAAGCTCGCACCACTGCTGCGCAAAGCCATGGCTGACGGACAGGTCAGCGGTGAGCGTCTGAAAGGTCACTGGGTGGATGTCGGTACGCATGAGCGTCTGGCCGAAGCTGAAGCATTGATAGAAGCGAGTCGTTGATATGTTGTGGCCAGGGACTCTGATTGGAGCCGGAGCGGGTTTTGCGATTGCCAGCATTCCGGGGGCCATGCTTGGGGCATTGTTGGGACAGGCGCTGGATCGGCGCCTGCACCTGCAAAGCTGGGGGCACTTGCGGGAAAAACTCGGCGGACGGCCGATGTTGCGCAACGACGAATTGCTGTTCGTGTTGCTCGGGCGTCTGGCCAAGAGTGACGGGCGAGTGACGGACGGCCATATCCAGCAGGCGCGCAATGAAATGAACGCCCTGGAAATGAGCGAACCGGCACGGCGACGGGCGATTGCTGCGTTCAATCGCGGCAAGGCCGGCGGCGACCGCCTGCGCGGTTATCTGCGCCGCCTGAGTGCTCAGCCACACGCCGCCGAGGGCGTGTTGCGCGCCTGCTGGCGGATGGTCTGGGCCGACGGTCGTGCGGGCGTCAGTGAGCGTGAATTGTTGGCGCAGTGGGGCAAGTGGCTGGGTTGGACAACCCACCAGATTCAGGCGCTGGCCAATGATTACGAGCCCAATAAACGGCCGATTGTCAGTGCCGCGGTGAGTTATCAGGAAGCGATGCGCCTGCTCGGGGTGTCGGCGACCAGCGAGCCGGCGCAGATCAAGCGCGCCTATCGCCGGCTGCTCAGTCGTCATCACCCGGACAAGATCGCCGGCAGCGGCGCGACGCCGGAGCAGGTGCGTGACGCGACCGAGAAAACCCGCGAGCTGCACAACGCGTTTACCCTGATTCGGGCGCGGCGGGATTTTCGCTGATCGTTAGAGGTGAGTTGTTGATGAGGGCCTCTTCGCGAGCAGGCTCGCTCCCACACTGATCGCATTCCTACAGATGGAATGCTTTCAAATGTGGGAGCGAGCCTGCTCGCGAATGGGGCGACTCGGTCTTCCAGTCAGTCCGTCTTCTGCGGATTCAACCAGCCACGCACCCGCCGGAACAGCTGTTCCTGCTCAGCCTTTTTATCCGGTAACGCCTTGAGCGCCACCTGGCTGAAGGTCGAAGTCTTCAAGCGCTTGCTGGCCTGCATGCGTTCCAGCGCCGCGTTGCGATCCAGCGCCTTGTCCATGTAGAAAATGTCCGCAGTCGGCAACTTCAGGGTCGGTGTCAGCTCGGCCAATTGTGGCTTGGCCTTGCTCGGCGTTTGCGCATCGACCATCACCAGTTTCTCGACCTGGGAACTCTGCCGCTCGCTGAGAAAGCGCGCTGCCCAGTACGCGCCCGTGCCGTGACCGAGGACCACGACCCGGCGTGCGCTTTGCTGCTCGGCGTAGGCGATCGCCGCATCGATCCGCGCAAAGATCCGTTCGGCATCAGCCTTGGATTGTTCTTCAGTCGTTTCGGCGACCACCTGATCCGCCACTTCCGCTTCACCGCCCGCCGCCTGTTCGATCGGTTGCGCAGTGGTGGAATCCTTGCTGCCACTTTCCGGGGCTTTCGGCGCGGCGGCGGGCGCAATCACCCGCGGTGCAATGACATCGCTTTGCAGATCCGGCAGGGTGATACTCAGGCTGCTCCACTCGACATCGGGCAATTTGCTGCGCAGTGGGCCGATCACTTGCGGCCAGTCAGCGGTTTCGCCGGCGCCGGGGACGATAATCACCGCACCTTTGGGCTCGGCAGTGTTGGCCGGTTTCCACAGGGCGAGGAAAGTATCGGCGCCGGCCTGCAATTGCTGCTGTTCTTGTGCCGGGACTTTGCGTTCCAGTGCTGCGGCTTCTTCCTGACTACGCTCAAGCAGTGGCTGGCGTTCGGCCGGTTTTTCGGCGGCCGGTTGCTCGGCGGTGGAGGCGGGCGCCGGATCGGCGGCTTCGACGGAAAACGCACAAGGCAGGATCAGCGACAGGCACAATGCTGGCATTGCCAGGCGGTAGACAGAGGGCATCGGTTATTCCAGGCCAGAAAAGTATCCCGGCAGCCTAATGGGTTGGTCAGAATTTGTCAGTGCAAGAGACTTCAATGATGCGTTTTTGCTGCCTGTGGGTTATCGGCTGGTTGTGTTTTCCCTTGATGGGCTGGGCGGCGTCTGCGCCGGCGGCGCATGCAGCGCTGTTGACGCCCGGCGAGCAGCAATGGCTGGCGCAGCACCGTGAGCTGCGTGTTGGCCTGGTATTGCAGGCGCCGTACGCGCAATACGACCGGCGCTTGCAGCGACTGTCCGGGGCCAATGTCGAATTGATGAAGGCGCTGGCCAAGACGCTGAACGTCGAGCTGAGCTGGCGCAATTTTCAGGACTTGGCGCAACTGGAAGACGCCGCCCGCGAAGGCGAAATCGACATCGCCCCGGGCCTGACCCAGACCCCGGGTGCGCTGCGCCTGTGGCTGTTTTCCGATCCTTACATGCGTGTGCCGCAACTGGTGGTCAGCGACCAGAAGAGCGGCGGCGTGGTCGAGCTGGAAAAGCTTGACAGCCTGTCCCGCGTCGCGGTGCGCATGCCCAGCGTCACCGCCGATTATTTGCGCAGCAATTATCCGCACCTGAATCTGCAAGGCGTGCCGCTGGAGCGTCAGGCGCTGCAACTGTTGTTGACTCAACAAGCGTCCTACGCCGTGATAGATGAAGCGCAACTCGGGCGGTTGTCCGCCGAACCTGAGTTCGCCGGGTTGGTGGTGGTCGGCGATATCGGCTTGCCGCAGCTGTTGCGGGTTGCCACGCGGCGCGACTGGCCGCAATTGGCCGGGATCATCGAAAGCGCCTTGCGAGCGATCCCGGCCAAGGATCTGGAGCGCCTGCACAGCCAATGGCTGCAACCCAAGTACCCACGGCTGACGGAATCGCCGGGGTTCTGGCAGAACCTCAGCCTGTTGTTTGCGGTGTTGTTGCTCAGTTGCCTGGCCATCGTGGTCTGGCAACGACGCCAGCAACACAGCCTCGAACAGCGTCTGCTGGCTGCACGTGAAGACATCGCCCTGCGCGCGGCCAGCGAAGAAGCCTTGCGCCTGACCCAGTTTTCCATCGATCAAAGCACCGTCGGCATTCTCTGGGTCAACTGGGACAGCCATGTGCGCTACGCCAACCGCGCGGCGGAACACATGCTCGGTTATCCACAGGGCGCGCTGATCGAGCGGCCGCTGATCGACTTCGAACCCGGCCTGCACATGGATCGCTGGCTCAACCTGTGGAAACGCGCGCGGGCCAGTGAAGAAGGGCCGCTGAGCTTTGAAACCAGTTGCGTGCGCGCCGATGGCAGCATCCTGCCGGCGGACGTCTCGCTGAGTTTTCTGCGTTTTCGCGACAGCGAGTATCTGGTGGTTTATCTCACCGACGTCACCGAGCGCCGCCGCGCCCTGGCCGCGTTGCAGGAAAGTGAAGCGCGCCTGCAAGGCATCGCCGCCAACGTACCGGGGCTGGTGTTTCGCCTGGAGCGGGCGCCGGTGACCGGGCAGATCGATTTCGCCTACATCAGCGAGGGCAGCGAGAGTCTGGTCGGCTATGCGCCGGCCGCCATCGCCCATCGCGACATGGGCTTGCGCAGTCTGGTGCACCCGGACGACAGGGCCAGTTACCACCAGACCCAGGATCAAGCGCTGGACACTGACAGTGACTGGTCGTGGCAGGGTCGCATCCTCACCCGTCAGGGCGAGCAGCGCTGGGCCGAGATCAAGGCAATCACCCGACAGCTGGAGGATGGCGCCTATGTCTGGGACGGCATCGTCTGGGACATCAGCGAAAGCAAACGTATCGAGCTGGAGCTCGCCGCCTCCCGTGAGCAACTGCGCGAATTGTCGGCGCACCTGGAAAGCGTGCGCGAAGAAGAGAAGGCGCGGATCGCCCGGGAAGTGCACGATGAACTGGGGCAGATGCTCACGGTGCTGAAACTGGAAACCTCGATGTGCGAACTGGCCTATGCGCAGCTCGACCCGGGGCTGCACGAGCGCTTGAACAGCATGAAGCGCCTGATCGCCCAGTTGTTCCAACTGGTGCGTGATGTGGCGACGGCGTTGCGCCCGCCGATTCTCGATGCCGGGATTGCTTCAGCGATCGAGTGGCAGGCGCGGCGCTTCGAGGCGCGTACGCAGATTCCGTGTCTGGTGCAGGTGCCGGACAATCTGCCGGCGCTCAGCGATGCCAAGGCGATCGGGCTGTTCCGAATCCTGCAGGAGGCGCTGACCAACGTCATGCGCCATGCTCAGGCGCATACTGTGGAGCTGACACTGGCGCTGGAAGGCGACGAGTTGTGTCTGACGGTCAGCGACGATGGCGTAGGCTTTGTCGCTGCGGCGGATCGGCCGACGTCCTTTGGTTTGGTCGGTATGCGCGAGCGGGTGCTGATCATGGGCGGACGCTTGTTGCTTGAGAGTGAGCCGGGGGAGGGCACCAGTCTGAATGTGTGGGTGCCGGTGAGTGAGGTTTGAAGGTTTGTGGTGTTTGAGCTGACGCTATCGCGAGCAGGCTCGCTCCCACATTGGAATGCTCTTCCCTGTGGGAGCGAGCCTGCTCGCGAATGACCTTGGCGCTGAATAAGAATAATGGAGAACAACGTGATCCGTGTATTGGTAGCCGAAGACCACACCATCGTCCGTGAAGGCATCAAGCAATTGATCGGCCTGGCCAAGGATCTGCAAGTGGTGGGGGAGGCGAGCAATGGCGAACAGTTGCTCGAAACCCTACGCAGCGTGCCGTGTGAAGTGGTGTTGCTGGACATCTCGATGCCTGGCGTCAATGGGTTGGAGGCGATCCCGCGGATTCGCGCGCTGAACAATCCACCCGCGATTCTGGTGCTGTCGATGCACGACGAGGCGCAAATGGCCGCCCGTGCGCTGAAGGTCGGCGCCGCCGGCTATGCGACCAAGGACAGCGATCCGGCATTGTTGTTGACGGCGATTCGCAAAGTGGCGGCCGGCGGACGCTACATCGACCCGGAACTGGCCGACCGCATGGTCTTCGAAGTCGGCCTGACCGACACGCGTCCGTTGCATTCGCTGCTGTCCGAGCGTGAGTTCTCGGTGTTCGAACGCCTGGCCCAGGGCGCCAACGTCAACGACATCGCCCAGCAACTGGCGCTGAGCAGCAAGACCATCAGCACCCACAAGGCGCGACTGATGCAGAAGCTCAATATCACCTCGCTGGCCGAACTGGTGAAATACGCGATGGAACACAAACTCCTCTAAAGATTACCGCAATCAAAATTGTGGGAGCGGGCTTGCTCGCGAATGCGGTGGGTCATCCACTCATTCATTGACTGACACACCGCATTCGCGAGCAAGCCCGCTCCCACAGGGAATCTCAATCTGGCCTGCCATTGCGGGCATATCCATTAGCGACAGGCGCTTTTGCCTGTTCTTGCGGCTCGCAGCATGGCGCTCGTCGCTCGCTTGCCAAAACGCGCCATCCTTGTAGGGCAATCCCTACCCCCAACCTTCCATCCGGCTGAGGCGATTCTCTCCTGCGCCCCGATTTGCGTGGCTGGCGCCAGCCACTAGGCTTAATCCACAGCAGTTACCAATAACAAAGGTGTGGGTATGAGCCAGGTCGATTCAAACGCAGGGGCCAGTGACGTGCTGGTCAGCTTTCGTGGAGTGCAGAAGAGCTACGACGGCGAGAACCTGATCGTCAAAGACCTCAACCTGGACATTCGCAAAGGCGAGTTCCTGACTCTGCTCGGACCGTCCGGCTCGGGCAAGACCACCAGCCTGATGATGCTCGCCGGGTTCGAAACCCCGACCGCCGGCGAAATCCTCCTGGCCGGCCGTGCAATCAACAACGTGCCGCCGCACAAGCGCGACATCGGCATGGTGTTCCAGAACTACGCGCTGTTCCCGCACATGACCGTGGCCGAGAATCTGGCCTTCCCGCTGACCGTACGTGGCCTGAACAAGAGCGACGTCAGCGACAAGGTCAAGAAAGTCCTGAGCATGGTCCAGCTCGACGCCTTCGCTTCGCGTTATCCGGCACAACTCTCCGGCGGTCAGCAGCAGCGTGTAGCGCTGGCCCGGGCGCTGGTGTTCGAACCGCAACTGGTGCTGATGGACGAACCGCTGGGCGCACTCGACAAGCAACTGCGCGAACACATGCAGATGGAGATCAAACACCTGCACCAGCGCCTCGGCGTGACCGTGGTCTATGTGACCCACGACCAGGGTGAAGCCTTGACCATGTCCGACCGCGTCGCCGTGTTTCATCAGGGCGAGATCCAGCAGATCGCGCCACCGCGCACGCTCTACGAAGAACCGAAAAACACCTTCGTCGCTAACTTCATCGGCGAGAACAACCGTCTCAACGGCCGTCTGCTCAGCCAGAGCGGCGAGCGTTGCGTGGTCGAGTTGGGTCGAGGCGAAAAGGTCGAGGCGCTGGCGGTCAACGTCGGCCAGACCGGCGAACCGGTAACCCTGTCGATCCGCCCGGAGCGTGTCAGCCTCAACGGTTCGAGCGACCAATGCGTCAACCGCTTCTCAGGGAGGGTGGCGGAATTCATCTATCTGGGCGACCACGTCCGGGTGCGCCTGGAAGTCTGCGGCAAGACCGACTTCTTCGTGAAACAGCCGATTGCCGAGCTCGATCCAGCGCTCGCGGTCGGCGACGTGGTTCCGCTTGGCTGGCAGGTCGAGCACGTTCGCGCGCTTGATCCTCTTCTAGAGGTGCACTAAGCGCCCCGGCAATACCAACACCAACCCTGCACGTGGAGAGAACAATAAATGTTGAGATCCCTGAAGTTCACCGCCCTGACTCTGGGCCTGATGGGTGCGACCGGCGCAATGGCCGCCGGCCCGGACTTGACCGTGGTGTCGTTTGGCGGGGCGAACAAGGCGGCGCAAGTCAAAGCCTTCTACGCACCGTGGGAAGCGGCGGGCAACGGCAAGATCGTTGCCGGTGAGTACAACGGCGAAATGGCCAAGGTCAAAGCCATGGTCGACACCAAGAGCGTGTCGTGGGATCTGGTGGAAGTTGAATCGCCAGAGCTGTCCCGTGGTTGCGATGAAGACATGTTCGAACAGCTCGACCCGGCGCTGTTCGGCAAGACTGAAGACTACGTCAAAGGCGCGATTCAGCCATGCGGCGTGGGCTTCTTCGTCTGGTCGACCGTGCTCGCGTACAACGCCGACAAGCTGAAAACCGCGCCAACCAGTTGGGCCGATTTCTGGGACACCAAGAAATTCCCGGGCAAGCGTGGCCTGCGCAAAGGCGCCAAGTACACTCTGGAATTCGCGCTGATGGCCGACGGTGTTGCACCGAAGGACGTTTATAAAGAGCTGGCGAGCAAGGGAGGGCAGGATCGCGCGTTCAAGAAACTCGATGAACTCAAGCCGAGCATTCAGTGGTGGGAAGCCGGCGCGCAACCACCGCAATACCTTGCTTCCGGTGACGTGGTCATGAGCTCGGCCTACAACGGTCGCATCGCCGCCGTGCAGAAAGAATCCAACCTGAAAGTGGTGTGGAACGGCGGCATCTACGACTTCGATGCGTGGGCCATCCCGAAAGGTCTGGACGCCAAGCGCGCCGAAGCGGCGAAGAAATTCATCGCCTACTCGGTTCAGCCGCAGCAACAGAAGACCTACTCGGAAAACATCGCCTACGGCCCGGCCAACACCCAAGCCGTACCGCTGCTGAGCAAGGACGTGCTGAAAGACATGCCGACCACCCCGGAAAACATCGCCAACCAGGTGCAGATCGACGTCAGCTTCTGGGCTGACAACGGCGAGCAACTGGAGCAGCGCTTCAATTCCTGGGCTGCGAAATAAGCAAGGCCTGGTGATGGTGGGCTTGCCTACCCCTGTGGGAGCGAGCCTGCTCGCGAAAGCGGTAGATCAACCAGCATAGATGTTGAATGTGCTGGCCTCTTCGCGAGCAGGCTCGCTCCCACAGGTAGCTGTGTTTCAACACAACAGAGGTGGTTCGCCACCTCTGTAACGATCAAAGATTTGCGGAGTACGTCATGGCCATCGCCGTTCCCCTGAACGAGGGCGCCAGCCCCACCTTGAAGCAGAAGCTCAAGCGCGCCGAGCGGGTCAACCGCTGGAAGGCCCAGGCGTTGATTGCGCCGCTGGTGCTGTTTCTGTTGCTGGTGTTTCTGGTACCGATCGTGGCGCTGCTCTACAAAAGCGTCGGCAACCCGGAAGTGGTCGGCGGCATGCCGCGCACCGTGGCGGCCATCGCCAGTTGGGACGGCCGTGGCCTGCCCGCTGAACCGGTGTACAAAGCGGCCGGCGAAGATCTCGCCGAAGCCCGCAAAAACCAGACGCTGGGCGATCTGTCCAAGCGCTTGAACATGGAGTTGGCCGGCTATCGCAGCCTGCTGACCAAAACCGCCCGGGCGCTGCCCTTCGCCAGCGAACCGGCCTCCTATAAAGAAGCCCTCGAAGCGCTCGATGAGCGTTGGGGCGATCCGGCCTACTGGCAAGCGGTCAAACGCAACACCAGCAGCATCACGCCTTACTACCTGCTGGCGGCGGTGGATCACCGTATCGACGATCTCGGCGAACTGGCCCCGGCCACCCCGGATCAGGCGATCTACCTCGACATCTTCGCCCGCACGTTCTGGATGGGCCTGATCATCACCGTGATCTGCCTGTTTCTCGCCTATCCCCTGGCTTATCTGCTGGCGAACCTGCCCTCGCGGCAGAGCAACCTGCTGATGATTCTGGTGCTGCTGCCGTTCTGGACCTCGATTCTGGTGCGGGTCGCGGCGTGGATCGTGTTGCTGCAATCGGGTGGACTGATCAACAGCGCACTGATGGCGATGGGCATCATCGATAAGCCGCTGGAGCTGGTGTTCAACCGCACCGGGGTCTACATCTCGATGGTGCACATCCTGCTGCCGTTCATGATTCTGCCGATCTACAGCGTGATGAAAGGCATCTCGCCAACCTACATGCGCGCCGCCATCTCGCTGGGCTGCCATCCGTTCGCCAGTTTCTGGCGGGTGTATTTCCCGCAGACTTATGCCGGCGTCGGTGCCGGTTGCCTGTTGGTGTTCATCCTCGCCATCGGTTACTACATCACCCCGGCGCTGCTCGGCAGCCCGAACGATCAGATGGTCAGCTACTTCGTCGCGTTCTACACCAACACCAGCATCAACTGGGGCATGGCCACTGCGCTGGGCGGCTTGTTGCTGCTGGCGACCGTGGTGCTTTATCTGATCTACAGCTGGCTGGTGGGCGCCAGTCGCCTGCGCCTGAGCTAAGGGGAATTTGAAATGCTGAGTCCTTACATGTCGCCCATCGAACGGGTGTGGTTCTACAGCTTGCGGATCCTCTGCGGCCTGATCCTGCTGTTCCTGATTCTGCCGGTACTGGTCATCGTGCCGCTGTCGTTCAACTCGGGCAGTTTCCTGGTGTATCCGCTGCAGGGCTTTTCGCTGCAGTGGTATCACGACTTCTTCGCTTCGGCAGAGTGGATGCGCGCGCTGAAGAACAGCATCATCGTCGCCCCGGCGGCCACGGTACTGGCGATGGTCTTCGGCACGCTGGCGGCGATCGGCCTGACCCGTGGCGACTTCCCCGGCAAATCCCTGGTGATGGCGCTGGTGATTTCGCCGATGGTGGTGCCGGTGGTGATCATTGGTGTGGCGAGTTATCTGTTCTTCGCGCCGCTGGGGCTGGGCAACAGCTTCTTCTCGTTGATCGTGGTGCACGCGGTGCTCGGTGTGCCGTTCGTGATCATCACCGTGTCGGCGACGTTGCAGGGGTTCAACCACAATCTGGTGCGGGCGGCGGCCAGCCTTGGCGCTTCGCCATTGACCACGTTCCGTCGGGTGACCCTGCCGCTGATTGCGCCGGGGGTGATTTCCGGGGCGTTGTTCGCCTTTGCCACTTCGTTCGATGAAGTGGTGGTGACGCTGTTCCTCGCCGGCCCCGAGCAAGCGACCTTGCCACGGCAGATGTTCAGCGGCATTCGCGAGAACCTCAGTCCGACGATAGCGGCGGCGGCAACCTTGCTGATCGCCTTCTCTGTCATCCTGCTGTTAACCCTTGAATGGCTGCGCGGTCGTAGCGAGAAACTGCGTACCGCGCAGGTCTGACGCCCAGATCAAAAGCCACCCCTCACCCCAGCCCTCTCCCCCAAGGGGGCGAGGGGGAAAGGGAGCAGATCTTCATGCTGTTCAGAATCTGAGTTCGACTCGGTATTGCACGTCGATGGACTTCGAGAGTGCAGCTCGGTCAGTCCCCTCTCCCTCCGGGAGAGGGTTAGGGTGAGGGGCTTTTGCTCTTGATTATTCACCAACTGAATACCAGACAACCCCAAACCCTCAGCTACGCTTGTGCTCAGCTCCCACATCTATAAGAGGCTGCGCACGATGAGTCTGTCCCAGTTCAAAATCGCTCACAAACTGATCACCGGCGCCGGGGCCATCGAGCAACTGGCCGCCGAACTCACCCGCCTCGATATCGACAACCCGCTGATCGTCACCGACGCCGCGCTGGTCAAGTCCGGCACCGTGGAGCTGGCGCTGTGCCAATTGGGCGGGCGCGAGTACGAGATTTTTGATCGGGTGCTGCCGGACCCGGAAATCGCCATCGTCGAAGATTGCATGCGCGTGTATCGCGAGGGCGGGCATGACGGCTTGATCGGTCTCGGTGGCGGCAGTGCCATCGACATCGCCAAGAGTGTCGCCGCGTATGCCGGATACCACGGCGCGCTGGAAGACCTGTTCGGCGTCGATCAGGTGCCGCGCAAAGGCCCGCCGCTGATCGCCATCCCGACCACCGCCGGCACCGGCTCGGAAGTGACCAACGTCGCCATCCTCTCCGACAAGGTCGCGCAACTGAAGAAAGGCATCGTCAGCGATTATCTGTTGCCGGACGTGGCGCTGGTCAGTCCGCAAATGACCCTGACCTGCCCGCGCAGCGTCACTGCCGCCAGTGGCGTCGATGCGCTGGTGCATGCCATTGAATCCTATCTGTCGGTCAACGCTTCGCCGATCACCGATTCGCTGGCGCTCGGCGCAATCAGGTTGATTGCCAGGTCGCTGCCCAAGGCCTACGCCAATGGCTGCAATCTGCAGGCCCGGGAAGACATGGCCACCGCCAGCCTGATGGCGGGCATGGCGTTTGGTAATGCCGGGGTCGGCGCGGTGCATGCGTTGGCTTATCCGTTGGGCGGGCGCTTCAACATCGCCCATGGCGTCAGTAACGCGTTGTTGCTGCCGTATGTCATGACCTGGAACAAGATGGCCTGCGTCGAGCGCATGCAGGATATCGCCGAAGCCATGGGGGTGAAGACCGTTCATCTGAGCGTCACCGAGGCGGCGGACAAAGCCGTACAGGCGATGACCGACCTGTGCGCTGCGGTGGAAATTCCGGTCGGGCTGCGCAGTTTCGGTGTGCCGGAAGAGGCGATCCCGGCCATGGCCATGGAGGCCGCGGGAATCGAGCGTTTGATGCGCAACAACCCGCGCAAGCTCAGCGCTGCGGATATCGAGAAGATCTACCGAGCGGCGTACTGATCATCGCGGTCACGGTGCGCGCACGGAAACTTGAGGTATACAATGCGCGCCATCGTGATTTAGCTCAGAAAAGGTGCGTCATGCAGCCCTTCGTAATTGCTCCGTCGATTCTCTCCGCCGACTTCGCCCGCCTCGGCGAAGAAGTGGACAACGTTCTGGCCGCCGGTGCCGACTTCGTCCACTTCGATGTCATGGATAACCACTATGTGCCGAACCTGACCATTGGTCCGATGGTTTGCGCGGCATTGCGCAAGTACGGCATCACCGCGCCGATCGACGCGCACCTGATGGTCAGCCCGGTGGATCGCATCGTTGGCGACTTTATCGAGGCCGGCGCGACCTACATCACTTTCCACCCGGAAGCCACGCTGCACGTCGATCGTTCGCTGCAACTGATCCGTGAAGGCGGCTGCAAATCCGGCCTGGTGTTCAACCCGGCGACCCCGCTGGACGTGCTCAAGTACGTGATTGACAAGGTCGACATGGTCTTGCTGATGAGCGTCAACCCGGGCTTCGGCGGGCAGAAGTTCATTCCTGGCACCCTCGACAAACTGCGCGAAGCGCGGGCGATCATCGATGCCTCGGGCCGCGACATTCGTCTGGAAATCGACGGCGGGGTCAACGTCAACAATATCCGTGAAATCGCGGCCGCTGGCGCTGACACCTTTGTGGCCGGTTCGGCGATCTTCAATGCACCGAACTATCAGGAAGTCATCGACAAGATGCGTTCCGAACTGGCGCTGGCGCGCCCATGAGCGGTTTTGAGCAGCTGTTCCCGGGGCAACTGCCACGGTTGGTGATGTTCGATCTGGATGGCACGTTGATCGACTCGGTTCCCGACCTGGCGGCGGCGGTGGACACCATGCTGCTCTCCCTCGGCCGCAAGCCTGCCGGCATCGAGGCGGTGCGCGAGTGGGTCGGCAATGGCGCACCTGTGCTGGTGCGCCGGGCGCTGGCCGGTGGCATCGATCATTCGGCGGTGGATGACGTCGAGGCCGAGCACGCGCTGGAAGTATTCATGGAAGCCTATGGCGCGAGCCACGAGTTGACCGTGGTCTATCCCGGCGTACGCGACACTCTCAAATGGCTGCACAAACAGGGCGTGGCCATGGCATTGATCACCAACAAGCCGGAGCGTTTTGTCGCGCCGCTGCTGGATCAGATGAAGATCGGCCGCTACTTCAAGTGGATCATCGGCGGCGACACCCTGCCGCAAAAGAAGCCTGACCCGGCCGCGCTGTTCTTCGTGATGAAAATGGCCAACATCCCGGCCTCGCAATCGCTGTTCGTCGGCGATTCGCGCAGCGACGTGCTGGCGGCGAAAGCGGCGGGGGTCAAGTGCGTGGCGCTGAGCTACGGCTACAACCACGGTCGACCGATTGCCGAGGAATCCCCGGCACTGGTGATCGACGATCTGCGCATGCTAATTCCCGGTTGCCTCGGTACAGCCGCTGAGATAACGTTGCCCGACGCTGCTCAATCCCATTCTGGAAACGCCATCGTGGTGGTCACCCGCAAACTCTGGATGAAAGTCATCAAGGCCCTGGCCCGCTGGCGTTGGCGCGCCTGACTGATGCCTGGCCGGCTTGCCGGCGCGTTTGCACACCTGACTGATTTGCCCCTCACACCACGAGGCACCCCATGATCCGCGAAGAATTCCTGCGCTTGGCCGCTGACGGCTACAACCGCATTCCGTTGGCCTGCGAAACCCTGGCCGACTTCGACACCCCGCTGTCGATCTACCTGAAACTGGCCGACCAGCCAAACTCCTACCTGCTCGAATCGGTGCAGGGTGGTGAGAAATGGGGTCGTTACTCGATCATCGGCCTGCCGTGCCGCACCGTGCTGCGGGTGCACGACCATCACGTGAGCATCACCGTCGATGGCGTCGAGACCGAAAGCCATGACGTCGAAGACCCGCTGGCTTTCGTCGAAACCTTCAAGTCCCGCTACAACGTGCCGACCATCGCCGGTCTGCCGCGTTTCAATGGGGGGCTGGTCGGCTACTTCGGTTACGACTGCGTGCGCTACGTGGAGAAGCGTCTGGGCAAATGTCCGAACCCGGATCCACTGGGCGTGCCGGACATTCTGCTGATGGTTTCCGATGCGGTGGTGGTGTTCGACAACCTCGCCGGCAAGATGCACGCGATTGTCCTCGCTGACCCGGCGCAAGCCGATGCTTACGAGCAGGGGCAGGCGCAATTGCAGGCACTGCTGGAGAAACTGCGCCAGCCGATCACCCCGCGCCGTGGCCTGGATTTCAGCAAGCAACAAGCGGCTGATCCTCTGTTCCGCTCCAGTTTTACTCAGGACGATTACGAAAAAGCCGTCGACACCATCAAGGAATACATCCTTGCCGGTGACTGCATGCAAGTGGTGCCGTCGCAGCGCATGTCGATCGACTTCAAGGCTGCGCCAATCGATCTGTATCGCGCCCTGCGTTGCTTCAACCCGACGCCGTACATGTACTTCTTCAACTTCGGCGACTTCCACGTCGTCGGCAGTTCGCCGGAAGTGCTGGTGCGGGTCGAAGACAATTTGATCACCGTGCGCCCGATTGCCGGCACTCGTCCACGCGGAGCCACCGAAGAAGCGGATCTGGCGCTGGAAGAAGACCTGCTGTCGGA
The DNA here is from genome assembly GCF_949767635.1 of Pseudomonas sp. IT-93MI4. Lineage (NCBI taxonomy): Bacteria > Pseudomonadati > Pseudomonadota > Gammaproteobacteria > Pseudomonadales > Pseudomonadaceae > Pseudomonas > Pseudomonas sp. IT-93MI4. The sequence continues at coordinate 76,644 of NZ_CATKPP010000010.1, forward strand.
CGACAAGGAGATTGCCGAGCACTTGATGCTGATCGATCTGGGTCGTAACGACACTGGCCGGGTTTCGGAAATCGGTTCGGTGAAGCTCACCGAGAAAATGGTCATCGAGCGTTATTCCAACGTGATGCACATCGTCTCCAACGTCACCGGCCAATTGAAGGCCGGGCTGACCGCGATGGACGCGCTGCGGGCGATTCTGCCGGCGGGCACCTTGTCTGGCGCACCGAAGATCCGCGCGATGGAAATCATCGACGAACTGGAACCGGTCAAGCGTGGCGTGTATGGCGGTGCGGTCGGTTACTTCGCCTGGAACGGTAATATGGACACCGCGATTGCGATTCGCACCGCCGTGATCAAGAACGGCGAACTGCACGTGCAGGCCGGTGGTGGCATCGTCGCCGACTCGGTGCCGGCGCTGGAGTGGGAAGAAACCCTGAACAAGCGCCGCGCGATGTTCCGCGCCGTGGCCCTGGCTGAGCAGACCCCGGAAAGCTGAGTCCACACAATCCCCCTGTGGGAGCGGGCTTGCTCGCGAATACGGGCTGGCATTCAAAATTGATGTCGGCTGATACACCGCTTTCGCGAGCAAGCCCGCTCCCACATTGTGTTTGTGATCAGCCATAAAAAAACGCGGCGCCTGTGAGGGCGCCGCGTTTTTTATGCCAGTAGATCAGAAATCAAGGCTGACCCCGACGTTCACCCCCTGCTGGGTAAAGTCATCATCCTTGCGCACGTTGTAGCTGGCGCGCAACGCCAAATCCTGCGTGAGCTTATGGCTCACGCCCAGGTTCAGGCGATTGAGGTTGGTCTGCGGCTCGTAGCCTTCGAGCGTGAAACGGTTGCCCGGCAAGCTGTTGAGGTTGATGGTCAGATCCTGGCGGTCGTCGTTGTACTCACGTTCGTGAGCGAACTCACCGAACACTTCAGTCTGCGCGGTGATCTGGTACTTGCCCTGGATACCCACGCCCAGACGCCGCGAGTTGCGCGACTGGTCGTCAAAAGTCAGCGCCGTGGAGTCAGCGCCTTTTTCCGAGTAGCCATCGACTTCGGTCTTGCCAAAGTCGGCACTGACGAACGGCGACAGGTGCCACGGGCTGCTGGCCTGCTGCGCGATGTCGTAGCCGAGGCGGCCGCTGATCGCCAGCACGTAACCGTCGGTATCGCCTTTCTCTCCGCGCTCGTTGACCCCAAGCTGGAATTTACGCTTGAGGCTGTCGTAGTCGAGTTTGCCGGCGGTCATCGCCAGATCGCCCCACCAGCGGTTTTGCTGATACTGGGCGAACGCGGTGCCCATGTAGGAGTTGAGTTTGTATTCCGAGTCGGCGTCGCCGGCTTCGAGTTTCTGGTGATAGAAACCTGCGGCCAAGCCGACACGCCAGGCTTCGTTGACGCGATAGCTGCCGCCGATGTTCAGGTTATACCCGTTGCCATCGGCACTGGCCGCACTGTGCTGGCTGTCGAAATCCTGATGTTGACCGCCGCCGGCAACGATGGCGCGCCATTGGCCCACGGCTTGCCAGTTTTCCCAATCGGCCAGCCATTGATTGCGCAGTTCATCCTGATGCGCGCGCAACGAACCCTGGGCCATTTCCGGCAGCAGGGTCAGCTCCCAAGGGGCGGCCAGCAGCGAGTAGGCGTAGTCGGCAATCAAGCGCTGGCCGGCTTCGGTCGGGTGCACTGCGTCGTTGTAGATCAGCTTGGTCGGATCCGGCGTGGCGCTGTTGATGCCGTATCGGGCGTTCTCGGTGCAACTGTTGCCGCTGAAGCAGGTGGCCGTCAGGTTCTGGTCGGTCGCGAGGCCGAACTGCGCCGGGTTGGCGAAGGCTTCTTTGAGCAGCACCGGGATGTTCAGTGGGATGATTTCGGCGTTGATGCCCTGCAACTGCCTGACCAGCTCGGTGTTGAACTGGGCGCTGAGCTGCGAGGTGAAACCCTGCAGCGGCGAGCCGTTGATGGCCGGGGTCAGGCCGATGTCCGGCAGCAGCCAGACCATGATGTATTTGGCGCCGGCGCCTTGCAGCGTGCGGGCGCTGTCGGCCAGGCGATCGGCTGCGGCGCTGGCCTGATCGAGACTGAGTACGCGGCCCTGAAGGAAATCGTTGCCGCCCCCCGACAGGTAATACAGCGCGTTCGGATCGGCACGGAAGCCGTTCGACGGCAGATAACCGCTGCGGGTGCGTTCGCCGGTGGCGGACTGGGTGGTGATCGAGTCGAGGATCTGGTCGGTACGGTAACCGCCCACCGCCCAGTTGTTGCCATCGGCCAGACCTTCACCGGCGCGCACGGCCGAAGACGAGGAGGCGGTCTGGTCGGGGCTGAAACCGAGTTTGCCGCCGATGATCTGGGTGGCGTTGAGGTCGCGGTTTTCCCCGGTGCCGTCCTTGTACAGCGGGCCGGTGCGGTTGGTGTAGCGCTGCGTGGCGCCGGCCGGGCCGCCGGTATCCCTGAAGGTCCCGGCGTCGTTCAGGCTGTCGCCGAACACGATGAAGTTCGAATAGGGGGCGAGTGCTGCGTAGGCCTGGGCGCAAGCCATGGCGAGCAGGCAACCGGCAAGCGGTACAAACAACGTCTGTTTGATCATGAGCAAGTCCGTTTATTTATTGTTGTAGGTGAACGAAACGACAGTACCAAAAACTCCCGGCGTTTTGCCATCGGTCGCGAAGCCTCCCTTAGTTTTGTCCCCCGTCAGCCCCGCCATATTGCACGCTCCGTCCAGCTAAGTTACTGTGCCGGAACGTATGAACGAGACCTTTCCCGTGTTGATCGTCAGCAAACTTCTGGATCAAGTCATCAAGGCACACGCCCGTTGGCGTTGGCGCGCCTGAATCTTTTCTGCCGGCCCGGCCGGATCTGTATCGCTTTGCCTTCCTTACCCGTTTGAAATGCCGCTGTGCCGACGCCACCTGCGCGTCCGACATCGTGCACCGCCCTGCGGGCAAGTCATTCGAAGGCTGTCTTCAAGTCAGAATTCAAGAGGTTCGAAACGCCATGTTGCTGATGATCGACAACTACGACTCCTTTACTTACAACGTTGTGCAGTACCTGGGCGAGCTGGGTGCCGAGGTCAAAGTCGTGCGCAACGATGAACTGACCGTCGCCGAAATCGAAGCGCTCAACCCCGAGCGCATCGTGGTCTCGCCAGGCCCGTGCACGCCGACCGAAGCCGGCATTTCCATCGAAGCCATCAAGCATTTCGCCGGCAAACTGCCGATCCTCGGCGTCTGCCTCGGCCATCAGTCCATCGGTCAGGCCTTCGGCGGCGACGTAGTGCGCGCCCGCCAGGTGATGCACGGTAAGACTAGCCCGGTATTCCATGAGGACAAGGGTGTTTTCGCCGGTCTGAATCGTCCGCTGACGGTTACCCGCTACCACTCGCTGATCGTCAAGCACGATACTTTGCCCGAGTGCCTGGAACTGACCGCGTGGACGCAGCACGATGATGGTTCAGTCGACGAAATCATGGGCCTGCGGCACAAGACCCTGAACATTGAGGGCGTACAGTTCCACCCCGAGTCGATCCTCACCGAGCAGGGTCATGAACTGTTTGCCAACTTCCTCAAACAAACCGGCGGCACGCGCTAAGGACTCCCATGAATATCAAGACAGCCCTGAGCCGTATCGTCGAACACCTCGACCTCAGCACCGAAGAAATGCGCGACGTGATGCGCGAAATCATGACCGGCCAATGCACCGAGGCGCAGATCGGCGCATTCATGATGGCCATGCGCATGAAAAGCGAGAGCATCGATGAAATCGTCGGCGCCGTTTCGGTGATGCGTGAGCTGGCCGATCAGGTCGAACTCAAGACCCTCGACGGCGTGGTCGATGTGGTCGGTACCGGCGGTGACGGTGCGAACATTTTCAACGTGTCGACGGCGTCCGCGTTTGTCGTCGCGGCAGCCGGTTGCACCGTGGCCAAGCACGGCAACCGCGCAGTATCTGGCAAGAGCGGCAGCGCCGACTTGCTCGAAGCCGCCGGCATTTATCTGAACCTGACGCCGGTGCAGGTGGCCCGTTGCATCGACAACGTCGGCATCGGTTTCATGTTTGCCCAGACCCACCACAAAGCCATGAAGTACGCCGCCGGCCCGCGTCGCGATCTCGGCCTGCGTACGCTGTTCAACATGCTCGGCCCGCTTACGAATCCGGCCGGTGTCAAACATCAGGTGGTGGGCGTGTTTACCCCTGCGCTGTGCCGGCCGTTGGCCGAAGTCTTGCAGCGCCTGGGCAGCAAGCACGTACTGGTGGTGCATTCGAAGGACGGTCTGGACGAGTTCAGTCTTGCCGCGCCGACTTTTGTGGCTGAGCTGAAGAACAACGAAATCACCGAATATTGGGTCGAGCCGGAAGATCTGGGCATGAAGAGCCAGAGCCTGCACGGTCTGTCGGTCGAAGGCCCGGAAGCTTCGCTGGCACTGATCCGCGATGCGCTGGGCAAGCGCAAGACCGAAAACGGCCAGAAGGCTGCCGAAATGATTGTGCTCAATGCCGGTGCGGCGCTGTACGCGGCTGACCTGGCGACCAGTCTCAAAGAAGGCGTGGCGCTTGCGCACGACGCATTGCACACCGGTCTTGCTCGGGAAAAACTCGAGGAGTTGGGTGCCTTTACCGCGGTATTCAAAGTGGAGAATGAGGGATGAGTGTACCGACGGTTCTGGAAAACATTCTGGCGCGCAAAGTCCAGGAAGTCGCCGAGCGCAGCGCTCGTGTCAGCCTGAGCGAGCTGGAAAGTCTGGCCAAGGCGGCCGATGCACCCCGTGGTTTTGCCCAGGCATTGCTGGCGCAGGCCAAGAAGAAACAACCGGCGGTGATTGCTGAAATCAAGAAGGCTTCGCCGAGCAAAGGTGTGATTCGCGAGAGCTTCGTGCCTGCCGACATCGCCAAGAGCTACGAGAAGGGCGGGGCGACCTGTCTGTCCGTACTGACCGATATCGACTACTTCCAGGGCGCCGATGCCTACCTGCAACAGGCCCGCGCCGCGTGCAAACTGCCTGTAATTCGCAAGGACTTCATGATCGATCCGTACCAGATCTTCGAAGCCCGCGCGCTGGGCGCCGACTGCGTGCTGTTGATCGTCTCCGCACTGGACGACGTGAAAATGGCTGAGCTGGCCTCGGTCGCCAAAGGCGTCGGTCTCGATGTGCTGGTGGAAGTGCATGACGGCGATGAGCTGGAACGCGCGCTAAAAACCCTCGACACGCCGCTGGTCGGGGTCAACAACCGCAACCTGCACACCTTTGACGTCAGCCTGGAAACCACCCTCGACCTGCTGCCGCGTATCCCGCGCGATCGTCTGGTGATCACCGAGAGCGGCATCCTCAATCGCGCCGATGTCGAGCTGATGGAAATCAGCGACGTCTACGCGTTCCTGGTCGGCGAAGCGTTCATGCGCGCGGAAAGCCCGGGCACCGAACTGCAGCGCCTGTTCTTCCCGGAGCGTGGCGTTCCGGTCAGTGGTTCGACCCTCGACTGATCTGCTTCAGACCGAGTCGCCCCTTTCGCGAGCAGGCTCGCTCCCACAGGAAATGTATTCTTGATGTGGGAGCGAGCCTGCTCGCGAAGGGGTCATAAGATTCACTACAGACTGCTCGTCTAACGGATTTCTTTATGACTCCAGTTTGCCTCCCCATCGAAGCCGGCCTGCAAGCCGAACAAGACTTGCTCGCTTCCGTCTGCGCCGGCGACGCCGAATTCGGCCTGCTGTTCTGGCAACCCAGTGATCGCGCCCTGGTCATGCCGCGTCGCCTCAATCGCCTGCCCGGTTTCGAGCATGCCTGCGAAGTCTCCGCCGCTGCCGGCTGGCCAGTCTTGCTGCGGGAAACCGGCGGTGAACCGGTCCCGCAATCCGCTTCAACCATCAACATCGCATTGGTTTACGCCCCGCCCCGCAGCGAGGGCGATCTGAACCGCATCGAAACCGGTTACCGGCGCCTGTGTGATCCGATCTGTGAGTTGCTGGATGAGTTGGGCGGTGTGTCGTCGTTGGGCGAAATCGACGGCGCGTTCTGCGACGGTCGTTTCAACGTCAATCTCGACGGCCGCAAGATGGTCGGCACCGCTCAGCGCTGGCGCCAGAGTCAGGGCGGTCAGCGTCCGGTGGGGCTGGTGCACGGGGCGATGCTGATGGATAACGAGCGCGAGTCGATGGTTGCGGCGGTCAACCGCTTCAACAAGGCTTGCGGTCTGGAGCAGCGGGTGCGCGCCGAAAGCCACATCGCCCTGCATGAGAAGTTCGTCGCGCCAACGGCTTTGGCGCGTCTGGATGAGCTGTTTCGTCTGATGCTGGCGCAGGTCTACAGCGCCTGATTTTGTGCGCTTAGCGCGTACCGAAGACCACCATGGTCTTGCCTTTCACATCGACCAGATTGCGTTCTTCAAGATCCTTGAGCACGCGACCGACCATCTCCCGCGAACAACCGACAATCCGGCCGATTTCCTGACGGGTCACCTTGATCTGCATGCCGTCCGGGTGGGTCATCGCGTCGGGCTGCTTACACAGCTCCAGCAGGCAGCGGGCCACGCGACCGGTAACGTCGAAGAACGCCAGGTCGCCGACCTTGCGCGTGGTATTGCGCAGACGTTGGGCGATTTGTCCGCTGAGGACGTAAAGAATGTCTGGATCCTGCTGCGACAGTTCGCGGAACTTCACGTAGCTGATTTCGGCGATTTCGCATTCGACCTTGGCCCGCACCCATGCGCTGCGTTGCTGTTCCTGGCCTGCCTGTTCGAACAGACCCAGCTCGCCGAAGAAGTCCCCGGCGTTGAGGTAGGCGATGATCATTTCGCGGCCGTCGTCATCTTCGATCAAGATGGTGACCGAACCTTTGATGATGAAGTACAGCGTGTCCGAGCGATCGCCGGCGCAGATGATGTTGCTCTTGGCCGCATGGCGACGGCGCTGGCAATGCATCAACAGCTTGTCGAGGTTCTTGATTTTGGGTGTGGGGGTAATAGCAACCATGGTTGTATCCCGAAAAGACTGCACGGTGATGTTTGATTTTTTTATGAGGCGCTGAAGGCGGTCGCTACACAGGCTGACAATTGGCGCCAGCGAATTGGCGCCAGCTTACCAGACACTTCGTCGAAAATTCGAGAAATTACCTACGCAGCTGAGGCATCCGTCCTAGGAACGCCGGGCGCTGCCAGAGCAAAGGCCTGTGCTAAGCTGGCGACCCTTTTTTCTACAGTGGAGTCTTGGCGATGAAGGCACGCATCCAATGGGCTGGCGAAGCCATGTTCCTCGGCGAATCCGGTAGCGGTCATGTTGTGGTCATGGACGGACCACCGGACGCCGGTGGTCGTAATCTGGGTGTTCGCCCGATGGAAATGCTCCTGCTGGGCGTTGGCGGTTGCAGCAACTTCGACGTGGTCAGCATCCTGAAGAAGTCGCGTCAGGCGGTTGAAAGCTGCGAAGCGTTCCTCGAAGCCGAGCGAGCGACCGAAGATCCGAAGGTGTTCACCAAGATCCACATGCACTTCGTGGTCAAGGGCCGTGGCCTGAAAGAAGCCCAGGTCAAGCGCGCCATCGAACTGTCTGCCGAGAAGTATTGCTCGGCCTCGATCATGCTCGGCGCGGCCGGCGTGGCGATCACTCACGATTATGAAATCGTCGAGCTCGGTTGAATCGACATTCAACTATCATAAAAGCAGTGCAGACTCTGGCGATCCCTCGCTGACGTCTGCATAATGCGCCACTTTTTTCAGGGCAGTGATCGGTCAACCGACGGATCGTCCGCCTGAACAGATAACCAAAATCGCCATCGCGAAGAGGTGTTAACCGTCCTACGCAGGTGCGTTGTTCGCACTTGACGGGCATGCTTGATCACGCGGCTGCGCCGCATACATAGAGAGTTTTTAACGGTGAAAAGCAAACTCAAGCTCCACGGGTTCAATAACCTGACAAAGACCTTGAGCTTCAACATCTATGACATCTGCTACGCGGAAACCCCGCAAGACCAGCAGGCTTACGTCGAGTACATCAATCAAGAGTACAACGCCGAACGCCTGACGCAGATCCTCACGGAAGTTGTCGAAATCATTGGTGCCAACATTCTGAACATCGCGAGTCAGAACTATGAGCCTCAGGGTGCCAGCGTCACGATTCTGATCTCGGAAGAGCCGGTGACCCCGACTGACAGCCAGATCGAAGAGTCCCCGGGTCCATTGCCCGAAATCATCCTTGCCCACCTCGACAAGAGTCACATCACGGTGCATACCTATCCGGAAATCCATCCGGACGCCGGTATTGCGACGTTCCGTGTGGACATCGACGTGTCGACCTGTGGTGTCATTTCACCGCTTAAAGCGCTCAACTTCCTCATTCACCAGTTCGATTCGGACATCGTGACTGTGGACTACCGTGTGCGCGGCTTCACCCGTGACGTTGAAGGCAACAAGCACTTCATCGACCACGAGATCAACTCGATCCAGAACTACCTTTCCGAAGACACTCGCGACGCGTACCAGATGACCGACGTGAATGTGTACCAGGAAAACCTGTTCCACACCAAAATGCTGCTGAAGAACTTCGAACTGGATAACTACCTGTTCGGCGACGCCACCAGCAACCTGTCCTCCGAGCAGCGTGCTCAGGTGACCGAGCGTGTGAAACACGAAATGCTGGAAATCTTCTACGCGCGCAACATGCCGGCGTAAGATTCCCGGGCACAAAAAAGGCGACTACCGTGCGGTAGTCGCCTTTTTTATTACCGAAACAGAACCCTGTGGGAGCGAGCTTGCTCGCGAAGGGGCCCTGCGAGACAACACTGAAGTCAGATCCTGTAGGTACTCTTGGTCATCACCTTCGCCAACAGACTCATCCCGAACTTCACCGGCGCCGGAAAACGGAAACCGCCCGCATCCAGTGCGCTCTCCGCATGATGCTCTTCATCAATGCGCATCTGCTCCAGAATCGCCCGGGACTTCTCGTCCTCGGCCGGCAATTGTTCCAGGTGCTCGTTCAGGTGTTTGCACACCTGATGCTCGGTGGCCGCGACGAAGCCAAGGCTGACCTTGTCACTGATCAGGCCGGCGACGGCGCCAATGCCGAACGACATCCCGTAGAACAGCGGATTGAGCACGCTGGTGTGACTGCCCAGCTGATGGATGCGCTGCTCGCACCACACCAGATGATCGATTTCTTCTTCGGCGGCATGCTCCATGGCGGCACGCACCTGCGGCAATTTTGCAGTCAGCGCCTGCCCTTGGTACAGCGCCTGGGCGCAGACCTCACCGGTGTGGTTAATGCGCATCAGGCCGGCGACGTGGCGGGTGTCTTCATCGCTCATCTGCACATCCGGCTGCACAATGGCTGGCGACGGACGGTACGGCTGGCCACTGAAGGGCAGCAGGGTGCGCATCGCGGCATCGGCTTGCAGCAGAAGACGGTCAATCGGCGAGTAGTGACGTTGGGTAGTCATGCTGACCTCCGGGAAAAATCTCGACCGCCAGTTTAACCGAATCGGCCGGGGAAGGTTTGCGCTGGGTCATTTGCCACGCGGTCATGCTTTTGGTGGGAGCGGGCTTGCTCGCGAAGGCGTCGGCACCTTCAGAATATCAATGGCAGACACTCCGCTTTCGCGAGCAAGCCCGCTCCTACAGGGGCGGATGCAGTGAATCAGCCCGGCGGCCAGTTCATCTGGCGCTGACCAAGTACGTGCATATGAATGTGATAGACGGTCTGGCCACCTTTTTCATTGCAGTTCATCACCACCCGGAAGCCTTCCTCGCAGCCCAGCTCCAGCGCCAGACGCTGGGCAGTGAACAGGATGTGCCCGGCCAGTGCCTTGTCGTCTTCGGTCAGGTCGTTGAGGGTGCGCACCGGTTTCTTCGGGATCACCAGAAAATGCACCGGTGCCTGAGGGGCGATGTCGTGGAACGCCAGAACCTGGTCGTCCTCGTAGATGATCTTGGCCGGGATTTCCCGGTTGATGATCTTGGTGAACAGAGTATCCACTGCTGTTTTCTCCGTTGTGGGGGCTGGCCTGAGTGTACTCATGGGAAATGACCGCGCCCAGTGATTTGCCGTAGGACAGTTCAGCGCGGGCAGTAAGCCTTGTTGACCATGCCGACGAGGGTGCGATTGAGCCAGCGCGAGCCGAGGCGTGGCAGGAAGGCCAGCCACCGGTTGCGTCGTCCCGGAATGATGATGGCGCGGTTTTTCTCCAGTGCACGCACGGTGTACAGCGCGACTTCCTCGGGACTCATCAGCAGTTTGCTGTCCTTGAGTTTGTCGCTGTTGAGCTGCGCGGTGCGGAAGAATGCGGTGCGGGTCGGGCCGGGGCAAAGTACCGAGACTTTGACCGCGCTCTGTTTCAGTTCAACCCGCAGCGCTTCGGAGAAGTGCAATACGTAAGCCTTGCTGGCGTAGTAAGTGCTCATCCACGGGCCGGGATTGAACGCCGCCACCGAGGCGACGTTGAGGATCTGTCCGCCGCCCTGCAGCGCCATGCTGTTGCCGATGGCGTGGCACAGGCGGGTGAGGGCGAGGATGTTGACTTCGATCAGATCCTGCTCGGTCATCCAGTCTTGGGCGAGGAACGGGCCGCAGGTGCCGATGCCGGCGCAATTGACCAGCAGATCGATCTGCCGGTCGCCTTCTTCCAGTTCCAGCAGGAAGCCGGACAAGCGCAATGGCTCGCCCAGGTCGCAGGCGCGGAACAACACCTCCACGCCAAAGCGCTGGGTCAGTTCGATCGCGATACTTTCCAGCTGATCACGCTGGCGGGCCACCAGAATCAGGCTGCGACCGCGCCGGGCCAGCGCTTCGGCCATGGCCAGGCCGATGCCGCTGGAGGCGCCGGTGATCAGAGCGTAACGGGTCATGCAATTCTCCATCGCAACAGCTCCGCGCCAGCGACGCAGGTGTCACGGCGGGGAGCGTTGTTCATTCTTTCGCAGAGTCTACAGGGGCCGGGGGCGCTTCGGCTGCATCGTCCACGGAATTCGCCGGTTCAGTCTCGACCTCGACTTCATCGGTGGTGACCGAGCCGCTTTCATAGCTGCTCTCGAGGTTGGTTTCATATTCTTGCTGAATGGCCGAAATACCGCCGAGCATGCCGCCGGCAAACACCAGGGCGAAGAACACGATCCAGAGCGAGCACAGCACTTTGACCGCAGTACTGTTGGGTGGCGGTGGCGGGCCGTAGCGGTTGGCGCCGGTGTTGCCCGGCACGACCATGATCACCAGCGGGAAGAAGCTGCCCACGAACGGCACCAGGTTCAGCAGCCACAGCCAGCCGGACCAGCCGATATCGTGCAGGCGCTGTACGCTGAACAGAATGCTTACAATGATGAAGCCGAGGAACAGGAAGAACGCGAATATCCCGCCAATGATCAGGCCGGTGGTGGAGTCGCCACTGACTAGTCCGAGAGCGAGCAGGGCGAATATGCCCACGATCGGCAGGGTCACCAGGCTCAGCACCATCGTCCAGGCCAGAAACCGCAGGCGACCGATCCGGCCTTCGACGCTGAAGGGCTTGAGCACTGCGAATTCTGGCAGGTTTTCGCCGACGTTGGCCCGAGGTGGCGCATAGGGTGATGCGGGTTCATTGAAAGTCGCCGGTTGTTCATGCACGTCCGACAGACTCAGTTCGATCGCCGTTTCGCTTTCGATCCGTGCATCGATCCCGGTCTTGCTCAGTGCTTGCAGATAAGTCTGCGCATCGCTGTGGGTCAGGTCGCGTTTGAGGGCGACGGTGCTGCCGTTGAACAGGCGCTCGATGGCGGCAACATCGCTTTTGAACAGGGCCGCCAGATTGAGCTTGGCGGTGGTGAGATCGACACCGGGCTGTAGAGCACCGTCGAAAACGATCTTGTAACGAGGTTCGCTCATGGCCGAGGCATCCTTGTCGCGAATGAATTGAGGGTCAGCAAGTGTAAGGCCAGTCGGTCGATGACTGGCCTGATTTTTCTCAGCGTGGCCAGCGTTTTGGCAACTGCGCCGCGCGTTCCAGCGCCTGACGATATTCCGCGTCGAGCCGGGCGATCAACTGGTCGACGCTCGGCAGGTCGTCAATCTGGCCTACACCCTGGCCGGCCGACCACACGGTCTTCCAGGCCTTGGCTTCGTCGTTGATCGGTTTGAGTTTGTCACCGAAATTGACTTCGCCCTTGCCTTGCAGCGCGGCCATGTCGAAACCCGCCGCCTCCAGGCTTTGACGCATGAAGCTGGCCGGTACTCCGGAGACTGCAGGAGTATGAATGATGTCCGCCGCCTTGGCCGTCAGCAGCATGTCCTTATAGGCGTCAGGCGCATGACTTTCGGTGGTGCCGATAAATCGCGTACCGAAGTAGGCCAAATCCGCGCCGAGCAGCTGTGCGGCCAAAATCTCATGGCCGTGGTTCAGACATCCGGCAAGCAACAGGGTTTTATCGAAGAATTCACGGATCTCGGCGATCAGTGCAAACGGACTCCAGGTGCCGGCATGGCCGCCGGCGCCCGCCGCGACGGCGATCAAGCCGTCGACTCCGGCTTCGGCGGCTTTCTCGGCATGCCGGCGCGTGGTCACGTCGTGGAACACCAGTCCACCATAGCTGTGCACGGCATCGACCAGATCCTTCACTGCGCCGAGGCTGGTGATGACAATCGGCACCTTGTGCTCGACGCAGATGTTCAGATCCGCCTGCAGGCGCGGATTGCTGTTGTGCACGATCAGGTTCACTGCATACGGCGCCGGGTTGTCCAGTGTCGCCAGGCCCGCTTCAATCTCCTCCAGCCAGGCCTTGAAGCCGCTGCTTTCACGCTGGTTCAGCGCCGGGAAGCTGCCAACCACGCCGTTACGGCAGCAGGCGAGCACCAGCTCCGGGTTGGAGATCAGGAACATCGGCGCCGCCACTATCGGCAAGCGCAGACGTTGTTCGAGCAAAGCGGGTAGCGACATTGGAAATCCCCCGAGGTGTGATGCTGTTATGAAGTTAGAACGGCTTGACCACGACCAGAATTACGATAGCCAGCAATATCAGAACCGGCACTTCATTGAACCAGCGATAAAAGACATGGCTGCGGGTGTTCTCGCCACGGGCGAAGCGTTTTACCTGCGCGCCGCACATGTGGTGGTAGCCGATCAGCAGCACCACCAGGGTCAACTTGGCGTGAATCCAGCCGCCCATGCTGAAGATGCCCGGATTGAGGTAGATGAGCCAGCCGCCGAAGATCAGCGTGGCGATCATCGCCGGGCCCATGATGCCGCGATACAGCTTGCGCTCCATGAGGCTGAAGCGTTCCTTGCTGATCGCGTCTTCACTTTGCGCGTGATAAACGAACAGCCGCGGCAAGTAGAACAGCCCGGCAAACCAGCAGACGACGCTGACGATGTGAAACGCTTTGATCCACAGATAGAGCATTTTTGGTTATTCCCAGGTTCACGGTAGCCGGGATAGTAGAGGCTTGAGCGTCCGCACGTCACCTTGATGGTTGTCGCAGGGGCGCGCGGCCCCTATTATCGACGGCTTTCCAGTGGGTTCGTTGAGGGCAGGTTTATGGTCAAGGTCGGTATCGTCGGCGGCACGGGTTACACCGGTGTCGAACTGCTGCGTCTGTTGGCACAGCATCCGCAGGCAGAAGTGGTAGTGATCACTTCCCGATCCGAGGCCGGTCTGGCCGTGGCTGACATGTACCCGAACCTGCGCGGTCACTACGACGGTCTGGCGTTCAGCGTGCCGGACATCAAAACCCTGGGTGCGTGTGATGTGGTGTTCTTCGCCACCCCGCACGGCGTTGCCCATGCGTTGGCCGGTGAACTGCTGGCGGCGGGCACCAAGGTCATCGACCTGTCTGCGGACTTCCGTCTGCAGGACGCTGAAGAATGGGCCAAGTGGTACGGCCAGCCGCACGGTGCGCCGGCGTTGCTGGACGAGGCGGTCTACGGTCTGCCGGAAGTCAATCGCGAGCAGATCAAGAAGGCTCGTCTGATCGCCGTGCCGGGCTGCTATCCAACCGCCACGCAGTTGGGTTTCCTGCCGCTGCTTGAAGCGGGTCTGGCTGACACTTCGCGCCTGATTGCCGACTGCAAATCCGGCGTCAGCGGTGCCGGTCGTGGCGCAGCTGTAGGCTCGCTGTATTCCGAGACGTCGGAAAGCATGAAGGCTTACGCGGTGAAAGGTCACCGTCATCTGCCGGAAATTCGCCAGGGTCTGCGTCGCGCTGCCGGTAAGGATGTCGGTCTGACCTTCGTCCCGCACCTGACCCCGATGATTCGTGGCATTCATTCCACGCTCTACGCGACCGTGGTTGATCGTTCGGTGGATCTGCAGGCACTGTTCGAAAAGCGTTATGCCAACGAGCCGTTCGTCGACGTGATGCCGGCCGGCAGCCATCCGGAAACCCGCAGCGTGCGTGGCGCAAACGTCTGCCGCATCGCTGTGCATCGTCCGCAGGATGGTGATCTGGTGGTGGTGCTGTCGGTGATCGACAACCTGGTCAAAGGCGCGTCGGGTCAGGCGGTGCAGAACATGAACATCCTGTTCGGCCTGGATGAACGCTTCGGTCTGTCCCACGCCGGTATGCTGCCGTAACACGTTCGGCAACACAGCAAAAAGGCCCGTCAAACGGGCCTTTTTGCATTCTGGGCAGTTGGTCGGGTTTATTGATATACCGTAACAATAGTTGACCGATTTTCTAGGACAAGCGGATAATGCGCGTCATCACGCATTATGGCGGCGTAACGCCGGGAGATAGTCAGCATGAGCGTCGAATCCTTCACCCCCACGGCTTTGCAATTCACCCAAGGTGCTGCGCACAAGGTGAAGAGCCTGGTCGATGAAGAGGGGAATGATCGCTTGAAGCTGCGCGTATTCGTTACGGGCGGCGGTTGTTCGGGGTTTCAGTACGGCTTCACCTTCGATGAGGATGTGGCCGAGGACGACACCATCGTCGAGCGCGAAGGCGTGAGCCTGGTGGTTGATCCGATGAGCTTCCAGTATCTGGCGGGTGCCGAAGTGGATTACCAGGAAGGTCTGGAAGGTTCGCGCTTCGTGATCAAGAACCCGAACGCCACCACGACCTGTGGTTGCGGCTCTTCGTTCTCGATCTGATCGCACCTTGCTGCACACAATAAAACGCCGCAGAGCCTTACGGTTCTGCGGCGTTTTTTGTTGCCTGTCTTTTGTTCAGTTCGGGTAGATGGCGCCGAGTACCCGCAGGCCTTTGGCGCCGGTGACGCTCGGGCGATTGGCGGCAATGCCTTCGAGGCAGCAATGGGCCAGCCAGGCGAAGGCCATTGCCTCGACCCAGTCCGGATCGACGCCGTGAGTGGCGGTGCTGGCGACGGTGGCGTTAGGCAGCAGGTCGGCAAGACGTTTCATCAGCGTAGCGTTGTGAGCGCCGCCGCCGCAGACCAACATTTCCCGCGTATCGGATTGAGCGCTTTGCAGCGACTCGACGATGGTCTGCGCCGTCAGTTCGAGCAGCGTTGCCTGAACGTTTTCAGCGGCGAAGCTCGGCAAGCTTGAGAGGTGGTGCTCCAGCCACGGCAGGTTGAACACTTCCCGGCCAGTGCTCTTCGGGCCTTTGGTCACGAAGAACGGGTCGCCGAGCAGAGCTTTCAGCAAGACTGGCTCGACCGTGCCGGTGGCTGCCCACTGGCCGTTGCGATCATAGTTCTCGCCGCGTTGCTGATGAATCCAGGCATCCATCAGCACATTCCCAGGGCCGCAGTCGAAACCGGCTACAGGCCTGGTCGGTTCTATCAGACTGAGATTGCTGAAACCGCCGACATTCAGGACTGCACGATTACCGTTACGCTCTTCGAACAAAGCCTCATGGAAGGCTGGTACCAGCGGGGCACCCTGACCGCCAGCAGCCACATCGCGGCTGCGGAAGTCGCTGACCACGGTAATGCCGGTCAGCTCGGTCAGGAGTGCGGGATTGCCGATTTGCACAGTGAAGCCACGAGCAGGCTCATGACGAATGGTCTGGCCATGGCTGCCGATTGCACGAATGGCCTCAGGCTTTAGTTGCTGCTGGTCGAGGAGGGTGTGGATGCCCTGTGCAGCGAGTTTGACCCAGTGCTGCTGGGCGATCGCCGAGCGGGCAATCTCGTCGGGGCCGCTGGCGCACAAGCCAAGCAGCTCGGCGCGCAGGGATTCGGGCATGGGGATGTAATGCGTGGCGATCAGTTTGATCGCCGAGGTCTGCTCGATCAGGGCGATGTCCAGCCCATCGAGACTGGTGCCGGACATCACGCCGATATAAAGAGCCATGGCTTAGCGCTTGCTCGAAGCCAGCATGGTGGCTTTCTCTTGATCCATGCGCGCCATCAACGGCTGGCTCTGCGCGAGGAAACGTGCGCGCTCGGACTTGGCGATCGGATCCGCCATCGGCAGCTTCTGGCCCAGTGGGTCGACGTGAACGCCGTTGACCTGGAACTCATAGTGCAAGTGCGGTCCAGTGGACAGGCCGGTGGTACCAATGTAACCGATCACTTGGCCCTGCTTGACGCTGCCGCCGGTTTTCACGCCTTTGGCGAAGCCTTGCATGTGGCCATACAGCGTGCGGTAGGTGTTGCCGTGCTGGATGATCACCGTGTTGCCGTAGCCACCGCGGCGGCCGGCCAGCAATACTTTACCGTCGCCGGCAGCCTTGATCGGCGTACCGCGTGGCGCTGCGTAATCGACACCTTTGTGGGCGCGGATCTTGTTGAGGATCGGGTGTTTGCGGCCCATGGAGAATTTCGAACTGATGCGGGCGAAGTCCACCGGGGTACGGATAAACGCCTTACGCATGCTGTTGCCATCAGCGGTGTAATAGCTGCTGTTGCCTTGTTTGTTGGTGTAACGCACGGCGGTGTAGGTCTTGCCGCGGTTGGTGAAGCGTGCAGACAGAATCGGGCCGGTGCCCACTGCCTTGCCGTTGACCACTTTCTGCTCGTAGATCACGTCGAATTCGTCACCTTGACGGATGTCCTGAGCGAAGTCGACGTCGTAGCCGAAGACGCTGGCCATATCCATGGTCAGGCTATGGGACAGGCCTGCACGGGCAGCGGATTGTGACAGGGAGCTATTGATCACGCCGTGCACGTAAGCCGTGCGAACGGTCGGCTTGGCTGTTACTCGGTTGAATGCGTAGCCCTTGTCATTCTTGGTCAGGGTAATGGTTTCGACGTCGCTGACCTTGCTGTGCAGGCTGGTCAGTTGGCCTTCCGGGTTCAGTTCGAACTCCAGCTTCTGGCCGTGCTTGAGCTGGCTGAACTGTTTGGCTTGTTTGTCGCTGGCCAGCACTTCGTGCACAGCAGCGGCTGGCAGACCGACTTTCTCGAACAATGTAGAGAGCGTATCGCCTTTGGATACGACGACTTCGCGGTGCCCCGGGGCTTTTGATTTCTCTGCAGCCGGAGCTGGGGCAGGTGCGGCTTCAGCGGTTTTCGGGGTTTCTTCGGTGCTGTTTTCGATCTGGGCGAAAGGTGAGGCTGCTGGCTCATTTGTGGCTTGAATCGCGTCAGCAGCGTCTTGATCTTGTGTCAGTTGTTCAGCAGGACTTTCCAGTTCCAGGCTCAGGGTCGTCTTTTTGGCTTCAACATCACTGGAAGGAAATACCAGGAGCGCCAGGCTGAGAAGGGCGGCGATTCCACTTGCGGCGAGCAGGTGGGTCTTCGGGTAAAGCGGTGGCGCTTTAGACGGTTCAGTGGTCATAAGTAATTTTGACTTTGAAAAAAGATGAATTGGAAAAGATGAATGACATGATGAAGATGAAATAACTGTATAAAATATAACCAAATCATCCCCGAAGCAAGTCTACAGACATCCTGTCTGCAGATTGGTGTCCGTGCGCCGGGCAAAACTTGTAATTGGTGCACGATCTTGTATGGTTGGTTCCCTTTGAATCTGAGCCTTGCGGGTCTGTTATGAAGTCGGTTGAAGAGCAGCTAGCGCTGATTAAACGTGGTGCGGAAGAACTATTGGTCGAGTCCGAGCTGATCGAGAAGCTCAAGCGCGGCCAGCCGCTGCGTATCAAGGCTGGTTTCGATCCAACCGCCCCGGATCTGCACTTGGGTCACACCGTGCTTATTAATAAGCTGCGCCAGTTCCAGGAATTGGGGCATCAGGTGATCTTCCTGATTGGTGACTTCACCGGGATGATCGGTGATCCAAGCGGCAAGAGCGCTACGCGTCCTCCGTTGACTCGCGAGCAGGTTCTGGAAAACGCTGAGACGTACAAGACTCAAGTATTCAAGATTCTTGATCCGGCGAAAACCGAAGTTGCCTTCAACTCCACCTGGATGGATCAGATGGGTCCGGCTGACTTCATTCGTCTGACATCGCAGTACACCGTCGCACGTATGCTTGAGCGTGATGACTTCGATAAGCGTTACACCACCAATCAGCCGATCGCTATTCATGAGTTCCTCTATCCGCTGGTTCAGGGATATGACTCGGTTGCTCTGCGCGCGGATGTCGAACTGGGCGGTACCGATCAGAAGTTCAACTTGCTGATGGGGCGTGAGCTGCAGCGTGGTTATGGTCAGGAAGCTCAGTGCATTCTGACCATGCCGTTGCTCGAGGGCCTGGATGGCGTGAAGAAGATGTCCAAGTCGTTGGGCAACTACGTCGGTATCCAGGAAGCGCCAGGTGTGATGTACGGCAAGCTGGTTTCGATTCCGGATGCGCTGATGTGGCGTTACTTTGAGCTGCTCAGCTTCCGTTCGATGGATGAGATCAATGCCTTCCGTGCAGATGTCGAGGCGGGGGCTAACCCGCGCGACATCAAGATCAAGTTGGCGGAAGAGATTGTCGCGCGCTTCCATGGTGAGGAGGCTGCGGCCAATGCTCATCGCGCTGCCGGTAACCGTATGAAAGATGGCGAACTGCCGGATGATCTGCCGGAGATCGAACTGGCCTCTGCTGAAGATATGCCAATTGCGGCCGTTCTTAATAAGGCAGGCCTGGTGAAGAACTCGGCAGCGGCGCGTGATCTGTTGGCTTCTGGTGGTGTGCGTGTGGATGGTGAGGTGGTTGATCGCTCCTTTATATATGTGCTGGGCGCGACCCACGTTTGCCAGGCGGGCAAGAAGGCATTTGCACGTATCACACTGAAAGCTGAATAAAGTTTGAAATAAGGGTTGACGGCGAATTTTAGAAGTCTATAATTCGCCCCACTTCCGGCGCAGTCGAAATGGAAAACTCCTTGAGATTCAACGAGTTACGCAGTTATCGGCAGCGG